>JAUXSK010000029.1 GCA_030679995.1 Candidatus Moraniibacteriota bacterium
AGAGTTATAACCTGGCAACCCTGGAGAATCCCTATCGTAAATTCCAGAAGGAAGATCCGGAAAAGTTTAAAGGCATGGTCAAAGAGGGTGGCGATGTCTATATCCAGAATTGCCAGTATTGCCATGGCGACAAACTGGACGGCAAGGGGCCTTACGCCTCGGGCCTGAACCCAACCCCCCTTAACTTCCAGGACGTGGGCACCATCGCGCAATTGCAGGAGTCATTCCTGTTCTGGCGTATTGCCACAGGCGGTCCGGGATTGCCTGAGGAAGCTGCTCCGTGGATTTCGTCCATGCCTATCTGGGAAAACTACTTGACCGAAGATGAGATATGGAAGGTGATCCTGTTCTTGTATGACTACACTGGCAGGGCGCCAAGGTCGTGGGCACATGAATAACCGACGCTTAGGAATAACAATGACTCATTTAACTAAACTGACACTCCTGACCTTCTGTGCAGCGTTATTCATGGCAGGGCCAGCAATGGCTAAGCCGGGTACTGCTGACAAAGGCAAGGAAATATACGACAAGCGTTGCACCTGGTGTCACGGAGATGAAGGTGACGGTGCGGGCGCAGCCAAGGAACGGCTTCTTCCGCCACCTCGTGACTTTACGTCCGGCAACTATAAAATCAAAACCTCCGATTTTGAAGAAATGGTGCCTGGCGACGATGACGTCTTTCGCATGATACGTGACGGCATGCCGGGAACCGCCATGCCAGGCTGGCAGGATATACTTTCCGAGCAGGATATGTGGGATTTGGTGGCTTATGTCAAGACTTTTGCTGGTTTCGACAAGCCACCCGCAAAGCAGGTTGATTACGGTACCCAGATCGCAAGTTCTGCCGAGAGCATCGAGAAAGGCAAGCAGCTGTTTGAGGATGGTGATCGCTGTGTGGAATGCCATGGCAAGTCCGGCAAGGGTAGCGCCTCCAAGCGGCTCAAAGGAGATGCCGGTGAGCGTACTTGGCCACGCAACCTGACCAAGCCATGGACTTTCCTCGGTAGTAACGATCCGAAAGATATTTTTACGCGTATTTCCACCGGCATTCCCGGCACCGAGATGCCATCCTTCGCCGATCCTAGCAGCAAAAAGAAACTTGCTGTCGAGGAGCGCTGGCATGTAGCCAACTATGTGGCATCCATGGCCAAGACCGATAAAAAGGTCAATGCGGAAAATACCGTAATCAAGGCGGACATGGTAGAGGGCGAATTGCCCAATACTCCGGATGACGAGCGCTGGGAAGCCTCTATACCGACCACTTTTTATCTGTTCCGCAGCTTATCGGTGGGGAGCGTTATTTCAGGCCATCCAATGACACCATCACGGTGCGCGCCATGTACAACGACAAGATGGTTGCGATGCTGCTGGAGTGGGATGATCGCACCAAGAGCATTCCCGGAGACGGCGATGCGGAGAAGCTTGCCGATGCGCCTATCGCTGAGGATGGCGTCGCAGTGCAGTTGCCCGTTGTGATCCCGAAAGAAATGCAAAAACCTTATTTCGGCATGGGTGATGCGGCGAATCCGGTGAATATCTGGCACTGGAAGAGCGGCACAACCAGCGCGCCGGAAGCGGTCAATCTTCTCAACAGCAAAGGCTTCAAGGAGATCGAAAAGCGTGACGCGGCTGGAGTCGGGCTCATGTCCAAGGCGAGTTATAACGACGGAACCTGGAAGGTGGTGATATCCCGGCCACTCACTACATCTGCAGCAGACAAGGATATCCAGTTTGTCGAGGGCAAGTTTATTCCTGTCGCGTTCGCTGCCTGGGATGGCAGCAATTTCAGCGAGAAGGCTTCCAAGCACACCATGACCACCTGGTACTGGATGTTGCTGAAACCGGCAACCGGCTCCAAGCCGCTTGTTACGGCATTGGTGATTATGTTGTTGTTCTTGGGTGGTTTGCTCTGGTGGGCGCGTAGCGCTGGCCAGGCGGCCAGCTCCGGAAGTTCTGACCAGAAATGAGTATCGTGGTTGAAGAAGTCGAGATCAGCAACAGGGGGGTAAAGACCAGATTATTGGGCTTTATCCTGATGTTGCTGGGCGTATTGGACAGCTTGCTGACCTTGCGCGGCGGAGTGCCTGCTTATGAGTTTCTCTTGCTCATAGTTTTGGGGGCGGTTGTGTTTGCCATTGGCGCAGTTCGTGGCGGACAGAAATCTGGCAAAGTCTAGCCCCCAAACCATTCTGGCGCAGTGCATCCCAGTTAGCGTTGCTTCCTGAATGGCCGTTCGTGGTGAGCAAGTCGAATCATGAGCGGCTCCATTCATCGTTTGCGTCTTTATGTTTGGATTGGCTATTCCGGCACTATCGTTAGCAGCATCAGGGCGCGACGACTACGGTGATCATGAATAGTTCCGGATAAGTGATGTTCACCGCAAAATTTGTCCAAACTTTTTGATCTATGTCAAGCATGCGCGGCTTGGGTGATGTAATTATTCGCATGAGGCTGCGTCAAAATGTCACATGCGTCAAAATGCCGCAGGATGGGTGTGGTGAAGTGACGAGCAAGCCGAGGTTTTTAAGAGGTTGTAAGAGCGGCGCTGGCAGGAGTTGAGTCGGGGCATGAACAAGCTGAACTTAAAGTGCGCCCGCGTTTGATGTAACGATTATGGTAATGAGTATTGAAGCAGTAGAGCAGTATGGCAGTCGTGGTACCTGAGTAAAATCTGGGTTGAAGGTCGGCGTCAATGTTGCGCTATCCTAATCTTTAAGTAGTTGCGTACAGGGAGGTAATAATGCAAGACAAATATAAGTTTCTTATGGTGAGCGCTCTGTCAATGAGTTGCTTGATGTCGGGTGCAGTTAATGCTGCGACGGATCCTTCTTTGCAGATCCCGGGATGGCAGAATGCGGTTCCGGATGGCAAGGATACGCCGACCATTGATCCGATGATCCTGTATTCGTCCGGCGGTGTGGACGGCAAGATGGCGATTATCGGTATTCCCAGTTTCAAGACCTATCGCCACATTGATTGCGGTGTCGACACGCACGAAATTTCATTCGGCGGATCCAATAAAGGTAACAAGAATGGTACGCCGGATGGCAAATTCGTCTATCTGAACGACAAGGGCGCCAACACGATTTGCGAGTTCGATCTTCAAACAGGCTATTTGGCAAGAGTAATCGCGCTGCCGTTCCCGTTCGGGGTTCACCATATTGCCTTGAGCACCGACGGCAAACACCTGTTTTCAACGGGTGAGTACAGCGGCAAGATGGCCAAGACCGAGATCAAGTCAGGCAAAACCGAAGTGATTGACTGGGGTCCTTCCCCGAGCGCTCCGGACTATATTGATGCAACCAGGAATGGCAAGTATGTTTTTGCGGGTAATTATTACCATTCCACCGTGGGTGTGTTTTCTACCAGTCCTTTCAAGTTGATCAAGGAAATACCGGTAGGCAAGAACCCGCATGGTACCGACATCAATCCGGAAAGCACCATGGTGGTAGTGAGCGACAAGCTCTCGGCAACCATGACTGTCATCGATGTGGACAAGCTGGCGGTAAAGAAAGTTATCCCAACCTGTGCAGGTCCTCTGCACTCGGTGATGGACGTGTATAACAAGGATGGCGGTTCCTACAGGGCTGGTATCGATAGCCCGGATGGCCTGACTTCCAAGTACGTCTATGAGAGCTGCTTCGTGGCCGATGCCAACGTGAAGGTATCTTACGCAAAGCTTGAGGTGGTTGACGAAATCCCAACTCACTATAGAACGGGCCATATTTCCATCAGCCCGGATAACTCCTACGTGATGGCATTGAACAAGTTCTCTACCGGCCTGTTCAGCCCAACGGGTGTCATATTCCCGGTTAACTTCGAGATGTGGGATGCACGGGAAAAGAGCCCCACCTACGGCAAGACCTTGAGGATCATGCCAGTGGACGGCGAGCCGCATAACGCCAAGGGCCTGATGGCTTATTTGATCAAGGATTGGACCAAGGGCCAGGCAGAGCAGGGCGGTTTGATTGATAAAAGAGTGGACCTGCTCGATCCTCCTCACAGGGCACTCTCGAAAAGGTACTTTATTCCCAAGGAAACTACAGCACCTGGCGTCAAGACTGTTGATGGCGTCAAGGAAGTTCACATGAAGGCCTTCAGCTATGGTTATATTCCACGGCAGGTGCGGGTGAACAAGGGTGATAAGGTCCGTTTGTTTGCTACCAATATCGACAAGGCTTCCGGTATCACCAAGAATCCTGACGTGACGATGGGTTTGACTATCTATGGTCCTTATGGTCAGAGGTCCAATATGGACCTGCCACGCGGAATAACTGCTGTGCACGAGTTTACGGCGGATATTGCAGGCGAATATGAAATCTTCTGTACGCACTTCTGCGGACCGCTGCATCTGGAAATGAGAGCCGCGTTCTTTGTTGATGATCCCAAGAAGGGACCGTCCAACCTGGCTGTGGGTGATTATGAACAAGCACAACACCTGCCTGGCTTGCTTGAAGAGGGGCAGCTCACTATTGCGCAACGAGTGAAGGGTCTGTAATTTACTCTTTGTGCATAGATACGGATGAATAACCGGCCATCCCCTTGCGGGGGTGGTCTAAAGAGGGAGAAAGAGAAAATGAAGAATGCCAAGTTGAAAATAGGCCTGATCGCAATGACGAGTTTGGGCATGATGTGGGGGAGTGCATCAGCTTTTGCTGCAGAGAAGCGCTGCACCGCCGGAGGGCAGAAGGTGGAGTGTCCTACCATCACTGCGGCGGAAGCGGAGGCAGCATCAGCCGCGTTTCTGAAAGAAGGCGATGATATGGAGCATGGTCGCGGTGGCAGCACTTATGGCATCGCGCCGTTTGACTATCTGACGGGTATCGGCAAGCGAAGCGCGGTCGCAGCAGAAGGAGTCAAGGCTGGGACTTACAAAACGGAAAGTGGTTATGGCCACCAGCAAAAAGGCAGCCTCAAGACCGAATTGTGGGATCGGGTGAACGCCCCAGCGTCGGATGGCGTGAAAGATAAGAGCGTGTACGATCAATGGGCAAATAACTGGTCTCCAAAATTCGGTGAGACACTGGTTGCAGGCGCCGATCCAACCCATGGGAAATCCTATTACTACTCCTACTGTATTGCCTGCCACGGCTGGTTGATGCACGGTGATGGACCTAGCGCCTCTGAACTGGATCCGCGGCCAAGGACGTTGACCCGTGGCGACTACATGCAAAAGAAGACCAACCTTGAGTTGTTTACGGTAATCAAGGGTGGTGGTGAGGCTGTCTCGCTGTCTTCTTCCATGCCAAATTGGGGCAACGTTCTGCAGGATCAGGATATCTGGAATATTGTTGCCTTTATCCGGGCAATGCAGGATGTCCCGCCACCGAAGAGCGTAGCTGAGTATCTTGCTCCCAAGTCAACCTTCAAGCCTATCAAGGGCGATGTAGATGCACTCAATGCGTCGAAGAGCGCAGACTTCAAAGATGCACAGGAGTTGATTGAGTCGGATATGACCGGGCGTGCTCCGGGTTCTGAGTTGGTTGGCGGTGGATTTGTTGCGGGTGGCAATAGAGCCGCTCCAACTGAAGTCGCAGTGAAGGCAAAAAAATAACGGGTTTGCCATGACGAAAGTTCGCCTGAATGTTGAGGTGTGCAAGTAGGCTTGATATATTGAACCTGTAGCAATAGATGGTTTGAGCGAGGTATATCCTACGGATGAAAGTCCAGGGATATACCTCTCTCATTTTCTGGGCAGCAAAAAATATTTTCTTTTTCAAAACCTCCGGCAACTGAATTTGCCATATAATTTCCCGCTATGCGTATCAACATTATCAAAGCTTAAGCAAAAGAGGTGCATTACATGACGTTCCAAGCTTCTCTGGCTGTTGCCGAAGATTTTCACCCATCACTTAGCGCCCGTTTGCATCAACGTATTCTGGTTGCGCTGGACTCCTCCGACCATGCTAATGCCGCGATGCGGAGTGCAGCGGAATTGGCCGGATTGGCCGGCGACCCGGTGATCACCGGCGCCCATGTTTATGCCGCCAAACTGCATGACATGCGCTTCCGCCAGATGGAAGGGGGCTTGCCTGAGCAGTTCAGGGAAGAGCAGGAACTGGAGCGCCAACGTGATGTGCACGATGACCTGATTACCCGCGGCCTGTCTATTATCACCGACTCTTATCTTGATCAGGCAGCAACCCAATGTGATCAACTGGGCATCAACTTCAAGCGCTGCTCGCTGGAAGGGAAGAATTATTGGGAACTCACAAGGGAAGCCAATTCCGGCGCTTATGACTTGCTCGTTATGGGCGCCATGGGTCTGGGGGCTATTCAAGGGAGCAGGTTGGGTACGGTAAGCAAGCGCGTGGCGCGACGTTCAGCCATCGACACGCTTATCATCAAGGAAGCTGATCGTCCCATCATGGAAGGCCCAATTGTCGCCGCAGTGGATGGCTCACCCAAGTCCTACGGAGGTTTGCTCACGGCCCTGGCGTTGGCCAAACAGTGGCAGGTGCCCGTCAAGGTGATTGCCGCGTTTGATCCCTATTATCACTATGTGGCATTCAACCGGATTGCCGGTGTGCTGTCAGAAGAGGCTGGCAAGGTGTTCAAGTTCAAGGATCAGGAAAAACTGCACGAAGAAATCATCGATTCCGGCTTGGCCAAGATATATGAAGGCCATTTGATTGTCGCCCGCTCCATAGCCAGGGATTTTGGTGTCGAAATAGAAACGGAGCTTCTGGCCGGCAAGCCTCATGATGCCATCGAGAAGTACGTTAAGAAAGCCAAGCCCTCGCTGCTGATTGTCGGCAAGCTGGGTATCCATGCCGATGATGAGCTTGATATTGGCGGCAATAGCGAACAACTGCTGGAAAATGTGGATTGCGCCATTTTGCTCAGCATGCGCGAACATCAGCCGAAAATAGACGTTGTGTCAGAGGTCACTACTTCCTGGACCAATGAAGCCGAATCCAGGATGGAGCGGGTACCCTCTTTTGTCCGCAACATGGCGCGCATGGCCATACTGCGTTATGCACAGGAACATGGCCATACCGTCATTACCCAGAGGATCGTGGAAGAAGCCACCGCCCAACTCATGCCGAGCCATGCGGAGCAGGCCATGGGAGAAATCGTTGCCGCCTACGATGCCGGTGAGCTGAAACATAAACCAACGGCGGAAGATGCGATGCGCTGGTCCGGTGAGGCAACCGCCCTTTTGCTGACCATCGAAGACCTTTCCGTGCGCGGCAATCTCAGCATGCGTGCCGAGAAAAAAGCCCGCCAGGAAAAGAGCGGCACGGTGGAAGCCAAACACATTAAACCGTTCCTTGATGCAGAAGCGTCAGGAACCGAAGCTGTTCAGAATCCAGCAGGCAGCGCTTCAGAGCTTCACTGGCAAGCCGCTGCGCTGGCCCGCCTGATGCGGGCGCCAGAGGGTTTCATGCGCGACAATT
>JAUXSK010000018.1 GCA_030679995.1 Candidatus Moraniibacteriota bacterium
CATTAATAAATTTCTAAAAACCGTATGGCAAAAATCAAAAACAAAAGGGGGGCGAAGAAAGTCGGGGGGAAAAAGAAGGAAGTGAAAAAAGGCGTGGCTGGGAAACCGGTCGCGAAGGAAAAAACCGTCAAGAAAACGGAAGCGGCGATGAGGGTGATCAAACGGAGCGGGAAGGTCGTGGCTTTCGACCAGGGCAAGGTCGCCAAGGCGGTCGGCAAGGCTTTTGCGGCCACCGGTGAAGGAAGCGAGGCGGATGCCAAGAAGGTCGCCGCCAAGGTCGCCCAGCTTTTGAATAAGGGTTATAAAAAGGGTTATGTTCCAGGCGTGGAGGAAGTGCAAGATTTAGTGGAAAGGGTGTTGATGATCCTGGATTTCGACGAGACGGCCAAAGCTTATATCCTATACCGTGAACAGCATAGGAAAATCCGTGAAACGGAGGAATCATTGAGAGACGCGGTGGATCTGGTGGACAAATATATCCAGGAAATCGACTGGAAGGTCAAGGAAAATGCCAATATGGCATATTCGCTCCAGGGCCTTAACAATTATATCGCGTCGATCGTCAGCTCCAATTATTGGATGAACCGCGTCTATACCCGGGATATCCGCGAAGCGCACGAAGGCGGGGATATCCATATGCATGATTTGCAGTTGGTGGCGGCCTATTGTTGCGGTTGGGATTTGCAGGATTTGATCCGCCGGGGATTCACAGGCGTGGCCGGCAAGGTGGCTTGTAAGCCAGCGAAGCATTTCGGCTCGATTCTGGGACAAATGGTAAATTTCATCTACACATTGCAAGGCGAGGTGGCCGGCGCGCAGGCTTTTTCCAACTTTGATACGCTGCTGGCTCCGTTCGTGCGGTATGACAAGTTGAGCTATGCCAAAGTGAAACAAGAAATCCAGTCCTTTGTATTTAATATGAACGTCTCAACCCGGGTCGGATTCCAAACGCCTTTTTCCAATATAACGATGGATATCGTAGCGCCGAAAAACATAGCCAAGGAAACGGTGATTATCGGCGGAGTGCCGCAAAAGGAAACTTATGGCGATTTCCAAGAAGAGATGAATTTGATCAACCGGGCTTTCGCCGAAGTGATGACAGAGGGCGATGCCAGCGGCAGGATTTTCACTTTTCCGATTCCGACTTACAATATCGATAAAAATTTCGATTGGGACGACAAGCGCTTCAATGCGATTTGGGAGATGACTGCCAAATATGGTATCCCGTATTTTGCCAATTTCATCAATTCCGATATGGATCCGGATGACGCGCGCAGTATGTGTTGCCGGCTGAGATTGGATAACCGTGAATTGAGAAAGCGGGGCGGCGGTCTGTTCGGCGCCAATCCGTTGACGGGCTCGATCGGGGTGGTGACGATAAATATGCCGCGCCTGGGTTATGTTTCAAACAATAAAAAAGAATTTTATCAGAAACTCGACCGTTTGATGGATATCGCCAAAGACAGTCTTGAGACCAAGCGGAAACTGGTTGAAGGCCTGACGGAAAAAGGTTTGTATCCATACACGAAATTTTATCTGGATGCCATCAAGATGCGGCGGGGAGAATATTGGGCGAACCATTTCTCCACCATCGGCCTGATTGGGATGAACGAAGCGTTGCTTAATCTGATCGGCAAGGATATCACCACCAAAGAAGGGCAGAAATTCGCGGAAGAGGTCCTGGTGCATATGCGCAACCGGATGATAAAATACCAGACTGAGACGGGCAATATGTATAACCTGGAGGCGACGCCGGGAGAGGGCACTTCCTACCGCTTAGCTAGGATGGACAAGAAGAAATTCAGTTCGGATATGATTTTCGCCAATGACAAAGCTGTTAAAGAGAAGGGTGCCGAGCCATATTATACCAATTCTTCCCAGTTGCCGGTCTATTTCACCGATGATATTTTTGAAGCGCTGGATTTGCAGGAAAATATCCAGACCAAATATACCGGCGGTACTGTGCTCCATGGATTTTTAGGAGAACGAGTGATGGATATTGAAACGACCAGGAATCTGGTGCGTAAGATCGCGGAGAACTATTCCTTGCCGTATTTCACCCTGACCCCGACTTTCAGCATCTGCCCGGTACATGGATATCTCAATGGCGAACAATCCAATTGTCCCAAATGCGTAGCGGAACAAAGTGAGAAGGGATATTTGAAAGCGGTTCCGGCCAAGGTTGAAAAATAATTTTTTCAATATAAAAACTAAAAAACTAAATGTATTTTGATCCGGAGTCGCGATAAGACGCCGGGCCAAAAACGAAAAAAGATGGAAAAATACATCTGCCACGATTGCGGAAAGACGATCGAACACGACGAAGAATATATGCCCTACAAGGTGGGAGCCGATATCTATATGAAATGCAAGGCTTGCCATCAATCCGATCCGGTTTTGAGGAATTTCCAGAAAGCCGAGGTGTATTCGCGCGTAGTCGGTTATATCCGCCCGGTCACCCAATGGAACAAGGGCAAACAGGCTGAATTCGGGGATAGGACGGAGTTCGTAGTGAGCGAGGCGGCTTGCGGCTGCTAAGTGAGTTAGAAAAAAGATAGCGGGGCGACCTTGATTTTCAAATCAAGGTCGCCCTGATTTAAAGATAATTTTAAATTACAAATTTTAAATTTTAAATCAATTTCAAATTGAAAAATGTTTAAAAATTTAAACAATTTGGATTTCAATTAAAATTTAAAACTTAAAATTAAAGGTTATGATTCTTGGTGGCTTCCAAAAACTGACATTGCTTGATTATCCCGGCAAAATTGCCGCGACGGTTTTTACGGTGGGTTGCAGCTTCCGTTGCCCGTTTTGTCACAATCCGGAACTGGTGGATTTGCGTTTGGTGCATAACGAGGAATCGGAAAAAGAATTTTTCAAATTTTTGGCCAAGCGGAAAGGTAAGTTGGAAGGGGTCTGTGTCACGGGTGGGGAACCCACTATCCAGCCGGACATCATCGGTTTCATAAAAAAAATAAAGAAACTCGGATTCATGGTGAAGTTGGATTCCAATGGTACGCGGCCGGATGTCTTGAAGAAATTGTTCGACCAAAAATTATTGGATTACGTGGCGATGGATATCAAGAATCATTTGGAAAAATATGCTGAAACGACCGCCACCAAAGTTGACAAGGACCGGATAAGATTGAGCGTCAATCTGATTATGCACAGCGGGATCCCGTATGAATTCCGCACGACCGTGGTGCCGGGATTACATACTGAAGAGGATTTCGACGAAATCGCCAAGTGGATTTCCGGAGCCCAGGCCTATTATTTGCAGGAATACCGCGAGGAGCAGAAGATTCTCGACCCCGGGCTTAAAAAGAAAACCAAAGGCCGGAAAATCGATTTGGAAAAAATCCGGAAAAAAATCGGGAAAAACTTCGGAAAAATCGGGATAAGGAGATAGGGAACGGTCGGAGGATTATTTTAGCGCACGAACGCTATGGCAAGAAAGATGAAAATTTTAGGAGTAACAGTGTCCGTGGTTTTTTTGATCCTGGTCGGGCTTTGGGCGGTCCTAATGATGTCGCATCCGGATGAGAAAGTTTTCGGATTCGTCCGGGATAGTTCCGGGCACTGGAAAATAAAATTCGGGAAAACGGAAGAGGCTTTTTTAAAAAACATGGCGAAAAAAACCGAAGAAATCATCTATAGGGAAGCGACGGAACACAACCCTGAGGGCGATTTTTTGCCTGATGGGGTCGATGACGCGATAAAAGAGGAAATTAAAAACAGGACAAGTCAAAGCTTATGAGGATTTATGTCAAAGTTTCACCTCGTTCTTCTAAAAACGAAGTGGTTAAAATCGCCGAAGGGGAATATAAAGTGCGGTTGACCGCTCCGCCGGTCGATGGCGAGGCCAACGCTATGCTGATAAAAGTCTTAGCGGAATATTTCGACGTGGCCAAAAGTTCAGTGGCTATTATCGGCGGAAAATCCGCCAGGACCAAAATAATCGAAATATGTTGAATTTACAGTGATTTTTGCGGATTTTAGTTGGGCTCTTTACAATTTTTTCAAAGCGGATATAATTAGGGATATGGAAAAAAGTTTTTTCGAAATGAATAATCAACAACAACAAAACTGGCTAATAAGGCAGCTTGTTTTCTGATTATTTTTTTCGAAGATATAATAGAAATCGGCTGTCGGGCCGGTTTTTTTGTTTTTAAAACAGAAGGAGGGGTTATGAAGGATACATGCTTGGCGGTAAATGAAAAAAAGGCAGTGAAAAAAGAGGAAAAAGGTAAAAAGCCAGCAAGTAGAGAAAAGGCCACAATTGCAGAGAAATATTTCTCTAAATATGGCGTTTTGCCGATTGACTTTATGGACGCGTGTCGAGCGGGGTTACCATTTTGACCAAGAACTCTTGGCAAAAGGCGGAACAGCTCCGGTATCTAGTATGATACCCGGGCTGTTTTTTTATCTGTTATAATCAAGAAGTGAATAAAGCTAAAATATTCCTGCTGCTAGCGTCGGGTTTTATCGGGGGGATTTTTGGCGTTTCTTTCTGCTATCCGCTGATCGCGGATAGTTTTTATTTGTCTGTGATTTCACTGCCGCCGCTGATCGCCCTGTTTGTTTTCTATAAGGACAAGAAGGTTTATCTGGCGGCTTTCACACTTCTGTTTTTTCTTTCCGGAAGCTGGCTGACAAGCGTCAGGCTGGAAAAAATAACCAGGCTTGACGTCGGAAGCAAGAATTTTTCCGGAGAAGTCGTAGTGGTAGGAGAGCCGGAAATAAAAAACCGGATGCAAAAAATAACTGTGGAAGACGGCAGTGGGGATATGAAATTTCTGGTAGTGACCAACGCTTACGCGGCCTATGGTTATGGCAATAAGTTGAGGTTGGATTGCGTCTTGGAAATCCCGGAAAATAAAGACGGCTTCGATTATCGGATGTATCTGGCCAAAAATTCCATTTTCTATTTGTGCAAGAATCCGAAAATCGAATTGTTGGAAAGCGGCCGGGGGAGCCGGGCCTATGGCGCGATTTTGAAAATAAAAAAAGAATTGCAGGAAAAAATCGCCGCTTTGTTGCCGGCGCCCCAATCCGGACTGCTGACCGGTCTGATCCTGGGCGGGGACGATGAATTGTCGGAAAGCGTCCAGACGGATTTTTCCATGACCGGACTCACGCATATCGTGGCGGTGTCGGGCTATAACGTGACGATCGTGGCGGAATATCTGATGCTGCTTGGGATTTTCCTGGGGCTGTGGCGCAAACAGGCTTTCTGGTTCGCTATCGGCGGGATTTTTCTGTTTGTGCTGATGACGGGTTTCCCGGCCAGCGCGGTGCGGGCGGGCGTGATGGGCTCGCTTATTTTGTGGGCGATGAAAAACGGCCGTTTGGCCAACGCGCAAAATTCGGTTCTGTTCGCGGCGGCGGCGATGCTTCTTTGGAATCCGTTGCTTTTGCGGTGGGATGTAGGTTTCCAATTGTCGTTCTTGGCGACGCTCGGCATCGTCTATTTCTATCCGCTGATCGAAAAATATTCCATTAAAAAACAGGGCATTTCATTTTTCAATGAAATTTTATTCCTGACTTTGAGCGCGCAGGTTTTCGTCCTGCCGATCCTGCTGAATGATTTCCAACAACTTTCCGTCATAGCGCCTTTGGCTAATTTGCTGGTCCTGCCGGTCATCCCGTTGGCGATGCTTTTGGGATTTTTGACGGTCGTTTGCGCGTTCATTTTTCCACCACTGGCTGTGGTCTTGGCCTGGCTGGCTTTTTTGCCGCTCAAATATGTGACGGTCGCCGTCGGGTTTATGGCCGGCTTGGAATTCGCTTCGGTGGAAGTCTTGGATTTTTCTTGGGCGTGGGTGGCAGGGTGGTATATAATTTTAATAGGTATCGTATTTTTTTCAAAGCGGGTTAGACAGGGATATAATAATCCGAATATTTTGATGGATAATATGTTATCGGAAGATGATTTACAACGCTGATTTTTCTTAAAAGAAAAATCCATCGCGCCATTTTTCTTTTCCCAAAAGAAAAGTGGCAAAAAAGAAAAAGGCCGCACGGCTGCATACCAAGACAAATTTTCAATTTATTCTCTAAAAAATACCGGTTGCCCCGCGGCGGACCGGTATTTTTTTACGCTCATAAATCTCAATTTGTAGCTTGGTATTACGCTAGTGCGGGAATAGTTTTAAAATTAGAAAAATCCGCACCTTGGCGCAGTGCGTTTCTAAATTCCAGCGCGGGAGCGTTAAGAAATTTTTACGCCTCTATGGCCGCATTAAAAATTTTAGCGACCAAACTAGGAATTTAGACAGCACAAGCCGGTGCCGGCGGTTTCTTTTTGCCACTTTCTTTGCCGCCAAAGAAAATGGCGAACAATCGTTTTTTCTGTGAAGAAAAATTAGCGGTGCAAAAAAATATTCAAAAATCCGATATTCCAACATACCTTATCCAATCCGATCTTCAAAAAACCCCTCAGAAGTCCAAATTTTACGTCACCTTTTTTAGGTCAATTTAACCCAATGTTTATGGGCTATAAATGATGCGAAAAAAAATATAAAAGGGGAACGCGATATTTTTCCTGCCCACAAAAAAGACGGGCTTGGCACCCGTCTTTTTTAATATCCGTATTTTTTACAAGACTGTCGTAGCGGCGACCTTGTCTCCAGTTTGCGGCTTCATCACCCGCACGCCTTGCGTCGCGCGCCCAAGAACCGAAACGCTTTTCAAGGGAATCCTGATTATCTGGCCCTTATTGGAACTCAGTATCAGATCCTCTTCCATCTCATCGACATTTACGATATTGGCTCCCACTACATTACCAGTCTTGCTGGTTACATTGGCTGTTTTAATCCCGGAACCGCCACGTTTTTGGATTTTATATGCCTTAAGGTCCGAGCGCTTGCCATAACCATTTTCAGTTATGATCAATAGTTGATTGCCTTTCTGATTTTTGAAGACCGCATCCATCCCTACGACCTTATCATCCTTGCGCAATTTTATTCCGCGCACTCCCGCCGCACTGCGTCCCATCGGTCGGACATCTTTTTCTTTAAAATGGATGGCTTGTCCCTTAGCAGTTGTCACAATGATTTCATCCTCACCTGTCGTAGCCTCAACCCATTTCAATGTATCTCCCTTAGCTAGGCTGATAGCGATAAGACCGGACCGTCTCACGTTATCGAAATCTTCCATCGGGGTTTTCTTGACCGTTCCCATTTCCGTCGTCATCAGAAAATATTTGAAATTATCCTCTTTATTAAACGGGATAATGGCTGTTACGGTTTCCTCCTGGGAAAGTTGCAAGAAATTCACCACTGATTGGCCCTTGGCCACCCGGGATGAAGGGGGGATTTCATAGGCCTTTGTTTGAAAAACCTTGCCTGAATCCGTAAAAAACAACAAGTCATCATGCGTCATCACGGCCAACACTTTCTTGATCGTATCCTCCTCCTTGGTAACAGCGCCGATCACACCTTTGCCTCCGCGCTTTTGAACTTTATAGACAGTCGGATCCATCCGTTTGATGTAGCCTTGGTCGGTAATCGTGATAATAGCTTCTTCGTTCGGTATCAAATCTTCCTGTTTGAATTCACCGACGCCGGATTTTACGACCTTAGTCCGTCTTTCATCGCCGAATTTTTCCTTGACGCGCAATAATTCGTCCTTTACGATTGCGAGGATTTTTTTCTCACTCTTTAAAATCGCTTCCAATTCTTTAATCAGGGCCATTTTCTCCTTAAGTTCATCCTCGATTTTTTTCCTTTCCAATCCAGCCAATGTTTGCAAACGCATTTCCAATATGGCGGTGGCTTGCCGTTCTGACAACTTGAATTTTTTCATCAAACTGGCATGGGCGATTTCCTTGGTTTGCGACTTCCGGATCGTATCAATAACCTCATCGATGTTATCCAAAGCTATTTTCAATCCTTCCAAAATATGCGCACGATCACGGGCTTTATCCAAATCAAATTGGGTCTTGCGCGTCACCACGATTTTGCGATGAGCGATATAATATTCCAAAATGGCCTTGAGATTCAAAACTGTCGGCTCAATTCCATCCACCAAAGCCAGCATATTGACTCCGAAGTTTTTTTGCAGATCGGTCAGGGAATATAGCTTATTTAAAACTTTTTGGGGATATGCGTCTTTTTTCAGGTCGATTACCAAGCGCACTCCGTCTTTGTCTGACTCATCGCGGATATCCTTAATGCCCACGATTTTTCCTTCATGCACCAAATCAGCCATTTTTTCTATCATCGCCGCTTTATTGGTAGCATAGGTCATTTCCGTGATGATAATCTGGAAAGCACCCGCCTTCGTTTCTGAAATATCCGCCTTGGCACGGGTCAATATCTTGCCTCGTCCGGTCTTATAGGCTTCAACGATGTCTTTTTTATTATAAATGATTCCACCTGTAGGAAAATCTGGCCCCTGTATAAATTTTGTCAAATCCTCGACTGTAGCTGATGGATTATCAATCAGATGGGAAATGCCGTCGATAAGTTCGCCCAAATTGTGCGGAGGGACATTCGTAGCCATACCGACCGCAATTCCCATACTTCCATTTAAAAGAAGTTGTGGCAGATTAGCCGGCAGAACCGTAGGTTCTTTATGCTGTCCATCGAAATTAGGTACGAAATCAACCGTGTTTTTTTCGATATCCGCAAGCATCTCTTCCGCCATTTGAGAGAGCTTAGCTTCGGTATAACGATAGGCAGCTGCGCTATCTCCATCCATCGAACCGAAATTTCCCTGACCCTTCACCATCGGGTAACGCAAGGAAAAGTCCTGCGCCATACGCACCATCGAATCATACACGGCAACATCACCATGCGGATGATATTTACCCAACACCTCTCCGACTACGGTAGCTGATTTGCGGAATTTAGCATTGGACCGCAAGCCCGTGTTCCACATCGAATATAAGATCCTTCTATGTACTGGTTTGAGACCGTCACGCACATCCGGCAAAGCTCGTGAAACGATGACGCTCATCGCATAGTCCAAATATGACTGTGACATTTCCTTAGTAATTTCCCGCGCGTTGATATTTCCGATTTCCATAAGATAAAATTTAACTGCTTAGATTTATTTATTTAAATTCTCCTTTACATTGCCATCTTGCATCTTATTGACGACATCCTGGCCGATAGCGTTTTTGACATTATCAACCGTGGCTTGCACCGAATCTTTTTGGATCTCAAACTGATTGGCGACATCCGATAGGTTATCATAAGAACCTGGTTTCATCACCTGATCGGAAGTCCAATCCTCAAATGAAAAAACCCAAATCATCATAATAAAAACCATACTCACGCCCACAAAAAACCAAACATACCTTCTGCGGATATGTTCAGGTTTTTTCCTTATTTCTTCGATTTTCTCCATTAATCCCATATTCAGCAGCAGAAACAAGCCTTGGCAACTGGATGGTTTCACCGCTTGGATGGAATCAATCGATAGTCATAACCATCACTTCCATATGCTTTTCCTCCAAATCCTTCTTCTTGATATTGAGTTTAGAAGTTCTGGACGCGGAACAATTTCCAATTTCACTGCAAAATTCCTTTTCATCCGCGATATCCGCTGTCGTGCCATTTATTTTATAGTGCATCGGTATGACGACCTTCGGTTCCAATTTCCTTATGATTTCGATAGCCTTTTTCGCGTTAATCGTAAACTTCCCGCCAATCGGAATCATCAGTATATCCACACCATCTAAAATCTCCATCTGTTTTTCCGTCAAATCAGTTCCCAAATCACCTAAATGGCAAATTTTCATATCTTCAGTATCTATCAAATATATCGTGTTCAATCCGCGTTCTAGGCCACCTTTATCATCGTGGTAAGTCCCGATTCCGACAATATTGATTCCTTTGACTGAATATTCACCCGGAATATCGATGATAGCCGGACTTCCTTTCAACGCCTCGACGTTATTATGATCCGGATGGTTATGCGTAACCATCACGATGTCCGCTTGTCCCTGTGGAGGGCGCAAACCAATCGTCTTGCCAAACGGATCTATGAAAGCATTGATGTCCTCCTGGCCTCTTCCAGCCGGCTTAGTGGTTATTTTAAAGCAAGAATGGCCATAGTATTGGATATTCATCGAGGTTTTATCTTTTATAGTTATGAAGGTATTTTAGCACAGGTGAAATCCGCTGTCGAGATAAGACGCGTCTGGACTTGCCAAACCGGAAAATTTGTTTTAAACTTGATCCAAGGTTAATTATTAAGAAAATTGAATAAGAGATGCCCGCCAAAAGCGGATATTAGCCAATCTCTTGATAAAAACTTCCTAATAATTTCCTCGGGGAAATTTTTTGTTTTTCCCGGACACATCGGCGCTTTTAATACTTAACGCGATTTGGCGCCCATCGCAAAATTAGCGCATAATAGCCAAAAAAGCCATCATTATGGCTAAACAGGCGAGTAACGCTGATAATTGAAAACTATGGCCAATATATTGGACACATTAGCGACGGAAGTCGACAAGATTCCCACACGTCCAGCCAGCACAAAGGAAGCGGAAACAACCCAATCTGACACCCAAAATCCACAAATCGAACCAGTCGAGCTGTCGGTGATGGACCAGCTTTTGGGCTCAGTCGAGCTGCATTTTCCAAAAATAAATGACGTGGTGGAAGGTACCGTCATTGAAGTAGGCTCAAATGCCATCTATCTGGATATCGAACCGTTCGGAACCGGAATCGTCCTTGGAAGGGAAATTAAGGATGGTATGGGTTCCGCCAAACTGAAAGAAGGCAGTCGGGTTGCCGCCACCATTATCGACCTTGAAAATGAAGATGGATACATTGAACTTTCCGTCCGGGAAGCTTCTTATGAAAAAGCTTGGGAAGATATTGAAAGCAAGCGCGATACGCAAGAAAAAATCACGACGAAAGTCCTTAGCGCCAATAAAGGCGGGCTTCTGGTGGAAGTCAATGGAATTTCCGGCTTTCTGCCTGTTTCCCAGCTTTCCAGCAAAAATTATCCGCGAGTTGATGATGGCGACAAGAATAAAATCCTTACCTTATTGAAAAAATTGATCAGCCAAGAACTTGAGGTCCGCATTTTGGATGCCGACCGCGAATCGGAAAAACTTATCGTAAGTGAAAAGGCGGCCCAGAGCGAAAAAGACCGCGAAACGATTTCTAATTTGAAAGTGGGAGACGTGGTTGAAGGAGAAGTCAGCGGCGTAGTCGATTTCGGAGCCTTCGTCAAATTCCTGCGCCCTAATCCGGAAAAGTCCGAACTTATCGAAGAGGATAGACTGGAAGGATTGGTGCATATTTCCGAACTGGCATGGCAATTGATTGAAAACCCACGTGACATAGTGAAAGTCGGGGACAAAGTCCAAGCCAAGATTATCGGCATTGACAATGACAAAATTTCCCTTTCGATGAGAGCTCTGCAAAAGGATCCTTGGAGCATCGTTGAGGAAAAATACCACATCGGCGATGTCGTCAAAGGCACCGTCAACCGGATCAATCCTTTCGGCGCTTTCGTCTATCTCGACCGCGATATCCACGGTTTGGCGCACGTCAGTGAAATGTCAGAAATGTTTCCTGGAAAAAGCATCGATGAGATAATCAAGACTGGCCAGGAGTATGATTGGAAAATTCTCTCTATTGAACCGAAAGAGCATCGTATGGGACTAGCTTTGGTCATCAAAAAGAACAAAAAAGAGAAAAACGATGTCCCTGTTGAGGAAAAACCAGCCGAGAAAGAATAATCCGACCAGGTCCGCGATTCCGACAATGGAAAAAGGTTCCGATAGACATCGGAACCTTTTGTTTTCCCTTATTGATTATTCTTTTTAATGGTACTATACTGGTATAACGTTAATTTCAAACAAATATATGGTAAAAAATAGATTAATAGTTTCTTTCAACGGACAAGAAGGGTCCGGCAAGAGCACCATTGCCGCTTTAGTGGCCGAAAAGATGGGCATTCCGCGTTATTATATGGGTCAACTTTTCCGCGATATGGCGAAAGAACACGGACTAACATTGCCGGAATTCCGGAAAATCTGCGATCAAGACCCGAGTTTTGACAAAAAAGTCGACGACTACGTCACCGCCTTGCCGGACAAACACGAAAGTTTCGTCATAGAAAGCCGCACGGCTTGGCATTTTATCCCGCAATCGATAAAAATTTACCTTCAAGTCGAACCAGAAGCGGCAGCGGAAAGGATATTTAAAGGACTGGATGGGAAGAATAATCGCGGCAATGAAGACACCAATCTCAATACGGCTGAAAATATCCGCAAAAGCATTATAAAAAGACGTTTGGAGGACAACGAAAGATATTTCGCGCTCTACGGGATACGCCAGGATGAAATAAAAAACTACGATTTTATTATCGACACCACAAACCTGACCATCGCGGAAGTTTTTGAAAAAGTCATCACGTTCATCAATGAAAAATCTGCTTAAAAAAATTCAGACCGCTTCCCACCAATATGGTCTCTGGGATACCGGTTCCAAAATAATCCTGGGTGTTTCCGGCGGACCGGATTCCACCTGCCTGTTGGATATTTTTTTACGTCTCCAAAAAACCTATGCTTTCAAGCTTCGGATCGCCCATATCAATTATGGCTTGCGCGGGAAAGACAGTGCGTCAGATGAAAAATTCGTGCAGGAGCTGGCCGGAAAATACGGCCTGGCCCTCGACGTTCTGCGGCCGGAAATAACCTCGTCTAAGAATTTAGAAAGCCGCCTGCGGGATATCCGCTATGATTTTTTTGAAAAAATCCGGCAAAAAAACCATTTTGATCTGGTTGCCGTCGCGCATAATCTCGATGACCAAGCTGAAACCGTCCTGATGCGCCTGATGCGGGGTTCCGGACTTGCGGGTTTGAGCGCTATGAAATTTAAAAGCGGAAACATCATCCGCCCTCTGCTTGCGACTTCGCGCCAGGAAATCACGGACTATTTGAAAAACCGCGGATTGGAGTCCAGGATCGACAAAACGAATTTCGAATCTGATTTTTTGCGTAACAAAATCAGGCATAAACTGATTCCCTATATTGAAAATAACTATAATCCCGACATCAAGAAAACTTTGTCCGTCTCGGCTATCTCCATCGCCGAAGATCATTCCTTCATCAACGACTTTGCGGAAAAAACATTCCAAGCGCATCGGGAACTCTCCGCTAGAAAAATATTATCCTTCCATCCGGCCATCCAAAGAAGAGTCCTGCGTTTGGCCATCGCGGAAAAAAAACAAAATATCAAGGATATCGGAATGTCCCATATCGAAGAAATTCTTAAAGCCCTCAGAAGCACTAAGAGCAAGAATCAAAATGTGATATTCAAAGGGTTGAAAATGAGCCGAAAGGGTGATAAAATTACTATCAGCAAGCTATAATTATTTATAAATTTTTGAATTCGTATATTCGTATATCCTTCCAGCCGATTATCCCTGGCATAACTATCAAAGACAGGACGAACGGCAATAGGTACGAGATTCGCAGTTCGGAGAGAACTTATGAAAAACCTAACCAAGCACACCAGTTTGACCATCGCATTTTTGATACTTGCCCTAGGATTATTAGTCCTTTACAACGGCCCGAAGGAAAAACCGGCTGAGATATCCTTAAGCACCTTGGTCTCGCAGATCAACAACGGCCAAGTGAAACAAATCACGGTTGATGAAAACAAGTTGGAAATCCTATTGAACGACAGCAAAACGGAAACCTCGATCAAAGAAAAGGAAATCGGCATCACCGATTCATTGAAAAATTACGGGGTCGACCCGGCCAAGCTGACCACTGTCAATATCGACATCAAAAGCAATGCCTCCTCATCCTTTTGGCTAGGAACGGTCTTGCCTTTCCTGTTGCCCTTCCTGCTTATTGCCGGATTTATCTGGTTTATGCTAAAACAGGCCCAGAAAGGCAACAACCAAGCTCTATCCTTCGGTTCATCACGCGCCAGAGTCATCGATCCTAAAGATAAACGTCTGCGGACATTATTCAAGGATGTAGCGGGAGCCAAAGAATCTAAGGAAGAATTGATGGAAATCGTCGAATTTTTGAAACATCCGAACAAATTTTTGAAATTAGGAGCCAAAATTCCCAAAGGAGTCCTTCTGCTAGGTCCTCCAGGAACTGGTAAAACCTTAATTGCCAAGGCAGTGGCAGGTGAAGCCAATGTCCCGTTCTTCAATATCTCCGGCAGCGAATTCGTAGAGATGTTTGTCGGAGTCGGAGCCTCGAGAGTCAGAGACTTATTCAAACAGGCTAAGAAAAATTCGCCAGCCATCGTTTTTATCGATGAGATCGATGCTGTCGGCAGACATCGCGGCGCGGGACTCGGCGGCGGACATGACGAGCGGGAACAAACATTGAATCAAATCTTAGTTGAAATGGATGGTTTTGACACTAATACCAATGTCATCGTTATCGCAGCCACCAATAGGCCGGATGTTCTCGATCCCGCCTTACTGCGCCCTGGACGCTTTGATCGCCGCGTGACTATGGATTTGCCTGACATCGAAGAAAGGATAGAGATCCTGAAAATCCATGCTAAGAACAAGCCTATCACCAAAAATATAGACTTGCGCGTAATCGCCGAGCGGACATCCGGTTTTTCCGGAGCTGATTTGGCGAATCTTCTTAATGAAGCGGCGATTCTCTCCGCCCGTAGGGAAAAGAAAGAAATAGCTATGCCAGAATTGACGGAATCCATTGAAAAAGTCATCCTTGGGCCGGAACGGCGAAGCCGCAGGATCGACGAGGACGAGAAAAAAATCATCGCCTACCATGAAGCTGGCCACGCTTTAGTCGGAGCTAGCCTGAAAAATGCCGATCCGGTCCAAAAAATATCCATCATTTCCCGCGGACATGCCGGCGGATATACCCTTAGCGCTCCCGCCAAAGACAAACGACTGCTTTCCCGTAATTATTTCATCGATGAGCTTTCGGTATTTTTAGGCGGATATGTCAGTGAAAAATTAGCCTTTGGCGACGTGACCACTGGAGCTTCCAACGACCTAGAAAGAGCTACAGCCATGGCCAGGAACCTGGTTACCCGCTATGGGATGAGCGAGCTTGGACCGAGGACTTTCGGCCACAAGGAAGAATTGGTTTTTCTAGGTAAAGAAATGCACGAAGAAAAGAACTATTCCGAAAAAACCGCTGAAGACATCGACAAGCAAGTCACTAAATTTATCGCTAACGCCTATGTCGTAACTGAAAAGATACTTACTGAGAAAAAGGTTGAGCTGGAAAAAATCGTGGCGGCGCTGATTGAAAAAGAAACGATGGAACAAGAGGAATTCAATGCTATTATGGGTATCAAAAATAGGGAATCCGCTCCGATCGAGCCCGATATGGACAAACCGGAGCCTATCAAACCGGAAACTGAAAATTCCCCAGTTCAAGACAAAGACAAGTCAACTGAACCAGAAGCGAAAACCGCTCCAAAGCCAAGTCCGGTTGAAAACTTCTAAATACCCCACTAGCCCAACAAAAAAAGTCCGAAAGTTCGGACTTTTTTTTATTAGTGGGACCAACTGGATTCGAACCAGTGACCAAGCGATTATGAGTCGCCTGCTCTACCGCTGAGCTATGGTCCCAAGACATATCGGATTAAAAAGGAAATTACACAGGATACTGTAATTTCCATCATAAAACCAACTTGTGGACGCGAGAGGACTCGAACCTCTGACCTTTTCCATGTCAAGGAAACGCTCTAACCAACTGAGCTACGTGTCCGATTATGTTAAAATCCGCAGTTGACCGCTTATTTAGATCAAACGGGTGACATTTATAATTCTACTCAAAAAACTCTTTCCAGTCAATAAATCAGCTCCTTTTCCGTCTTCTAGCATGGAAAGCCTGATGCACTTCCTTTAATTGCCTGTTGGTAACATGGGTATAAACCTGGGTTGTAGTTATGGAAGCATGTCCCAGCATCGCTTGTACGCTGCGGATATCAGCCCCATTCATCAACAAATCCGTAGCAAAGGAATGCCGCAGAGTATGTGGATGTACATCTTTGATGATTCCCGCCTTGGTAGCATAGTGTTTGACGATCCTTTGCACGCTTCTAGGCGTCAATCGCAATCCATCGGCCTTATTTTCCTTGTTTTTTACCGCAAATTTAGCCAAACCTTTTTCATCCCGTACAAATAGCGCCGGGTCGATATCCATCCTCTTCTCCAAATAGCGCCGCAAGGCCGTGGCCGCCCCATCCGAAACGAAAACCACACGCACCTTATCACCCTTCCCGCGCACGCTGAATTCCCTGTTTATCAAATCCAATTTATCCCGGTTAATATTGGTCAGTTCTGAAACACGCAGTCCGGCTGAAAAAAGAAGTTCCAACATAGCCCGGTCACGCAAAGATTTGAAGTCAGCGCCGTTAGCAGCCGCCAATATCCTCTCTACCTCCTCTGCCTCCAAAAATTCCACCTCTCTGCCGGCGCTTTTCCCAATTTCAATCTTCTCAGCCGGCAAGGACTTTATATCCCTTTTAGCTAGGTATTTCAGAAAACTTCGCAGAGCGATCACGTAGTAATTCTGGGTGATTTTTTTTAAGGGTACTCTTTTATCATTCTCGAACCTGCTTAGATAAACTCGGAAGCCACGGATCAGATCATCCGTAATGTCACCAGGATCCTCGATATCAGCCCAAGCCAAAAACCTTTCTAAATAGTGGTTATAATTTTCAATCGTCTTTTGCGATCTATTTCTTTCAATTTCCAAATACTCCAGAAATTGACTTTTTAGTAATTTTATGTCCATATTCAAAAAAACTTATCCCCGTGCGCTTCAGATTGTGCGACACTTATATTTCTATCTTACTCCGAAAATCTGAAAAAATAAACCCCTTGCCGATATTCCCAAATGACTCGGTCTTCCCCCGATCAAAGCCCTGGCCTGACTTGCAATATCCGCCTTGTTTCCACGTTTGACAGCCATTTCTATTCCTTGTATACTATTTATTAATAAAAATTAGGGCTCTGGGATGATGAACAAGGCTGTCCACAAGGCATCCATTCTAAGACCAGCGCCAAAAGGAAAGATCAATGTTATCAGTAGACTATTCATTGCATTATCCAGAAACTTGCCAGACAGGGACAATCTAAAAAATCTGCTTACACAGATACACATAGGACAAAAGAATATCATCCAATTCATAAAGGAACGCCGGACAATAAAATTACTACATATCTTCAGAAATTATTCCGCTCTTATCGTAGTTATTTCCAGCGCCCTTTTAGTTTCAGCTACAAATCTGGCTGCCGGAAAAGAATCCAGCGGCTTCTTATTTGGCTATCTCGGCTCAACCACCGACAATTATTCAAATCCCCTCGAAAATAAGATGTTTCTTGAAACTGATAAAAAAAACGGTTTGGCTCTGGTCCCGTTAGCCCAAACCAGCACCGCCCCTGATCCAAGTTCAAAAGGAAATTCTGATGACGAATCCAGCCTGATGACTATGCAGGGCCAAGCGCTTATCGCCGGAACAAGCCCGATCAAAAAGGATCCGGAAGAAGACGGAGGCGTGGATATTTATGAAGTACAACAAGGCGATACCATCGGCGGCATTGCCGCGAAATTCCACATCACTACTAATACCATTTTATGGGCTAATGAAATCGACAACATCGATTCCATAATGCCTGGCGATAAAATCTTCATCTTACCTGCCTCAGGATTGTCCTACATGGTCAAGAAAAGCGATACGCTCGATTCTATCGCAAAAAAATACAAAGCCGACCGGAGCAAAATCATCTCCTTCAATGACCTGCCTGCCAATGGCGACCTAAAAGAGGGACAAGAAATCATCATTCCGGATGGCCAGAAAGAAATCAGCAATCCGCAGCCTACAAACCAAGATTCTTCCAAAATCGCCGCCCGACCATATGAATCATTTTCAGATGTCGGCAAAAAACTTAGCGGCAAGGCTGGAACCGGACATAATTTCCCCTATGGTTATTGCACTTGGTATGTTGCCCAGAAAAAATACGTCCCTTGGGGAGGCAATGCCGGAACTTGGCTATATCATGCCAAATCATTGGGATATTCAACCGGCAAAGCCCCGCGCATCGGAGCGATTATGGTTTCTTCAGAATCTTGGTGGGGGCATGTGGCTGTCGTAGAAAGCATCAGCGGAAACAGCTTTACGGTTTCTGAAATGAATTACAAAGGTTTTGCCAAAAAATCCTACCGGACCATCAGCACCGGCAACCGCGTAATCAAGGGATTTATTTATTAACTTCCGGATATTCAAAAAGCCTGGCTGATCAGCCAGGCTTTTTTATTTTTCACTAAAAACCGGAGTTTTAATTATAATTTCCGTAACGGCGCGATCGAGGCTGAAAGCTTTTTGAGTCCTGCCTTTGAAAACGCGACTGTCAATATATCGCCCTGGATCGAAACAATCAAACCGGGACCGAACGCCGGATGATCAACCCTGTCCCCATCTTTAAAATTGACCATCCGCACCGGTTGGTTCGCGCTTTTTGGGCTTTGCCGGGGACCTGGGTCTTGGGTTTTGGAATTTTCCGCAGCTTGGGTAAGATGCGACGGGATATCATCGATAAAACGCGAAGATGAGTTGATTTGCAAGGAACCATAAATATTCCGTTCCCGCGTATGGATCAAATAAACTTTTTCCTTAGCCCGCGTAATCCCCACATACATCAGCCGTCTTTCTTCCTCCATCTCATCGTAATCTATCAGGCTTCGCGAATGCGGCAAAATACCTTCTTCCAGCCCGACAATAAAAACTACCTTGAATTCCAACCCTTTGGCGCTATGCAAGGTCATTAAATGCACCGCTTCGCTCGATTGGTCGATATTGTCCGTATCCGCAATCAAAGCCACTTCCTCCAAAAACAGACTCAAACCTTCCGTGCCATCATATTCATCGTATTTTTTAGATACCGTCAACAGCTCCCGCACATTCTCATAGCGCGCCTGTCCTTCATCCGTGCCGTCCAACAAAAATTTTTCATAGCCGCTTTCCGCAAAAATAAATTCAATCAGGTCCGTAATTTTGGTTTTAGCGATTTTTTCCGCGCCACGCACAATCAAATCACAAAAATTCCTGATAGCCTCGATTTTACCAGCATTCAATTTAAAGCTCCCATCCATCACCAGTCCAGCCTCGATATAATTCAAGCCGCCCGCCCGCGCAAAATCCAGCCATTTTTTCAAACTCACTTCGCCCACCCCCCTGCGAGGCTCATTTATGACCCTCTCCAATGCCACTTCGTCACTGAAATTTTGGATCAAACGCAAGTAAGCGATTAAATCCTTGACTTCCTTGCGCTGATAGAATTTCATACCGCCGATAATGCGGTATGGCACGGAATTCCTAAGCATCGCTTCCTCCACGATACGGGATTGCGCGTTAGTGCGGTACAAAACCACAAAATCGCTCAGACTGCACGCCTGTTTTTCCTTATATTTGATAATCTTGGCAATTATGAATTCCGCCTCATCCCTCTCATCGCGCGCCTCATAGACAGTCAGTGCCTGTCCGCCCTTATTCTCAGTCCAAATTTCCTTGTCCTTGCGGTTCACATTCTTGGAAATCACGCCGTAGGCCGCATCCAGGATATTTTGCGTGGAACGGTAATTCTGTTCCAATTTAACCACCTTGGCTTGCGGATAATCCTTTTCAAAATCCAGAATATTTTGGATATTGGCTCCACGCCAAGAATAGATGCCCTGCCAATCATCGCCCACTACGCAAATATTACCCCACTTCCGGGCCAACATCCGCACCAAGATATATTGCGCATGGTTGGTGTCCTGATATTCATCCACCATTATATAGCGGAAAAGATTTTGGTATTTTTCCAAGACCTCCGGAAATTTCTGGAAAACCGTCACGATCAACATCAAGATATCGTCAAAATCCAACGCATCCTGCTCTTTCAATCTTTTTTGATAAGCCGTATAGACCTTGGAAATTATTTCTTCATAATAGCCGCCGATTTGCGACGCGAAGCCTTCCGCGCTCACCAATTCATTTTTGGCCTTGGAAATCGCGCCCAGCATCGCCTTGGGTTTGAACTGGTCCGGATTGATTTCCAATTCCTTCATCACCTTCTTCACTAGCGACTCCTGGTCTTGCGTATCAAAGATATTGAAAGTCTTCTTATAACCGATTTTTTCTATTTCCTGGCGCAAAATCCGCACACAGATGGAATGGAAAGTTCCGACCAGCGGCAGATGATCTTTATTATTATCCAATAACCCCAGGATCCGCTCTTTCATCTCTTGCGCCGCCTTATTAGTGAACGTCACCGCCAAAATGTTCCGCGGCGCCACGCCTTTCTCACGAATCAAATAGGCCACCCGATGCGTCAAAGCTTTGGTCTTGCCCGAACCTGCCCCCGCAATTACCAAAACCGCCCCCTCGGTCGCCACCACCGCCTCCTTCTGGGCCGGATTCAAAGTTTCTAAGATATTAAGCATTTTTATTGTATTTTTAATTTCTAACTTGTTAATTTTAGCATATCCGAAGCAATAGATAAAAAAGATACGAACGATATTCCCGCACTTGCGGAATACCAAGGTACAAATTGAAACTTTTGAGCGTTAAAAAATTTCCTACTAACAATCTTTTTTGCCTTTTCGGGAATTTTAGCTCAAAAGTTGAAAATTTGTCTTGGTATGCAGCCCGTGCGGCCTTTTTCTTTTTTGCCACTTTTCTTTTGGGAAAAGAAAAATGGCGCCCCGCGGCAGCGAAAACTGGACAATTCCCGCCATCCATGCTACAATTATTGTATTAATAACTCATTAGCAAACTTCAGTTACGGCCTAGCCTAACTCATGTTTAGCCGAAAAACCATGACACTCACGCACAAACAGAAGGAAAAAGTCACCACCGACGTTAAAAGGCACGAAAAGGACACCGGATCTCCGGAATACCAGATCGCCCTTTTCACAGAAAAGATTAAAAAACTGACCTCGCATCTCCAGAAAAACGCGAAAGATTTCCATTCCCGCCGGGGACTGCTGAAAATGATTTCAAAAAGGAAGAGATTGCTGACATATCTGCAAAAGGTCAATGAAAAAGCTTACAAGACACTTATCAAAAAACTTGAACTCAAAGGATAACTATATTTTAAAAACGGGTGAAAGCCTGTTTTTAATTTTAAATTACCAATTTTAAATTTTAATTGAAATCCAAATTTAAAAATTTTTAAAATTTAGACGATTTAAAATTTAAAATTCAAACATATTATGGCAAAATTCAAAGAACAGCGCGTCGGCGTCCTGGTAGATATCCAAAATCTCTACTATTCCGCCAAAGTCCTGCACAAAAAGAAAGCTAATTTCGGGGCGCTCCTGAAAGACGGGGTCGGCGAACGGAAACTTATCCGCGCCATCGCCTATGGCATCAAGACCTTGGAAGGCCAAGAAGAAAAATTCTTCGAAGCCCTCGGCAAACAAGGTTTTGAAGTCAAAACCAAAGATTTGCAGATCTTCCCCGGCGGCGCCAAAAAGGGCGATTGGGACGTCGGCATCACTGTCGATGCCATCAAGATGTCCAAAAGTCTGGATGTCATCATCCTGATGAGCGGGGACGGAGACTATATCCCGTTGGTCAATTATATTCAAAGCACCACCGGCTGCCGAGTCGAAGTTATAGCCTTCCTTGAATCCACCAGTGCCAAATTAGTTGAAACAGTCGACGAATTCACCAACATCAGCGCCGACAAAAAGAAGTTTTTAATTTAATCCTACCCGTGTCCACCCTAGGCGGATTTACGAGGCGTGAGTACAAAAAAGTTTTTGATATAGGGAGATAATTCATTAGGAATAAAAAAATGGATAGTAAAGAACCCCAGATAGGCTCATCCTCGCGGGAAATGAGGGAGGAGCGACTCTTGCAAAGTGTTGACTCTAGCCAAGATGAGATATCAAAAAACACATCTGCCGAAAAATCGTTGGCAGAGCCAGAAGAAAAGAACGGCTATCACAATATCTATGATAAATTCAATGTTAAGGAACAAGAAATCGTAAAGCTTGTCAGCGCATTGGAAAGCATCCGATCTGAGATAAAAAAACCGATGCCAAACAAAGAGGCTATAAATATCTTGCTTGACATAGCGATGATCCATATCGAATCAGATGCGCTATTAGGACAAGATCAGCAATCAGAACCTTTCAAAGAAGCCAGAAGAAAAGGTATGCGCATAGAATCCCTGGCAAGACTCTTCGGATCCGATCGTTCAAACTAATGATTGACTGGATCGGAGCTACTTCGGATAGGCTCGACCTCCCTTATGGGAGTTGGACCTCCATCGGTTGTCTGAAACAAATTAAGTCAACTTAGCATAACCGATATCGCCATTTACAATTCGATTTTTATTACAAAAATAATTACCCGCTTTGGCGGGTTTTTGTTTTGACAAACAAGCCCTTTGAATCCATAATTACCATAAAGAATCATATATATGCTTTCGAACCAGGAACTGGCGGACAAATTCATAACATCAATAGAAGATTTTAAAAAAATCAAACCGGACAACACGTGCAAGTTGTTTGCTATCAGCTATATCGGCACGACCGGCGTCGGCAAAACGACCATTAGCCAAAAATTAGCAGCCAGACTTGGCTTTTACGTAGCCAACAGTGATGAGATACGGCGTTTTCTGAACAGAGAAGGCTTTCCCGGCAAATTTCCCGACCAAGATTTGGTCAATTTTATGGGTAAAAAAGTTTCGGAATTTCTGTATAAGACAAAAACGAGCCACATTATTGACGCGGATATGATCCGCTTCTATGACAAAGCTCTGGCTAACGCTACCGGCAACGGGGCAAAATTACTGGTCATCCATCTTGTCTGCCCGGAAGAAATAATCTTAAAAAGGCTCGAGGAAAGACAATCCAAAATAAACGAGGGCGGCTCGCAAAATTATTCAGAGGTAGGTTTTTCCCTTTCCGTAAAGGAAGAATATCTGGAAAGAACCGCAATGCACAATGGATTGCCATTGCCCAAGGACATTTATTTTAGGATAAATACATCTGAAAATTTTGATTCACAACTTAACCATTTGATTATCCGCCTAAGGGAGGACCGCTACTTATGAACAAAAAAAATAAACTGATAGTCTTGGGTGGCTTCGCCGGCGCCGGTAAAACCACTCTGGCTGAAAAGCTGGCGGCTGATTTTAATTTTTCTTTTTTCAATCCGGATGATTTTAACACCGCGCTAAGAAATGTCTTGGAAAAAGATTTCCATGAAGTGTCTTTTATGGCCTACGACACGCTTTGGCATATCCTAAAAAAAAATATCGGTATGGGGGCCACTTGTGTTTTAGATGCCAATATGTGCAATGACTTCACCTGGAAAACATTAGATGGAGTTAAAAAAGAATTTAAACATTTGGAAATCATTCCTATAATATTGGAATGCACTTTGGAAACGCACAAACGAAGGATAGAAAAACGAGGTATTAAAGATAAAGAACACTTAAATCTTGGCGGCGATAAATTTGAAAACATTTTGCATAAATACGAATTCATAACCAAACTTGACCGGACCGATATCGTCCGCGTAGATGCCAATGGATCGCCTCGGGAAGTTTATGAAAAAGTATTGGAAATTTTGAGCTTAAAACCGCAATTATAAATGTTTAAATAACTTGCCAAAAAAATGAACGAGCATGAAATATTTGCCCAACCCAGCACAGGGACCGATCCGGAAACCGCCTCGGAAAAAAAAGAAATGTCAGCGGAAGAAATTTTAAAAGAGAAGCTGACGATTCTGCGCGGCGGCATTATCAAAGCATTGGGATCGGAAAATTACAAAAAAACTTCCCAGTGCCTCTACACGGTACTTTACCATCAGGAAGATATTGAAAGATTGATTGCGGATCTGGGAATTGAAGATACGAAAGCTTTCCCAAATCGCACATCGACCCTAAAAATGCCCCTGGCAACCTCCGCCAAAAGCACTCCTGATGAAGAAGATTTTATAGCGAGTATAACGAGAGCCTTGGCAGTTGAGCCTGATTTCAAAGAATGCGTCTATGCCGGAGCAGAAGAACAACTTACCAATATGGCCCATATGGGTCCGGTGCGGATTTGGACAGCCGGCGACGCTCACGGATTGACTGACACCGACGGAAAATTCATACCCGGAAGCAAGGGGCAATTAAAAAAAATCAGTTTGGCTGGCAATTTGAATGAAATGCGCAAAAATATCGCCCAAGAGTCAAAGCAACAACATCCGGAAGCGCCTCGGGAAAGAACAGACATTCTGACCGTTTTGGCGACAGAAAATAAATTTTCACTTATTTCTTCCATCGGGGAAGAATTCCAAAAGAAAGGCATAAAAATTGTTGCAATAATGGAGGACAATTTGAAATACCTTATCCGGGCGGAAGAAGCCATTAAAAAATTCAATTTGGAAGTTTTGCCGATTTGGATACGCCAGGGAGACCGCAAAAACAGCATCCCGAAGGATTCCGGAAAAGACCTGGCTTATTATTTGGAACGCTACAATGCCCAGGATAGCGTGGAAGGTATAGGCGGAGTCCTTGAAAAACATAGGATTTCTGCCGAATCCCAACCCGGCTTCATCGTGGATTATGACGAAGTTATTATGGATAGCTCCAAAAAATTAGCTGCTCAAGAAGAAGCTGTGTTTGCCGCTTTAAAAAAACGGGATTGGATATAAAAACAGACATTAAGATAATTATTCCCCGCAAGAAACTTGCGAGGAATCCAATTTGCTTTGACAAAAACCCCCGGATAAGCTACTATACAGCCAGTTAATAATTTAATATTTGCCTTGTTTAATGCGTAAAAGGCACAATAATGCGTTCAAATTTTGAACTCAATATCGTGTTTATAACGTCATTAGCGCAAGGCTGGACGTTTCTTATGGAACAAAAAAAATGGTCTCTCCAAATCGGAGGACGAGTGCTTGAGGTCGAAACCGGTCTTTTAGCCAAGCAGGCCAACGGATCCGTGACTGTGCGTTATGGCGACACCGTAGTATTGGCTACGGCCGTAATGAGCAAAGGGCTATCCCGCATCAGCGGCTATTTCCCTTTAATGGTAGATTTCGAGGAGCGATACTACGCTGCCGGAAAAATCAAGGGTTCAAGATTTATCAAAAGAGAGGGACGCCCATCTGATGATGCCGTTCTGACTGGCCGCGTCGTTGACCGGACTATCCGACCGCTTTTCAACTCAAGAATGCGAAATGAAGTGCAAGTGATTGTGACTGTTTTATCAATTGACGGAGAGAACGATCCGGACACAATTTCCGTGATTGCCGCTTCAACCGCCTTGGCTATCTCCAATATCCCTTGGAATGGGCCGGTGGCCGCCGTGCGAGTCGGACAAGTCAATGGTGAATTTATCCTAAACCCAGTGGCCGCTGAAATTGCGGAAAGCAATTTAGATTTGATTATTTCCGGCACTAAAGACAAGATCAATATGCTGGAAGCCGGCGCCAAAGAGGTTCCTGAATCAGAAATCGTAGCCGCTTTTGCTTTTGGACAAGAAGCTATCACAAAAATCGCCAATTTTATTGAAGATATCGTCAAAGAAGTCGGCAAAGAAAAGGTTACGCCGATTCTTTTACAGGGCGAGCCTGAATTCGAAGCTAAAGTCAAAGAGATTTTATTGGCTGAAAACCTGGCCGAAGCCCTCTATGATCCGAAAAAGACCGTCATCGAAGAAAAGACCAAGGATATCCAAGAAAAGGTTAATGAATATATTTCCGCTAATTTTACCGAAGGTATTGATAAATTAAAGGAAATTGCCACGCAAGTTTTTGAAGAGACTTCTGATGAAATCGTCCACCAAAATATTTTAGACAAAGAACAACGCCCGGATGGACGCAAACTGGATCAAATCCGCCACATCGATTGCCAAGTCGGTATTTTGCCACGAACCCATGGCACCGGACTTTTCACCCGCGGCGAAACCCAAGCCTTGACCGTAACAACCCTAGGCTCACCCGGAGACGAACAAGTCATCGATACGATGGAAGTGGATATGAAAAAACGCTATATCCACCACTACAATTTTCCACCATATTCAGTGGGCGAAGTACGTCCGATGCGCGGACCAGGCCGACGGGAAATCGGCCACGGCGCTTTGGCGGAAAAAGCTTTAGTTCCGGTTTTACCAGCCAAGGAGGTTTTCCCCTACACTATCCTTTTAGTTTCCGAAGTGCTTGAATCAAATGGTTCCTCTTCGATGGCTTCAACCTGCGGTTCCACATTGTCGCTTATGGATGCCGGCGTACCGATTACCCGCCCGGTTTCCGGAATCGCGATGGGAATCATTGTCGGTGCTGATGGGAAATTCAAAGTTTTGACCGATATCCAAGGATTGGAAGATCATTACGGCGATATGGATTTCAAAGCCGCCGGCACGACTGTCGGAATCACCGCTTTGCAAATGGATGTCAAAGTACAAGGCGTGACTTTGGAAATGCTTACAGCTGTCTTGGAACAATCACACAACAACCGCTTGGAAATTATGGACAAAATCACGACTGCCATCCCGACGCCACGCGCCGAAATGAGCCAATATGCTCCGCGCATCATCATTATGCATATCAATCCGGATAAGATCAGGAACGTTATCGGCACCGGTGGCAAGATCATCAATGCCATTATCGATGAAACTGGCGTACAAATCGACATCGAAGATGACGGATCGGTTTTCATCACCTCACCGGATGCCCAAGCTGCCAAGAAGGCTCAGGAATGGATCGATAATTTGACGCACGAAGTCAAGGCCGGCGAAGTGTTCCAAGCTAAAGTCACCAAAATTATGACTTTCGGAGCTTTCGCGGAAATCCTGCCGGGACAGGAAGGATTGATCCATATTTCCGAACTGGCTGAGCGCCGGGTGGAAAAAGTCGAGGATGTGGTTGCCATCGGCGATATCGTACCGGTCAAGGTCAAAGAAATAGATTCTCAAGGCCGCATAAATCTGTCTATGAAAGCCGCCGCGAAAAAAACCGAATAATCAAATATTGAAATAGTTTTACTAAGCAAACCCGCATTACCATCAAATAAATCCCTTGCGGGATAGTCAAAAATTGATTTTCATTGTAAGATAGAGACAAGTCGATTGTCTCTATTTTATTTTTTAAAATATCCTCCCGCTTATGCGAGCGGGATTAAAACAAAAAAATGTTTAAAAATCCAAATTCGACAGATCCGCAAGATGCGGTCAATGTCCAACAGCAAAATTTCAGCCAAGACAAAGATTTAAAAATTGAAGATGTCCCGATCCATACGATGGCGCAGGACCTTTATGAAATCGAACATCCCAATGAAAAAAAGGATATTGCCCAGGAAATACCCGTAAAAACCGTTATCGCTCAAAGCTTGACTGAAAAACAAAAAACCAGCCCATTCCTCAATCCTATCAAGGAAACAACACCGGAAAAGATCACACCCCAAGCAAAAACAGAGACAGCACCGGAACTGTTCAAAATAGATTCGCAGAAAAATACCGAGCCCGCAAGCAAAAACGGCGCGCTGGCGATTCTCGCTTCCATACTTATCCTTACGATTGTCGGTGCTGGTGTTTATTATTTCCTCTCGATCCAGAAAAAAAATATCGAGCCGGCCGTTGTCGTATCTCCTGAACCGGCCGCACCGGAGCCGGCCGTCGAGCAAGTTCCGGCGCCTGCCCCTGAATCGGCACCGGAATTATCCACAACGAATCCGAATTATTTGCCGATTGATATTGAAAACTCCGACAGCAACACCCTGAAAAATACGCTCGATGAATACGCGCAAAAAGTACAGAGCTCCGCAATACCCACATCAGTAGAATTTCTTATAGTCGACCAAAAAAATAATCCTATCACTTTTGACGTTTTCGCAAAAAAGCTTGGACTGGCCCTTTCCCCGATAGTTATGCAGAATATCGGCGCCGACTTCAGCTTATTCTTTTATAATGACCACTCCAATATGCGACTTGGCCTGGCCATTGATTCCAAAAATAACGCTTTACTAAAAACCAGTTTATCCAAAGAAGAGAAGTCGCTTGCGCAAGAATTACAACCGCTCATCCTCCCGACCGGCTACGAATTCAACCCTGCGACCTTCGGTTCAGGCGACTACAACGGAGTGGCTATCAAATATCTGAACGCTTCCGGCATTGCCAATCTATCTGTCGATTATGCCATCTCAGGCAAAAAATTGATTATTGGTACCAGCAAAATGACTGCCAGGGCGATTATAGATTATACATTAGCTACCGAGGAATCCTCAACGGCTGAAAACATAAAAGTCCCAACGGAAGGATCCGCTTTGATAAAATAAATTCCAATCGCAATCAGAATTAAACACCGCCAATCCGCTATCCCCACGGCCGTCACATCATAACCTGTGGATAACTTGTTGAATACGCCCAAAAATAGCCCTGATTTATGGATAAAATAAAAGAGATTTACTTTTTTTATTCGCAAAGAAATCTGTTTCTGCGTGATATCTCTAAAAATTTATTTTTATAGTACAATAGTCCAGCAATACCGCGATTCCTCTGATACTACATTGACCCAGACCATTTTTCCTGCTATAATAAAGATACTTGAACATTAAAAAGAGAAACAGGAAACGGTAGCGGAGTTTCAATCGCAATTTCCCCCTATTTGCGATTGAAACCTCTCTACTGTTCAAGCGTTTTGAGTAACATCTCAAAGCCGCCGTCGACTTCTGACCGACGGACCCTAAAACAAAAATAAAAAATTTTACTAAAAACAAAAATAAAAAGTAAAAAATGTTCTTTAAAACGGTTGGTAACTACCTCGGGCAGCAATTGCAAAATTGCTTCCAGAGGTAGTTACTAGCCACCATCAAAGGTCATTGACCAGAGAATGGTTGAGAGAGAAAAGTGCCTAGTAAAGTCAGAAAGGTACAAGCGATATGCGTGATATCAATCACACGCCAGTCTTCTGTGACTCGATGATTTCTTCACCCGGAATCAAAAAGTACAAAAAAGGCTCACGCGTCCACATATCGACGAACACTTAGGTGTCTGCATTGAGCCAAATTATATTATTATATTGGGTTTTCAACTCGCAGACACCTAGGTTTCTATATTTTAGCAGCACCTCAAGGGTGTTTTTTTGTTTTCAAGGATATTTCAGTGTTATACTGCAATAGGACGTATGGCATAAACAGGACAAACCTATGGCGCAGGAAAAATCATCCGACAGACAAACAAGCCGCCAAACTGGACAAGATGGGGAGCGGGTGGCTGCCAATTTTCTCAAGAGCCGCGGTTACCGGATTTTGGATATGAATTTCCAAAACGGCTCCGGCCGCAGGCTGGGCGAAATAGACATTATCGCGAAAGATCCAAGCCAGAATGAGATTATTTTCGCGGAAGTCAAGACTCGCGAATATACCCGATACAAAAATACTTTACCGGAAGAGAACATAAATCGCCAAAAATTACGCAAGCTAGACAAAATAGCCGCTTTTTACCTTAAAAAGAACGGTTTAGAAAGCTGCGGATATCGCTTTGATGCCCTATCCGTCTGGCTGGATTATGAAACTAGGCGCGCCAAAATCAAACATATCCCGAATATTTATCTGCTCTAGCTCTTTATTGGTGCAATTATAAACCCTATCGATTGTAGTATTTGAGCCGTCTCCTTAAAAGGAGCAGCTTAATAGACATCATATCGATATTTTGATAAGATAAATAAAGATAATCCATAATTTCAGCCCCAAGCTGATTGATAAATATATGACTATAGATCCGCAAACGCTTTCCGAGCTCAAAGAAGCTCTTTTGACTGAAAAAACGAACTTGGAAAACAATCTTGGCCGCATCGCTAAGTCAGTCGATTCAAAAATCGGCGATTACGAGCCGGTATTTGATGAAATCGGCAATGACCGCGAAGACAATACTACCGAAGTGGAAGAATATACCGACAATTTGCCGGTTGAAATAGCACTGGAAAAGAAACTGCAAAACGTCATTTTAGCTTTATCCAAAATGGAAGACGGGACCTATGGTGTGTGCGAAAATTGCCGACAGGAAATCGCTCTCGAACGGTTGAAAGCCAATCCGTCCGCCCAAACTTGTATTACCTGCAAATAAATGTTTTCTTTTGCTTTATTGATCATTGCCGACCAACTAAGTAAATATTTGATCCGCCATCAGGGCGGATTTTATATTTGCAACCCGGGTATAGCATTTGGCATCAAACTAAATCCCACCGTATTTTATGTTTTGTGGATTTTAATAATTTCAGCCATTGGCCTATGGACAATTTCGAAATCCAAAACATCAAACTCCAAACAATCTCAAAATCCAAATATTTTAAATTCAAAACGGTTTTGGGTTTTGGGTTTTGGGCATTTGGATCTATTTAGGATTTGGAATTTTGAATTTGGAATTTTATTGATCCTTTCCGGCGCTCTCTCAAACATCCTAGATAGGCTTTATTTCGGCTGTGTTATCGACTTTATCAGCCTGCCATATTGGCCGGCCTTCAATCTGGCTGATGCATTTATCACGATTGGTGTTATAATATCAGTAGTAAATATTAAAACTTCTAAACCCTAAATTCCAAATCTCAAATAATTTCAAGATCCAAATATTTTAAATTCAAAATGGTTTTTTTGGGGGGTTGGATTTTGAACATTGCGATTTGTTTGGCATTTGTAATTTTGAATTTGTGATTTAAAAATATGTCTTCCAAAATATTGTCCGCTGCTGCCATCGGCCTCCAAAGCGAACTGATCGAAATCGAGGTTGATGCCGTTTCAGCCGGACTCCACCAATTCAACATCGTCGGTTTGCCGGATGCCGCCGTCAAAGAAGCCCGGGACCGCGTAGCGGCCGCTATCCGCAACAGTAAATTCAAACCTCCGCATCAATGTGGGCGCATTACCGTTAACCTGGCACCGGCCGATCTCAAAAAAGAGGGTCCGATTTATGACCTGCCGATCGCATTGGGATTCCTTTTGGCTACCCGGCAAGTCAAATTCGATTACACCGACAAAATATTTCTAGGCGAACTAGCTCTGGACGGCACGGTCCGCCCAGTCAAAGGCGTCTTGCCGATGGCTATCCTAGCCAAGAATAAAGCTATCCCGGAAATCTATGTCCCGCGCGAAAACGCAGCCGAAGCCTCGGTTATTGAAGGTTTGAATATCTACCCAGTTGACAATCTGCTTTCACTCATCGCACATCTAGTCAGACAAAGGCGGATCGGATCTTTTCCAGCCCTGAATTTAGAAAGCCTTTTCACGAACACTGAACATTTGTGTGAAATGGCCCACATCAAAGGACAAGAGCATGCTAAGCGCGCCTTGGAAATCGCGGCGGCTGGCGGACACAATGTGATCCTGAACGGCCCACCGGGATCAGGTAAGAGCCTCTTGGCTAAAACTATGCCATCCATATTGCCGAAATTGACCATCCCGGAAGCATTGGAGGTCACCAAAATATTTTCCGTTTCCGGACAATTGCCGAAAGACACCGCCCTTATGACCAAACGGCAATTCCGTTCTCCGCACCATAGCGCCAGCGCGGTTTCCCTGGTAGGCGGAGGAACTTATCCCAAGCCGGGAGAAATCAGCTTGTCGCATCGGGGTGTGCTGTTTCTGGATGAATTTCCCGAATTCTCCCGCAATGTTTTGGAAAATTTGCGCCAACCATTGGAAGACGGGGTCATCACGGTTTCCCGCGCCCAAGGCACCTTGGAATTTCCAGCCCGATTCACCCTAATAGCCGCTATGAATCCCTGTCCGTGCGGCAACGCCACCGATCCGGAAAAGGCCTGCTCCTGTAATCCAGCCCAAATCATAAAATACCAGCGCAAGATTTCCGGACCGATTATGGACCGCATCGACTTGCATGTTGAAGTGCCCAGGATAAAATTTGAAAAATTAGCCGAAGAGTCAACCGCGGAAAATTCCAAGTCCATCCGGGAACGCGTAGAAAAGGCCCGGAACATCCAAAAGGACCGCTTTGAAAAATTAAAAATCATTACCAACAGCGAAATGGGCGCCCAAGAAATCAAAAAATTCTGTCAACTCAACCCGGCTTGCCTCGATCTTATGAAAAGCGCCGTCACCAATCTGCACTTAAGCGCCCGGGCCTATTACCGCATCATCAAAGTCGCCCGCACTATCGCCGACTTGGCGGAAAACCCAGCAATCGAACCGTCCCACATCGCGGAAGCCATCCAATACCGGTTCAAAACGGAATAGCCATAGACTGGAAAAAATCCCTTTTTTCTGCTAGAATGACTGCACTTATGGGTAGATTTTCCAAACTAAAAAAAGCCTTGCTTATCATAGGCTTTTTGTTTTTGATAGGCCTTGTATATAGGGCGTTTTTCGTAACTCCTGAAAAAATCAGCCTATCAGCCTTCGATAATATGTCTAAAAAAATATCCGTTAATGATAACGGTCTTTTTTTCACGACCCGCGTCTCAGCTGACACCATTAATGGCTTTTTAAAAGAATCCGGCATCGAATTGGACAGATATGATGAAATCATTCCAACTGGAAACACCGAGCTTTATCCAGGCGCGCAAATTATCATCAATCGGGCGACCGAGATTGAAATCCAAGTTGACAATACGGTTATTAAAAATTACTCCACCGCCAAAAAAATCGGCGATATCCTAGATGAAAACAAAATTACCCTTGGACGGCTGGATAAAGTCTCTCCGGATATCGCTTTCGGACCGCAAGCTGATTCACCCATCATAGTCACGCGCATCAACGTCGAAGAAAAAACCATTGCCGAAGATATTGACTTTAAAACGATCACTAACACCGATTCCGAATTGGGCTGGCGGGAAGAAAAAATAACCCAGAAAGGGGAGAAAGGAATAAAAGAAATAAAATACCGGATAACCTATAAAAACAACAAGGAAATTTCCCGGATCGTCCTGGAAAAAAACATAACCAAAGATCCGGTCACCCAAATCACGACCCAAGGCACGCATATGGAGCTCGGCAAAACCGCCAAAGGCCAAGCCACCTGGTACGCTTTCAAGGGCGGGATGTTCGCCGCCAGCACCACGATTCCCAAAGGCGCCTATGCCAAAGTGACCAACACGGCCAACGGCAAATCCATCGTGGTGCAAATCAATGACTACGGACCGCAAGGCAAGGGCCGCATCATCGATCTCGACAAAGTCGCTTTCGCCAAAATCGCTTCGCTTGGGGCCGGAGTGATCGGCGTCAAAGTAGAGCGGATCTTGAATTAGACTCAAAAAAAACGGCGGTGGACTTGCTGCTGCAAATCCTCCGCCGTGTATCCCCACCTCCTTTTATTTTTTTTTCCGGGCCACCAACAAGCCCATTAATCCACTTCCCAGAAGCAGGATTGCGGGCGGCACCGGAGTCGGGGTCGGTTCTTCATGATGACCTCCACTCCCGCCTTGACCGCCACCGCCGCCACCTTTGCCCTTACCCTTGCCACTACCTCCACCACTGCAACCGCCGCCTTCCTCATGACTGGAGGACTGGCCTGTGACGAGTTCTTCCGCAAATTCACTGCTGACGACGGTCGCCCGTGCCGCAATCGGCGCGATGGCGATCATCGCGAATGCTGCCACTATCGCCAAAACTTTTTTCTTCATTTTTCTACCCTTTTTCTTCATTTTTTAAAAAAACAACGGGGGTTGCCAGATAGCAACCCTCCGCCGCCCAGACAAGACTTAGCGCTTTTTACGCTTCAGTCTTGAACTGGCCAAACCGACCATGCCACTGCCGAAGAGCAACATCGTAGCTGGTTCGGGGACCGGAGCCACACCTCCAGTGGGAGTAATTTCGGCCGAGAAGTACCGGGTGGTATAAGTATCCAACCCATCATTGGTCCAGAGCCAATGTGCCACGGAATCAATGTTTGGCCGGACACCCCAAGGCACCACGCCGTTAACACCAACATCCGACAACACGCCCAGCGTACCACCGAATCCATTCTCGTAAACATTCCAGTCAGTATCAGTAACCATATACCGACTACCATTACTGAAAGAAAAGTCATCATCCGAAAGGGTGAAGTCACCGATAAATCCGGCAATCACACCCCAGTCCGAGGCGACAACATGAAGATAGTTATTCACTCCCGGTGCGAGTTCGATACCGCTCATCCGATATGTGACCATCCAATTGCTCCCGCTCCCGACGAGCGATCCCAGCTGAGTATCATCTGTACTGATAAACAGCGAAAATGCGTTGTCAGCCGTCATATCAGCCAGCATCGTCGTCGCTTGGGAGGCGACCGGCACCAGCGCCATCGCCAGTGCCAACACTACAATTTTCTTCTTCATCATTTTTCTCCTCTTCTTCAGTTGCACCCGGGAGCCATTCCCCCAGGAAAAAAATATTTATCACTTGATTTTTCAAGCGAAATGTGTTATAATGAACAATCCTTACTTTACAGCATACTGTAACATTTCCAATCCATCTAGTCAAGCGAAATAGCTTGTAATTTACCGGATTTGATGTAAGATTAATTGATTAACCATATTACAAATTCAGGACGCTATTCTTACATATATATGAACCGACCTAAAAAATCACTCGGTCAAAACTTCCTGCGGGACGAAAAAGTTTTGCAAAAAATAATTGATGCTTCCGGATTGGTTTCGACTGACTCCGTGATTGAAATCGGCCCGGGCGAAGGAGTGCTGACCGGACAACTGGCCAAATATGCCGGGAAAATCATCGCTATCGAACTTGATAGCGATTTAGTGCCGATCATCGCTGAAAAATTCCAAACGACCACGAACATAGAAATCATCCACGGGGATATCCTTAACATAAACCTGCCTCGATTGTTAGCAGACAGATCGATTGTCGCCTACAAAGTGATCGCCAATATCCCATATTATATAACTTCCCCGATTATCCGCCTATTTTTGGAACAGGCCGTCCAGCCGCAAGAAATGATCCTAATGGTCCAAAAAGAAGTGGCGGAACGGATCGTAGCCGGACCGGGACAGGGCAGTATCCTGTCGGTTTCCGTGCAATACTACGCCACAACCGAAATCATATTTAAAGTCAGCAAACAAGCCTTTTTTCCGATTCCCAAAGTTGACAGTGCCGTGATAAAAATCATCCCTACGAAAAAATTCGACAAAGAGGCAGACAAGGTTTTTTTCAGGATCGTCAAGGCCGGCTTTGCCGCCAAACGTAAAACCCTACTCAATAATCTGTCCAATAGCCTGCAACTGGACAAAAACATAGTTGAAGAAAAATTACAGGCGCTCGGAATCGCGCCGACCGCCCGCGCGCAGGAGTTAAGTCTGGAAAAATGGAAAGAAGTGGCAAGCCGGTTCTGATTTTGAAGGCATCACCCCACAAAAACGATTTTGGCTACGATCAAGCCATAAATGCCTACGATTCCCAAAACCCACCAAAACACTTGGCGGGGTTTTATTTTTTTAGACACGGTCGCCAAGAAAGCCGCCGAACCAAGCAGAATCGCCCACCAAAAAAGTTTGGATTCATTCAAAAAAAACACGCTCAAAACGAATGAAACGAATATGCCAGCGGCGATTATTATCCGGCCGATATTTTCTCCCCATAAAACCGGCACCGTCCATACATTATCCTTCTTGTCTCCAGCGATATCCTTCAAATCTTTGATGGGCAAGGAAATCGTCAACGCGATCAGCAATAAAAATCCCACCCTCCAAGGAAAGAATTTCAAATTGTCCGCTCCGGAAAACAGCACGAATCCCAAAAAAACAACCAAGAGCGAAGCGATAGCGCTGAAAAAAGTCGCGACTCCCAGAAACCTTTTCAGCCGATAGGGCTCCGCGGAATAAAAACAGGCGATTATCTGATAGATCAGGAGGATTATCGCGAATTTTACTCCGATTACCAAGCCGCCTAATAGGGATAGGGCAAAGAATATGGTTCCAGCTTCCTTATATCCATCCGGCGTGAAAATCTTCCTTTGCAACGGCCGTTCAGGATTGGAAACAGCATCGACCCTGGAATCATAAAGATCGTTCATGACCACTGACGCCAGCCAAGCCAGCCAAACACTCAGAAGCAATATCGGCACCACCAGAAATGCAAAAAAATTGAAATGCATATTTTGCGGATAAGCCAGGAAACCCAAGCCTAAACCTACTAAAAATAATCCGGAATGATATACAAGCTGGGGAAGTCTTGCATTCCCGATAACCGCCCGGAATTTCTTACGACTAGTCGCAAAAAAGGCGATTGCCGACAATCCCAAAAAAAACAGATAGAAAACCATATCCAGGTGATAGGCGAACGCATATTTCAAAGTATTGGTTTCCAAACCGAAAATCGGGCGTGGAGAACCGAAAAACTGCGCCACCTGGATACCGGAAACAGCCATAACATCCCGCCCATGGAAAAATTGATAGGCGAAAGTCACCCAAGAAGGAAAGCTTCCCATAAAAAACAAGGCCACATATACTACCAAAGCGCTCAGAAAAGCTTTAATAATTTTCTTAGTTTCCAACCAAACAAGCAAAAAGGAAAAAACAACAGCCGCTAAAAACACGATTTTGCTGCCGAAATATACGATTCCCGATGGCAAATCGCCAAAAACAGTTATAAATTGACGCCACAAACCAAGTGGATCATTTAATAGATAGAAGCTCCAAAAAATATCCCCGCCGGTCTTGGCCATGTCGATAAGCGGAGGAAGCAAAATCAAAAAAAACGCCCACGGAACGACCGGCGCTATCGTGGCTGGGTTTTTACGTAAAAACCCACTCAATACCAACCAAATCAAAATGAAAGTGTTGGCAAAAAAAAGAAAGTTATGCAGATATTCCACCAATATCTCTCCGCCAGTGGCTGGCGAATAGGCCAGAAATTTTTCTTCCAACACCCGGATTGCGATTATGCCGGAAAAATTCAGAAATAGCAACAAAACGCCAACCTTCTTCGCAAGCGCCCCGTCAACGATCCGCTCGAATTTTCCGACGATTTTTTTGAATACATCCATCTTTTTTTTATTTATTCAACTTTATCAGCCTTGCCGACTTTGCGCAACCAGACATAGACGCAATATCATTCTTATTATTTTTATTTTTATGGTATAATTCCACCAAGCGGATTCAAACCATCGCACGCTCCGCCGACTGGCGGACGAATCTATGGAATCTATCCGGATGCGCTTTTTTACAATGCGTTTCCGCATATTGATGAAAATAAAAAATATCCAACCATCATTAATAGTCCTGCTCGCGCTGACCATTGCCAGTTTCGCTTTTTTTGTCTCCGCGCAGGAACAAGTCCGCACGACTAACAACATTTTTCTCGATAGCGACCAGGACGGCCTTTCCGACGCAGAAGAAAAAAGCTACGGCACCGACCCGCAAATCGCCGACACCGATGCCGACGGATACACGGATGGGGCGGAGGTCAAAAGTGGTTATGACCCTTTGATAAAATCTCCCGGGGATAAACTGATTCCGGACGCGACCACCCTAGCATCAACCGCGGATAGCGATCCAAGCCAGCCTAATTTAACCAAGGAGCTGGCCCACAAAATTTCAGCCGTATTGGATGAATCAAGCCAGAACAACGAGGAAATCAGCCTGGATCAGATCAAAAGCATCGTCGCCGATTCGCTTGAACCGCAAATCACAGCCGATAGCTTGCCGAAAATCTCGACAGAAAATATCAAAATCAAAGAGCAAAATTACAGCTCGCTTTCCAAAGAAAAAGCTGAGGAAAAAAGGAAGGAAGATTTTACCAATTATATCGTAGGATTATCCTACATACTCTCCAGCAATTCACCGGAACCGATAACCTCCACCACCAATATCAACAGTTTGACCGATTCGATTTCCAGCCGGCTTATCGGCGCTATCACATCAGGGGACATATCCTCATTGCAAGATTTGGCCGCCAATGGAGAAAAAATAATGCAACAAGTCCAAGATATCGAAGTTCCGGAAGAATTAGTCGATATCCACATAAAGGGTTTGCAATTGATCCAATATGCCATCAACTTGCAAGATTCAATCTCTCCCAACAGCAATGATCCGATCCTGGATATCACCAATTATTCCAAAATACAAAATTTAGTCGAGCTTATGATCAGCTACTCCAGCGACGTACAGGAAAAATTCAGCCAATACGGCTTAAAATATGATGAGACTATGCAAGCTAAGTTAGCGGATTACGGCATCGAAATCAATCCTGATTTATTGGAAAATTTGACACAATAACAAAAATGAAAAACATACTCCCCATCAAACTCATATCCGCTGGCATCTTGGCGTTTGTTTTAGCGGTTATGCCATTCCAAACTCCCAAGTCAGAAGCTTGGTTGGAATTTGCCGGACAGATGATGGCTCACAACCTAGCCATTATGCGGGAAACTATCAATGGAATCACGATGGGCGCCCTGAAACAGATGGCGATACAAACGATCAACACGGAAATCAGCGTGGCAGTCGGCGGCTCATCCTCGCAAAACAGCCGGCTAATCGGAAACTACCGGGATTTCCTGCATATCGAACCGCTTCAAAAGACCAATCGATATATGAATGATTATCTGAGCCAAATCACCCGCGGACGCGGATCTGAAGCCGGGTATATCCCCAATGAAGGTTTCGGCGCCGGAGCTTTCGTAGGCGGGCTGAACCATGGCAATTATATCGCCCAATTAAGGCAATCCGCTATGGCTGTGACTGTTGACCGAAGCGAACCGATTCCGACCTACATCGGCAACCCCCGCCAGAATATGTTCGCGAATGGCAATATGGACAATTTCAATCTCTACCTTTCCGGCGTCAACAATCCATGGGCTTTCAATCTGAACGCGGAACAAAAATATCAGGAACGCCTGGCTGTCGAAAAAGAAGCGGCGCAAACGGAAGCCATCGCTGGCCAAGGATACAAAGGCACGCGCCAAGGCGACACTATCACGACACCAGGCTCATTGATCAGCGCCACTATGTCCAATGTGCAAAATCTCGGCCTTAGCGTTTTGGCCAGCGCCCGCAACACGCCGGAAGTCGTCACTGCTACCGTACAAAATATCCTGACCCAATCCATCCAGAACGGTATCGGCAATTCCCAAAGGAATGTCCAACGGGAAATCCAAGGCGTCACCAATAAGACCAATCAAGCCATCAATACGGAAGCGCAGACCACCGGTCCGGCCTCGGCCTGGAAAAATCCCAACCTAGCCCAATAACACCACAAAAAATTGGAAAATAAAAAGTCTAAAAAAATAACCTGTTTGTTTTTAGCGATATTCGTCTTATTCGCCGGTTTTGTATTTTTACAGGACACTAAAAACATTTGTGCCCAAACGGCGGATCCGTTAGATTCAGTTTTTAATTCAGGCGGGTCCGATCTTACGCTAACACCCGGGGAGTCCGTACCTATTCCAAAGCCATCCACCAATCCAACAGATTTGGATAATGCCACATCCGCCATAGCACTCGATTCCAAGGCCACTGCAGGAGAGGCGAGAACGGGCGGGGTCAGAGACGGAGTTTTGGATTCTTGCGCTAATCCGGTTGGTTTTTTAGGCAGCCCACTTGCTTGTTCGCTCATAGTTGTTTTGCATGTTGCTGGCTGGGTGTTAAATATTGCCGTCATTCTTTTCGCGTGGATTATCGACGCAGAAAAATTAAGAGCCATTTTAGTGCATCCCGCTATATTTAAATCATGGTCTCTTGTGCGTGATTTTCTTAATATCGGTTTTATTCTAGTACTACTTTTTTCTGCCTTTTCCACTATTTTCCAGGTAGATAAATACAGCTATAAAAAAATTCTACTTTGGCTAGTCATTATGGCCCTACTGGTCAATTTCAGCTATCCCATCACCCGATTCATTATTGACGTCAGCAATACATTAATGTATACCCTCCTAAGTAGAGAATTCGGATCAGCCGTCAATGAACCGCAAAAATTATTATTTTCTACGAACGCCTTTGATGAGCTCAAGAATATAATCGCACCACCCAATGGCAACGACACAAGCCTTTCCCAATTACTAACTTCCGTAATATTTATTTTCCTGCTAGCCTTGACTGTTTTGTCAATGGCGATTTTATTCATAATCCGCACTGTAGCCTTAGCGATCCTAATCATTTTCTCTCCTGTAGCGTTTATTGGATCGGTCATCGGCAAAGGCGGACAATGGTGGGACTATCTTTTCAAATATGCCCTCTTCGGTCCGATTATGGTGTTTATGTTGATTGTTTCCACAAAAATTATGGAAGCTATGGGAGATGTCCCTCTTTCCGGCGATGCTTACGGAGGGACAAGTGTGGCCGACTCATCATTAGTGGCCACTATGGCCCGCTTTGTAATACCGCTTGTCGTGCTATGGATTGGTATGGGCGTAGCGCAAAAGATGGGCATCGAAGGCGCCTCGATGGCACTGGCTAACGCGCAAGGAATGGCTAAGTGGACGGGCGGGTTGCTTAAAAAAGGCAGCCTTGCTGGACTCAAGGCCGTTGATAGGAATACATTGGCAAAATGGCATGTAAGTCCTAGACAATTTCTAAGGGCCTGGAAACAAAGCACTGAAGAAGCGGAATCTGATAAACTTTCTGCTGGCACAGGAATTTGGCATGACCGGATAAACAAAACTTTCAGCCTTGGTAAGCATAGGACCAATTATGCCGATCTTGAAAGACAGAAGCTGGTGAGCAAAAAATCCAAGGAACTAAAAGAAATTAGTGAAGAAGCCCCTTATCTGTTAGATAAATTATCCGGATCCATGGGATCAAATTCCCCGGAAGCAGTAGCTGAAATGAAAGCGATTTTCAGAATAATTTATGGGAACAATGATCAGGATGAACTTATGGATTATATACGAGGCAATATCGCCAAAAAGACTGACGTTGGTAAAAGATTTGAGGCCATGGGATTTGATGAAAAAAATTCTACCATTTCAGGTGAAAATGTCAGCAACGCGGTAATCAAGCTTATGGGACATTCGAAAGTTAAGCCCGATGAAATAAACAAAGAATTGCTGGACTTGGGAAATATAGCGGCAACCAAGGGAGGTATCGGCTATGGAGCCGTTGAATACAACCAAGAAACCAAACAATTTGAACGCGTTGCCGGAATCAAAGAAAAAGAAGGCAAACAGGCTTGGGCGGTCGCTTCCAAAATCATGACCACGGGTGAAGCGCAAAATATCCCCAAAACGATGCATAGAAACCATTTTACAGATCAAGACGAGAGACTGAATGAGGAAGGCAAAGCGCTTCTTCGCAAATATGCCTCTCCGACAGCGATCAAACATATAGAAAGACATAAACCTGATTTTTACAAATCAATCTGCTTGGAAACCGATGCCAAGGGAGTAACAACAGCTGACAAGATGTTATTATATGCCTCTAATTTGCAAAAGGGAACAGCAGATGGCTGGGATCCAACTCAACAAAAACACAGCACTACTTTGCACAACCCCGAACAAGCTCTTAGCGCGGCCGCTTGGACCGTAGCATTACAAACCAGAGCCGGCGTACCAAAAGCAACTATAGAAAATAAACTAAAAGGTCTATTCAGCAAAGATGATATAGCAAAGATAATAAATCTGTCAACTAATAAAGATGTTGATGCATCACCAGACAGTGAGAAAAAAGGAAAATAAAAACATCCTCAGGAATAATTCTGCACAAAAAACCTAGTCACACAATCAACTGACAAATAAAATCTTATGGAAGACATAACCACAATAATTCGTGATTCCAAAGACGCTATCAATTTTTGGGATGACACCGAAGCTAAAAAGCTATTGAAAAAAATAGCATCTTTCACAACCGCTCAAAATTTAACTCAAACTGATCCGAATACCTATCAAAAATTACAGAAACTTAGTCTCTATCTGAAAATTGTGGCTTTTCCAGGCCTCCCCGATGAAGAATCCGCTGAAATATTGCGCAACCACTATTTGGAATCATTTGAAATCGACGTTCCTATGGAAAACAGATTGGTCGGCAAGCTGTTTTTCGTGCCCTATGCTGCCAGAGATGACCTACGGAGAATTTTGAAACAGGCTTTGCTCGAAAACAGGCAAAGACTTGGTAACCTCACGCTGGGTCAATGGATTCAAGAGTTTGAAAAAACCTTCAACATCCACACTCGGACAAAATCAGCTCCGGTTGAATTTGTTTCCCGCCATCCGCAAGCAATCCTACTCAATCCCATCGAAAGACGGAGACTAAAAGAAATCATCCATACTTATGACTATTTGCTGGTTTCAACCCTGCCAACCACCGAGCCTGAGCTTAGTGAAATGTTAGCCAATATGCCGGACACGGAAACATCCGAAAAACAAGACGGCTCCGCAAGAGCAACCTACGCTCCGGAATCCTACAGAAAAAGCTTCTCTGGAAATTCGACATCCGCAGACACAGCAATCATTCCGCTAGACGAAATTTTGAAACAATTTCCCGAAATCGGCGAACAAATCATCACTTCCAACCGTATACAAATCCTGAGCTTTCCCGAACCGGCGCGCCCGTCCATCAAAAATTGGCTGGCTGATTACACGTCCATCCTGGGCAACGAACCGCACGATTCCATAGCCCGGGGCAATTATTTGTTCCATGAAAAAAATACGCAGAACCTGAGTTCAACCAACAGGAACAGATTGGCTTACATCCTGAAATCCTTCGATGAAAAAACCCCAATCACGATGGACAAGTCAAGCAAACAAATAATCTTCGACGATACGAACGAAATCCCGGAACCCAGAAAAAACGATCAGAATTCTCAAAACACTTCGACGCAAAAAACGCCAACCGCCAACTACGCGCCGCAAACCAACAAAATCAGCTTTTCTTCCCCGCAGAAATTATCCTTTGAAAAAATAACACCCCCTGCCAAAACCGCCACCGTTCCGGCCAACCTTCCGACTGGAAACCTCGCCAGACCGGCACAATTCGGAAATAACCAGCCCGGCAGGATGACCAACCAGCAACCCTACCGCATCACGCCGTCCGGCAGCCGGCAACAGATTGTCGATACGAAAGCGATGCCAAGAGTGTTGCCGAAGAATGTGGTAAACCTGCGCGATTAAATTCAAAATCTAAAATTACAAATTCCAAATAAATCACAATGTCCGAAATCCAAAAAACAAAACGATACGATTTAGAGGATAGAACGTTAGAGTTTGGAAAGAGAATTTTGAGATTAGCAAAGGCCTTGCCAAAAAACACAATAAATTTCAAGTTAATTGATCAATTTGTCCGTTCCGGCACTTCAATGGGAGCAAACTACCGAGAAGCTAATGAAACTGAAACCAAAAAAGATTTTAAATTTAGAATGAGAATATGCAGAAAAGAAGGTAAAGAGACCATTTATTGGCTATATTTAATAGCCGAAGCTAATCCAGAATTTGAAGAAAGAATAAAACCACTTTTACAAGAAACGACTGAAATCGTAAAAATATTCGCCGCCATTCTTGTAAAATGTGAATGATTTTGATGATTTTGAATTTAATATTTATTTGGAATTTGTAATTTTGTATTTGTAATTTAAACATATGGGTTTATTCAATGTTCCCCAATTCATCGACATCGAAGACAAGATTGTCGGACCGCTGACCGCCAAGCAATTGGGCTGGATGGGGGCGGCCGGAGTGATCCTTTTGGTGGCCTGGAGCATCCTGGACCTCACGGCATTCATCATCGCCGCTATCCTCACCAGCATCATTTTCGGCAGCCTGGCATTCTACCGTCCCAACGGACAGCCATTGGTCTATTTCATCTTTTCCGCCATCTCTTTCGCCTTCCGTCCTAAAATATATATCTGGAAAAGGGTGGCTGACAAGAGCGTACTCGGATTCACTCCCGCCCAAAAGACGAAAGCTGAAAAAAATGCTAAAATAAAGACATTGGCACCCAAGGAAGTTTCGGAACGGAAGATAGAAGATATTTCACATTTATTGGACAGTAAATAAATCCAAAAATTAAAATTACAAGTTCCAAATAAATTGCAATGGCCAAAATTCAAAATTGTTTTAAATTTTGAAAGTTGAGATTTAGAATTTATTTGATATTTGTAATTTTGAATTTGTGATTTAAGTTTATGGAATCATTGCACTCGGAAAAATTAGCCACCCAGACCAGCACCTCTGCTTCCCAGCAGTTTCTTGACGTGGCCGAAATCAAGGAAGGCGTCGTAGTGCTGAAAAACGGCTCTTTTCGGGCTGTCATAGCCGTATCGGCCATCAATTTCGATTTGAAATCCACTGACGAACAGGAAGCGATCGTTGGACAATATCAAAACTTCCTCAATTCGCTGGATTTCCCGGTCCAAATCCTCATCAGTTCCCGCAAACTCAACGTGGACAAATATATCGGTTTCATCGAAAAAAAGGAAAAACAACAGACCAACGAGCTCCTGAAACTGCAAATTTCAGAATACAAGAATTTTATCCACCAGCTGGTTTCCGTTTCCAATATTATGGACAAGAATTTCTATATCGTTGTGCCATTTTCCCCGATTGAAAACCAAGAAAAGAGCTTTTTGAGCAATCTTTTCAATAGCCTCAATGCCAAAAAGAACATCCTGGAAAAAAGGGAGAATTTTGAAACCTACAAAAACCAGCTCTACCAACGGATCGACCACATTTCCGCCTCGCTGTCTGGCATCGGATTGCGTATCGCCCCGCTGGACACCCAGGAACTGGTCGAATTGCTCTACCAATCCTACAATCCGAACCTTTTCGCGGAAAGCAAGCTGGGAGATGTGAGCGCAATGGAACTCAAATAGAAATCCAGAATCCAAAATTACAAGCTCCAAATAAATTACAATGTTCAAAATTAAAAAATTCAAAACCGTTTTGAATTTTGAAAATTGTAATTTAAATTTTATTTGATATTTGTGATTTTGAATTTGTGATTTAAAATATTATGGATTTATTCAACAAAAAAGGTAAAACCGAACAGGACCAGGTGATTCTTTCTGAGAAATATTACCAGGAAGGCGTCGCGAAACTGCAAGACCTGATCGCTCCGGCCGCCATAAAAATCCTACCCCAATCCATCCGGCTGGGGGAAACTTTGGCTAAAACGATTTTTGTCATCTCTTATCCGAGATATCTGCATAGTAATTGGTTTTCACCCATCATCAACATCGATATGCCGATCGACATCTCGATGTTCGTACATCCCGTCGAAACTTATGACATCTTGAAAACCCTCAAAAAAAGCGCGACCCAGGTCCAATCGCAACTGCACATCGAGCAGGAGAAAGGACTGATCCGCGACCCGACCCTGGAAACGGCCATCCAAGACATCGAGGAATTACGGGACAAACTCCAACAAGGTACGGAAAAATTCTTCCGCTTCGGCCTATATATCACGGTTTACGGCCAAGATGAGAAAGATTTGGAAAAAGCCGCGAAAAACATCGAATCGATTTTGGAAGCCCAGCTGGTCTATGTGAAGCCGGCTATCTTCAAAACCGAACAAGGTTTCAATTCCACTATCCCGCTGGCCAATGATGAATTGAACATCGGAACCAATATGAATTCCGCCCCGCTTTCCACCACGTTTCCCTTCGTTTCTTCCAGCCTCTCCAATGACGAAGGCATCCTCTATGGCATCAACCGCCATAATAACAGCTTGATCTTATTCGACCGTTTCAAAATGGAAAACGGCAATATGGTGGTCTTCGCCAAATCCGGCGCGGGTAAAAGTTACACCGTCAAACTGGAAGTGCTGCGATCCCTAATGGTCGGCACCGATGTCATCATTATCGACCCGGAAAACGAATATAAACATTTGTGCGACACGGTAGGCGGATCTTTCGTCAAAATTTCTTTGAATTCCACCAACCATCTCAACCCTTTCGATTTGCCGAAAATCGCCGAAGATGAGGATCCGGAAGACATTTTGCGCAACAACATCGCCAGCCTTCTGGGACTCCTGCATCTGATGTTGGGCAACATCACTCCGGAAGAGGATTCCATCCTTGACCGCGCGGTGCACGAAACCTATGCCATCCGCGACATCACCGGACAAACCGATTTTAACACCCTGGCCAAAGAAGCCTATCCGACTATGTCCGATCTTTACCAGGTTTTGCGCAATATGGAAGGAGCCGAAGATTTGGCCATCCGTTTGGAAAAATACACGGAAGGGATTTTTGCCGGCTTTCTCAATAACACCACCAACATCAAAGTGGACAACGCGCTGGTAGTTTTCAATATCCGCGATATGGAAGAAGAATTGCGCCCCCTCGCTATGTATATCGTCTTGCAATTCATTTGGAACGAGATGCGCACCAATCTTAAAAAAAGGATCGTTCTGGTGGATGAGGCTTGGGTGATGATGAAATATGACGATGCCGCCTCATTCCTGTTCGGAATTGCGAAACGCTGCCGAAAATATTATACTGGACTCACGACGATCACCCAGGATGTGAACGATTTCCTTTCTTCGCGCTATGGCAAACCGATCGTGACCAACTCATCCATCCAGCTCCTGCTCAAGCAATCTCCTGCGGCTGTCGATATGATCGCGGAAACGTTCTATTTGACCGACCAGGAAAAATTTCTGCTGCTTGAAAGCAATGTCGGAGAAGGGATTTTTTTCGCCGGCACCAAGCATGTGGCCATCAAAGTCATCGCTTCCTACAGCGAAGACCAGATCATAACGACCGACCCGGCCCAAATGTTGGAAATCGAACAGGCTAAAAGGGAGTTTGATGATGAGGAAGAATAAGTTTTTATGATTTCAAGTTTCAATCTGCCAGCTGGTAGACCAAATTATTCCAAATCAAATCCAAAGATCAAATTAAAAAATAACTTTTGATATATAGGCTTTGAGCTTGATTTGGAATAATTTGAGCCTTGAATAATTTGGATTTTAAAAAATTATGTCCGACGAACAACAAAATCATGCGAATAACCTCAAAATGGCTCGCATCGGTTCTCTGAAAAATTCAGCCCAGAACATTAGAAAAAACGTCAAAGCCGCGGTTAATGTCGTTTCGCTTACGGCCTACCTCGAACCCTTTACGGACTGGCTGTTCGGCATCGCCCTTATCCTGGCCATCATCAAAGATATTTTTGATTTAGTCAACAACGCCCTTATTGCCGCTTTCGGCATCGGGATACCCCTGATCGTGGTTTTTACCGCCATCGTCTCACTCGCCATCGGATTCATAATGCTACTGACAGGCTCTTCCGGCAAAAGGAAAACCGCCAAGAAAATCGCCCAGGGCCTGCTCAAACGATTTCTCCTGCTGGTTGGCGCCTCAGCAATCGAAGCGGTTCCCGCAATCAGCTTGTTGCCACTCGAATCACTCGTAGTCATCATCATATTTTGGCTGACACTGGTTGAAAGGAAAAAAAACGCGGAAGCGCAAAAAGAACAAGCGGCAGCGATGGCCGCAGCCGCTTAAAACAAAGTTTTTATGGACACAAAACAAAAATCCAGCCCCCTATCCCATTGGAGAACGGAATTGATCAGCTCCGCGATTGTTTTGTTGTGCTTGTTTTTAGCCGTTTATTTCCCAGCCCAAGGAACATTGCAACTTTTCAGTAACACACTATTCTTTCTCTTTTTATTGCCGGTCTTGTATATAAAAATTATTTTAAAGCAAAATTTGACTGATTTTGGCTTTAATACGCTAAATATATCTGCTGGTTTATTGTGGTCGCTTGCGATGTTAGCCTCTTCTTTCCTGATTATTTTTTTCTTAATGCATTTTTATAATTTTGAACAAAAATATTTTCTTCCAACTTATCTAGCGCAAAATTTCTGGGTCTTTCTGTTCTATGAGCTGGTTCTGGCAAATTTCTTATTTTTTATACAAGGATTTTTCTTCAGGGGATTTGTTCTTTTTTCATTCGCGAAAAAATTGAATTTCTTCGCCCCCCTTATCCAATTTTTGATTTTCACATTGTTTCTCGCGGCTACAAATTCTATCAATTGGAAGGCAGCTCCTTCCATAATACTATCCCTGACTGGCGGCATCGTGGCTTACAAAAGCAAATCATTCATCTATCCATATTTGACCAGTTTATTGTTTATGATTATCCTAGATGCCTATATAATTTATCTGTTCAAATAATTTTTTATGAACATCCTACAAAAATCACTCGCTGCATCTCTTATTTCACTTATTATTTTCTCATCGGGAGCGCCGGCTATTCATGCCGATTCATTTTCGCTAGACCCGATTTCAGCAGCTGTTACCGATAAGGCTATGGGCGACATAATGGATTATTTCGGAATTAATCAGCAAGAGCTGAAAAACAATATCCAAACTATGAATGTTTCCCGCCAGAAAAAAATCCCGCCCCAAGTTTCCATCACTTTTACGCCGGCCAGCCCAGTGCCGGGAGAAAAAATAACCGCCACTGCCACTCCGACGTATTTTATGAATGATCCGTCCCAAATCTACTATACTTGGCTTCTGAAACGGTCCGGCAAAGATGGCGGCGCCGAAGATTACAAAGTCGCCGCTATGCGCATTATCGCCAGCGGTGATTTCGAGTATGAGCAGGAATCATATGCGGACGACGGTGAGAAAAGCGCGGGCGATTCCGATACTGGCGATTCTGATGGCTACTATGCCTTTTTCGGCGGCCAAGATCAGAAAGGCAAAAAGTCGCGATGTTTTGCCAATGACATTTCTTCCGGCAATGATTATGAAATCACCTGCAAACACGCTTTCCCCACTAGTAGTCCGGGAGAAGTCGGCGACGGAGAATTCGGATTGGAAGAAGAAAAGTTTTGGCACACCGATCCAAAATCCAACGACACGGCCAACAGCGGGACTATGGATGAGGCTGCCGTGGTCGGACTCGGCAAAACCACTTTCAGTTGGATTTATGCCCCTGGTGATAAAGTCGGGGTCATCGTAGAGGGTATTTCGGTCGATCCGACCAGCTATGCCGATTCATCTTACAAAACGATGTGGGCTATGCCCAAAAATACCGAGGACAATTGCAATAATGTCGATCTTGATTCATTGCCGGAAAACCGCACCGACACCCCTATCATAACTAAAATAGATTATACCGACACGGATACCGACGGCTATGAAGAATCTTATACTAAAGTCACCGCGACCACATCCTACAGTTATGCTACTGGTGATTATATCGTGAAAACCGGTGAATCTCCCGGCATCCAGATCCTAAAAACTACCAAAACTACGGTTACGACGCAAGATTGCATCTTGCCGCCGGCATCTTTGCTTGAACCATCCCCGGTTGAAATATGCGGCGATGCCACTACGCCAGCACACTGGCCAATTTCATCCTCGACTTCCAATCCTCGCTTCGTCACTGCCTCTGACGGATCCCTTGATTCAAGCACCGATTTCAATAATTGTCTTGAGGATAATTTGGTCGACCCAGCACAAGGAACTTCCAATAAAAAATTGGATGTTTCACTTTCCTATTTGCCAGATACTCCGATGAATGACCCTGCCGGAGATAATGCCGATGAGCTGGTTATCCAATCATCTATCTTGAACGCTGGAAATAAAGATTTTATCTATTACGATTGGAGCGTTTCCCTAGGCTCGTCCATTTCAGCCGATGATTGGATTGCGCTTGACGCCAACACCAAAAAACAAACCGGACTGGATCAGACCGCCGGAATCGGATTGAAATCATTAAAAATGAATTTGAATTTTGACAAACCGGAAGCGTTCTACGCCAAGATAACCTTGCGGGCAAAAGAAACTTCCTTTGAGAATTTGCAAAAAGAAGGCGTCGCCACCATCATAGTCCCTATTTACAATGCGCAAAACAAAATCGAGGTCTTCCCAACCAACGTTTCGGCCGACTTGGATATAACCCTCGATGTCGCACCCGAAGCCAAGCGTTGTGACAGCGGAATTGAAAAAACACTTTGCCCGATTGTAAAAAATGAGATCGTAGGATTAAAGACCGATATCGATCCAGATGATTATAATTTAGTCTGGACGCTTAATGGAGAACCACTTTCATCGGCAAATCCGAACGCCGCTACGGCCTATTTCCCGGTACTGCAAGAAAAGGGAACCAAATACACGGTCAATTTAAACGCTTCCCATAAAACCTCCCAAGAAAAAATAACCCTCACGAAAACTTTTATAGTAGCGGATCCGGAAATCCATATATCCGCCGTCAATGAAAGCGCCGCCAACTCGACTTGCCTGCCGATCCTCCTGGGATATTATGTCGATCCGATAAATAAAAATCCTAATCCGGCGCCGGCAAGCGATGACTCTTTATGGCCTGACTATAGCGAAGATTCTTTTGAAGCCTTGCAAGGCAAGGTAATCAAGTTAAAAACAACATCGAACGCGCTTTCTCCCAGCCAACCGTCTTGGATTATCGACGGGGTAATCGTGACAACCGATAACGCGGCTTCCCTCGGCGCCACACTCAATGCCGACGGAACGCTCAGTTTTTCTGCCGATAAATCAACAGGCGCGACTTATTCGGTAGGCGTCGAAACGCTCTACACCCAAACTAATCTGGTCAAAAAAGCCCTGTATGGAAAATGGGGCATCCCCCTGACGGATTTCTATGAAAAGCGCATCAGCAAATCAATTACGATCAAGGTAGCCGATCAGATCGATGTCAGCTCCGCCCTAGCCGCCCGAACGCAGGATAAAAAAATTCTAGCCAGCCTCTTTTCATCCATACCGGCCTATGTCAATTTCCTTTTCCGAATCATCCTTACTCTCATCTTAATCTTGTTTTCCACCGGATTGCTGTTTTCATTTTTTCCGAAACAAAACCAAGCCTAGACTATATTTGCCAAAAATACTAATATATCAAATATGTATAAAAAATTAACCGCCCTTCTTTTAGCCGTATTTTGTCTTGCGCCGACCTTGGTGCTCGCAGGCGCCTTCGATTACAGGCCGATGGAAATGATTCCCGGCTTTGAAGCTGAAACCGTCGGCAATTTCTACACCTATATCGGAGCGGTCTATAAATTCGGCCTATGGACCGTAGGGATTTGCGCGATGTTTATGATCGGCATCGGCGGCTATATGTACATCATATCCGCCGGCAACAGTTCCAGTATGACCAAAGCAAAGGGAGTGATTATCGACGCTATCGCCGGTTTGATCCTGGCGCTGGTTTCCTTTCTGATCCTATACGAAATCAATCCTAATTTAGTCAAATTAGGCGGCAACGACATCGGCGGCAATACCGCTTTGACTGAAAAGATTATCACCTCAAAAACATTAACCAAGGGCTGTGAAAACTACGCCAATGATTTTGAATCCGCTTCCGGAGGCGATAAAAACCTGAAATGCCTACTTATCGGCATCGCCAATGCGGAAAGCAATTGCAATCCTAGTGCGATCAGTAAACATAACGCCTGCGGAATGATGCAAATCTTACCGGCAACTGCCGGGCAATCCTGTGAGGAACTGTTATCCAATCCGTCCGCCAGCATCCAAAAAGCCGCTTCGATCATCGCTTCCTCCCGCAACAGTATTCCGTCATCTTCCGGCTTTTCACTGGGAACAAGTTATGCCCTCGCTAAAACTACGGTAAGCTATGGCGATTATACCTATGACACCGGCAATGACGACTTGATCGCCGCTTATAACGCCGGCTCCGGAAAAATTGCCGCTACGCCGGGCAAAGCCGGTCCATTCGTAGTTTCAACGGACTGCCCGAGCCCGACCACTCCCGCCTGGCAATGCCATATCAATCCGGGCGGATTTTCCGAAACCCAAAAATATGTTATGCGCGTCCAATCGTTCCAAGCGGCTTGCTTGGCTAAATAACCATCTTTCTATTTTATGATCCTATCTAAAAAAATTTTTATATTTTCCTCAATCGCCCTAGTTATTGTCTTGATTCTCTGGGGAATCTACAGCCTGTCTTTTCGTAAGATTCCGGAACAGCTTGCCACCTTGAAAAGTCCAAGCCCATCATTATCGACGGCGTCCAAAAATGTTGCCGCAATTGAACCGCTCACCGATGAGGCTGTTTTATCACCCGCGCTTTCCCCGGACGGCGCATCCATCAGATATTATTCAAAAACCAATGGCAAGGCGTATGTAATCAACCTTGCTGACCGCGATAAACGGGCTATTTCCGAGAAAGAATTGATCGGTTTATCCGACATAATCTGGTCGCCGGACAGATCCAAGGTTATTTCCGAGTTTTCAACCGCGACCGGCCGCTCCAAATTCTTTCTGTATGACTACGCACAAAACAAAGGCACGCAACTAAAAGACAATCTCGACACCGTCGTCTGGCAAAACAATGAAAAAATATTTTATAAATATTTCGACGCGAAAACCCAGACAAGAACCCTCAACTTCGCCAATCCGGACGGATCAAGCTGGCAGAAAATAACCGATTTGGCGATGAAGGATTTGCTTATCGCACCCATTCCGCGGACCAGTCTGGTTTCATTTTGGAACAAACCGGATGCTTTCACGGAAACCCTGATGCAATCCTCGCCGGTTCTGGGCGGAGAAAGAAAAAACATTGTCAAAGGAAAATATGGAGCCGATTATCTCTGGAGCCAGGACGGCAATTCGCTTCTCGTGGGCAGTGTTGATGCCAAAGGCGGTTCAAAGCTGCAACTGGGCGTAACCAACAGCCTGGGCGGCGAATACCGGAATCTTGGCATTCCGACCCTTGTTTCTAAATGCACCTGGTCAAAAAACAACAAAGCCATTTATTATGCTTTGCCTGGAGCGATTCCAACCGAAGCGATCTTGCCTAATGATTACTTAACCGACAAATTCCGTACCAATGACACCTTTTGGAAAATCGATGTCGCTACGGGAGAAAAATCCCGCTTGGTAGATTTGGAAAACATAACTGCCGCCTATGATGCCGCCGACTTATTCCTGGATCCGGATGAAAGCCTGTTGTTTTTCACCAACAAGATCGATGGCAAGCTATATAAAATCACTCTCTGACTACTTTATGCGCAATGTTGTCTTCCGCTCCGAGCTAGGCTCGGAGCTTTTTTTAATCCCAACAAAAAAACTCAGCCAAAACAAGACCGCCAAATCGTTCTTAAAATAAGTGGTATCAAAAATACCGTGCACCAATATGTAGATTATGATTGCGGCAGCTCCCCAATCAACCTCTTTTTTCCAACTGCCTGATAAATCCCTGAACCAGAGGACTAATATTGCCAAAAAGCCCACTAAGCCGGCTAGTCCGGCCTGCAACCAGAACGCCAAAAACAAATTGTGCGGCTGCGGCACCGCCCATTCCAGATAAGGCGGAAAATATTTTTGATATTCCAAATATTTGTCCTGGAAATTTCCCGGACCGATGCCTAAAAAAGCGTTATCAACAATCATTTTTCCAGCTGAATTCCAAATCATCATACGCGAAGCCAAGGAAGATCGATCCTCCAATCGCACCAGACCATCAAATTTACTGGTGCCTATTTGGAAAAATATAATTATCCCCGCAACCAATCCCAGAAACAACGCGCTTTTCCATTTTTTCCAACCGTTTTCATTTAAAAAAACCAAACCGCCAGCCGCGACAAAAACCGCCAGCCAAGCGGCATATGAAAATGTCAGATATAACGCGCTCAAAATAATCGGCAAGGAAATCGCGTAGAATGCTTTCCTTTTAGCGAAAAATGCGCCGCCTATGATAATAGCTGGCGCTAAAAACATCGCCAAATAATTCGGGGAATTATAAAACGCTTTAAGTCTGCCGTCATATGTCATTTCACCCAGAAAAAAATAGACCAGCGCTACGCTCGCGACCAGCAAGGCCGAAATATAAGTCGCTTCCAAAACAGCCCCGCTCTTTTCCCGCCGAGTCGCTTCAAGTGCGACAAAAGCGAAAACCATCGGAATGATAAACCAGCTTTTTATTATACCTAATCCGACCAAGACAGAGCCACCAAAAAGCGTTCCAAGCGCGAGTCCACCCATAATCATTACAATGGGTATGAAATATTTTTCATATCCTCTGAGCGCGATTTTGAAGGTCCTGCGCTCAATCACAAACCAGATCACCGCGACGGATGCCATCAATTCAAACATATTCGTAGGCACGCCTAGAAAAGAAATTTTCCATAGGTACGCCGGCATCGCGACGATGGCCCAATAAATAAAATTTTCCAAGCTAAATGTTTTTTTCATCTGACAATTCTAAATTATTCCAACTTATGATAATCAAGAAAAGGGCCAGGACTACCGGAGAATATATGGCGGTTTCCACTAGGGAATGCGCCGCAAAAATAACCAAACTGGCCAGACTGAAAAAAAACAAGCTTTCTTTTTTGCTTTTTTCCCAAAATCCGCGAAAAGTTGCCACTAAAATCCCTATCCACACCAGCGCGTTCAAGATTCCGGTTTCTACGGCTATATCCAAATATGTATTGTGCGCGTATATCGGATCCCTATAGGTGGCAGTCGGCTTCACCTCCAGGGGATAATTACCTATGCCAACACCTGCCAACGGATTTTCCCTTATCACATCCGTAGCTTTATACCACATTGCCAGTCGGCCCTGATTGGAACCCTCTTTGAGATCGAAACTTGAAATAAATCTTTGCGAGACCGGAGAAGGAATCGCCACGACCGCCAGACCCAAGCCCAAAATCACCCCGACTGCGATTTTGGAGGGCCTATTTATCCTCCGCCAAGATAAAATTCCCATAAATACTAATCCGGCAGCCAAACCTAGATAGCCTCCGCGTGAAAAAGTCAGGATATCCGCCAAAAAAATCACACTAAAAGCGCTAATTGCAAGCCATCTCCGCCTTTTTTGCCTCAGTATCAACCCAAGAGCTAACGGAACCAACAAACCCAGATAAAAAGAAAACATATGCGGATCAGGGAAGAGCGAAGTCGCCCGCAAATAAGTTTGTCCGGCAATTCCAACGAGCCAACTGGGATTTTCCAGAACGGCCGCTCCGAAACTTTTGCCCAAAAAGGGCACTGTCATATGTTCAGCCCAAAAAACGTAGATCGCCTCCAGACCGAATACGAATTGCGCGACAAATTGGACCAGACCGATTAGCGCTATAACCGCCCCACTCAAAACCATCGCGTCCGCGATTCCAAGCAGTCTTTTTTTATTGGAAATCACTTGGCCGGCCACGAAATAGATTGGGAAGATTGAAAATAAAAAAAGCAATTTGCGCACCGACCAATCGGTGTTTTTAGCCGCGACAAGCGAAAAAATATTCAAAAACAAGAAGGAAGCCACCAGCCAGGACTGTACGCTGTTTTTTATCACGATATTTTTACTCTTCAATCCTTGTGCCAACCAAACAGCGAAAAAGACCAGGATAAAAATCCGGATGGATGCTAGATCGACACCGGCCATCGGATTGATAGCCAGCTGGAAAGGGAGATATAAAACCAGCAGAACGAGAAAATTATACATCTTCTATGGAATTTTTCTTAAAAATCAAACTATTTGGATTTGCAAATCCTCTGTCATCAAAAACGCCGCGATCCGACTTGAAACCAAGCCGGACTTATTTAGAATTTTACATTCTTAAAGTCCCGATATGCCCGCTGGATGACCAAGGCTGTTCCGTTTTTATTGAATTTTACATCCAGCCAATTTCCAATTTTTTTTGCTCCGACATAGCCGATTATCCAAGGCTTCATCCAAGTTTTTATATTTTTTTTAAAAAATACCAATCCGGAAATGACTGTCCAATAAGCTTCATTCTCCGCGCATTTCCTATTTTTTTTAAGATGATAAATCCAGCTAGCCGAAACCATCACACTCCTAAAACCCGCTTTTCCAGCTCTGAAACTTAAATCCACATCCCCCCAGCAGAGAAAAAAGTCCTCGTCAAACAACCCGACTTTTTTAAACACTCCCGCCTTCACCAGCATACCGCGGCCGGTTATGAATTCCGATTCGTAAAAATCCTCCGTTTGGATTTTTTTTGCATATTCAAGGCCCATCTCAAACCAATTGATTTTTCCGCCCGAAAAACAAACGCTCGCAGCATCGCCTTCAAAAATGATGGGACTGAGCAAGCCTATTTTTTCATCATGCCCAGCCACCTCGATAAGCCGGATCAAACAATCCTTATCGACTTCCGTAGCGCTATCCAATAGCAATACGTATTCCGCCATCCGCTCAAGGGAAAAACGGATTCCGATATTATTTCCGGCCGCACAACCGAGATTTTCCGCATTTTTAATGAAATTGGCCTTGGAAAAATTGGTTTTCGCCAATTCCAATGACCCGTCATTAGAATCATTGTCAACAAAAACGACCTCAAAATTCGGATAATTCAACTTGAATACGCTCGTCAAACATTTTTGCACCGTCGCCTTGCTATTGTGGTTCAATATTACGATAAAAACCTTAGGATAATTCATCATATTCTTGCACGCCTTTTTTACTGATTAGACTGGTTATTTCGGACAAGCTGATCGTCTTGAAAATCCACAGTGACACGAAATAGACCGCGGAGCTTGCTATGGCCAAGATGAAAAAATTCAGTCCCGTCATCAATCGGAGACCGATCGCCATCAATCCTCCGGAAAAAACAACGCCTGAGAACTTTTCCATCCGCGGCACGTACTTCAGTTTCCTGGCGACCAGCCCGGCCGTCAATACCACGACCGTGAATTCAGTGATCACAGAAATGCAAGCAGCGGCCATATATGAGAATTCCGGGATAAAAATAAGGTTTAGCCCCACATTGAGCAGCGCAGCCAAGCCCAGCATCCACATAAGTTTTTTTTGCAGATTACCCACAATCAACACCGTATTGAAAAATTGGCCGAAAAAAATAAATGCCAGCGCAAAAACCAGGATCCGCAAGACCACGCCCGCCTCTGCGAATCCGGCCCCGCCAATCAATCTAATCACATCATCCGCCAGGAACAATGTGCCGATGACCAGCGGCACGACCAATATCACGAAGACTTTGAACGTCTTATCGGCCACATCGACAAACCGGCCACGGTTCGCAAAAATACTATGTGCCATTATCGGCATAACCAAGCCAGCGATCATACCTGGGAAAAAAGTGATATTCTCCAAAACCTTATACGCGGCATTGTAAATCCCCACATCCGCGCTACTTTTCAAAACTGAGAGTAAAATGGTGTCCATCTTAAAATATACGAAGGTTACGATAGCGGCAATGCCCATCGGCGCCGATTCCTTCAAAAACGATTTCCAATAATCAAAGTCGAATCGCAAACGGATCCGCACATATTTCTTGGCCAAAAAATAGATGATGCCGAAATTGACCATCATATTCAAAAGCAAGGCGGAAATTATCCAGTTGAAGCCTAAATTGGCTCGCACCACCAATATGATCGTCACGACCTGCACGGCTTTGCCGGCCAATTCTCCGACCGCCACCCTGTCCATCGCCAGATTTTTTTGGAATACGCCGTTCAAGATCTGATAACCAGAAGAAAAAATGAATGAAGCGGCGGCGATCACTATCCCGATCTTGACATCGGCAGAATACGAAAAAAACCAAACCACCAAAGGAGAAATGCCAAAAACAGCCACACTGGAAATCAGTCGGATAGAAAATATATTGCCTAAAATCCGCTCTTCATCCGCCCCCTCCCGAGAAATTTCCCGCGTAGCGATATGATATAGGCCCAAATCAGAAATTGCCGCGAAAAAAGATAAAAACGCCAACACAGTGGCGTAATTTCCAAACCCTTCTTTACCAAGATATCTTGTGATAAAACCGATAGCAACCAAAGCAAGCGCCGTAGACAGCACTTTAGAAACGCTGCTCACAAAAACATTGTAAGCTATTTTTCTAGCAACAGCCATGTGCGAAATTTCAAATTTTAATTTAAAATCCCAATCTCGATTGAAATTTTTCTTAAAATATGAGTAATTTATGATTTTAAACTGTTTCCGCCGGCTTGATAACGACTTTCCTGTCATCTCCCTCACCGATGCTTTCGGTTATGACATCGGCATTTTTTGAAAGTTCCATATGCACCAGCCTGCGCTCATAGGGAGACATCGGACGGAGAACGATCGCTCTTTTTTCTTGGACCGCCTGCTGGGCCGTATTTTTCGCCAGCGTTACGATTGAAAAGCTCTTTTCTTTGCGATAAAAATTGACGTCCACTATGAAATGGATCCGTTCATCCGTCTTTTTCCGGATTAAAATCCTCGCTATATGCTGCAACGACTGGAGATTGACGCCATACTGCCCGATTAAAAAATTCGATTCTTCCGTTTTTATATTACAAATTATATTCTCCCTGACTATGCCGTCTTCCCCCTCTTCGGTTTCATGCGACATCTCTATTTCACAAGAAAATCCCATCTTATCCAATAGCTCCGCCACAGATGACTTGATTATCTCATCCAGATTGCCCGGTTGTTTTTCCATATATTTAAATTTATCTATTAGCTTATTTTGCCACGATAACAGCCACGGACGTCTCCTTTTTCTCCATATATCGCTGCTGCAAAATCATAAATACCGTTGAAACCAACCAATAGAGCGCCAGCCCGGCCGGGAATTTGATTCCGATAAAAAGCGTCAGCAACGGCCCAAGAAACAACATCTGTTTTGTCATCATCTCAGAAAAATCAGGCTCGCCCTGGACTGCCGCCTTTATAGGCTGTTTGGCCATCATCATCTTCGTCTGTATGAATTGAGCTCCGGCAGCCAAGATGACCAACAGAATGTGCGGCAAGCTGCCTAAAGTGAGCCGGCTGAATTCGATAGCGGAGGCCAAATCCACGATGCCGACGAACATTTTATTGATTTGTCCCGGATTGGCGATGAAAGAGTATAATTCAGCCTGATTGATAATAAGCCCGGCTTGGGAAATATTGAACAAAACCCGGTAAATAGCGATTAAAAAAACCAATTGGGCTATCATCGGCAAGCACCCGGAGAATGGATTAGAGCCGCTTTCCTTGTATAATTCCATCATAGCCCGGCTTTGCTTTTCTTTGTCATTTTTATATTTACCCTGGATCGCCTTTATCTTAGGCTGCAATTCTTGCATTTTTTTCTGCGATTCGATCTGCTTCTTGCTTAGCGGAAACAGCAAAAATTTAATCAATACCGTCAAAATGATGATAGCTACGCCAAAATCAGGAATTATATTGTAAATAAAAATCAGCAGGTTATAAATCGGATAATAAACGAATGTATCGAATAAAAATGACATTATTTTGTTTTTATTGAAGACTTGTCTTCTTTTATATTTGTTAGCAATTGTCCCAGCGCCAAAACCTCCATTATATTCTTCTTGAAATCGATGCTTCTGGTTTTTTCTTCTTCCCGCTTACGCGCCATAATGACTATATCCAAGCCTTTTTTGATGTTTTTCAGTTCAGGCTGGATAATTCCCCGGATTTCTTTCTTAACCTGATTCCTTTCAATCGCTTTTTTTGAATATTTAAGACCCACCACTATCCCTATCCGCGTGTCCCGCGTGCCATTTTCCATAATTTTAATGGCAATATTCTTTGCAGAAACAAAAATCCCGAATTTCTGGACCTTTTCGTGATCTTTTTTTCTGGTTAGCCGGTTTTTGAATGGGAGCATTTTGAGAATCTTAGGCTAATTAAGCCGTCGTAAGCCGTTTTCTGCCCTTAGTCCTTCTTCTTTTCAATACGGCTTGCCCGGTGGCGGTTTCATTTCTCTTGCGAAAACCATGCCTGTTTTTTCTTCTTGTGCTGGATGGTTGGTATGTCTGGCTCATAAGATTAGATTTTATATATATTATCCTTTAATTAGTCGCTATTGACTGATTCCAAGTTTATCAACTATCCCAGTTAAAGTCAACCTAATAGCCCTTTTGCCAAGCATCAACCGATCCGATTACAGAGGCATCCGAAAAGCGCAGGCCCTTGATTTATTTATAATTTCATAATATACAGTAGTTAGGGTTTTTTTAGGACTTGCCAACAGCTTATCAACAGACTTATCCCCACTCTTTCCTTAGACATTCGATTTTCAGCGTGATATACTTCAGTTTACACAATTCTTATTCTTAATCTTAACCTTCCATATGACCAACGAGGAACTTTGGCGGGCCGCTTTAGGGGAAATAGAGCTTTCGATCTCGAAGGCGAACTTCATCACATGGTTTAAAAACACCTCCATCCTATCAAACAATGATGGTCGCGTCATAATCGGCGTTCCTAACGGATTTGCCAAAGAATGGCTTGAAAACAAATACAATCTCTATATACTCAAAGCTTTGCGAAATATCCAGCCCTCTATAAAAGAGGTTTCTTGCGCCATAGGTTCCGAAAAGGAAAACGCCTTCCGAGAAAACCAGGTCGATGCGATCATCCCTCCAAAAAGGGTCGTTTTTGAAAAGCCACCGGTCGAAAAAAACTTTCAAATAAGCCAAGAAAATAACCTAAATCCTAAGTATATCTTTGAGAATTTTATCGTCGGTTCTAGTAATGAGCTGGCTAGGGCGGCCTGCTATGCCGTATCGCAAAATTTGGGCCGTATTTATAATCCGCTTTTCATTTATGGCGGAGTGGGCTTGGGAAAAACCCATTTATTGCAATCTATCGGCAATGAAATTCTTAAAAAAAATCCTTCCAAGAAAGTAAAATATATCACCTCTGAGCGCTTCACTAATGAACTGATCGACTCTATCCGGACCCAAAAAATAAACGAATTCAAAGAACATTACCAGAAAATCGACCTTTTAATCATCGACGATGTGCAATTCCTGTCCGGTAAAGAAAAAACTCAGGAAGAGTTTTTCCATATCTTTAATTACCTGTACCAACTAAACAAACAGATAGTTTTAAGCAGTGACCGCGCACCGAAAGCTATTCCGACTTTGGAAGAAAGGCTTCGTTCACGCTTTGAAGGCGGGATGATCGCAGATGTTTCCAAAGCTGATTTTGAAACAAGAATGGCTATTTTAAGCAAAAAGGCGGTTGATGAAGGGTTGACAATTTCCACCACCGCCCTTGATTTTATCGCCCAAAATATCACCCACAACATCCGCGAATTGGAAGGCGCGCTGAATCGCGTCATCGTCTCGTCGCAACTTACCAACCGGGAACCCACCTTAGATTATGTTTCCGCCCTATTATCAGACATTATCGCCAGTGGCAAAAAAAAGGGCATAACCCATAAACACATCATCGACGCCGTGTCTTCTTTTTATGATATTGACACCGCTGATTTGATTATGAAGAATAGAAAAAAAGAGGTTGTAAAACCCCGACAAGTAGCAATGTACCTTATGCGTAGTGAACTCCAATATTCCTACCCGGGAATCGGCGAAAAATTAGGTGGCAGAGACCACACCACCGCTATCCATGCTTATGATAAAATATCCAAAGAATTAGAGTTCAATAAAAAACTACTTGAGGACGTCGCTTCTATTAAGGAGCAACTTTACAATATATCCTGATAACTTGTGGATAAACTGTATCCCAACCATTATCTATCCCTGTGTATATCTTCTGAATTAACCATATCCGCTGTGTGCACCCAAAAATAAATAATCCAATGTCTTGACTTATTCCCCAGCTATGAAAATCAGTGATAAAATATCAACTTATCAAATTATCCACAGTAAATTTACTTTATCTTAGCCATAAATAAGACATATCCCCAGAAATCCAATCCCTATATAATAAACAATAAACTTATAAATATTTAAAGATAAATTATTATATTAATACTATGAAACTAACTTGTACCCAAGAAAATTTTAAAAAAGCTGTCTTTAATTCGGAACGGATGGTTTCCAGACAAAACACCTTACCGATTTTAAATAATATTTTATTTGAAACTGAAAACGGGGGATTGAAACTTTCTGCCACAAATCTTGAAATTGGGGTTTCCGTCCAAATCGGGGCAAAAATAGAAGAAGAGGGGAAAATAACTATTCCGGCTAAATTAATCAGTAATTTCGTTAATAATCTGCCAGCTGGGGAAAATATATCCCTGGAAGTGATAGATCAAAGCCTTAAAATAAAAAGCGGTTCATCCAAAGCTGTAATAAAAGGCTTGTCAGCAGAGGATTTTCCTTTAATACCGAAAAAACAAACGGATTTCATATTGAATATACCAAGCTTGAAATTAAAAAATATAATTTCCAAGGTTATTACATGCGTGGCTTTTAATGAAACACGCCAAGAATTGACCGGGGTGAATCTTGTTTTAAAGGAAAAAGAAATTTTATTTGCCGCTACGGACAGCTTCCGTTTGGTCGAAAGCAGTTTGAAACTGGAAGAAGTGAATGTAAGCAGTGTTTATAAAGAATTTTTAGAGAAAAAAAATACATTCATTATTCCGGCAAATACCTTTGTGGAATTGGCGCGGATAATATCATCGGATATTGAAAGTGATATTAAAATAGTTTTTGAGGAGGGGCAGGTATTTTTTGAAATAGACGGTACGGATGTGGTTTCCCGCCTGATTAACGGTAAATATCCGGATTATAAACATATCGTGCCGGTAGAATTCAAAACCCGGATAGTGGGTGAAAAAAACATTTTTCAAGGAGCGCTTAAAATGTCCAGCGTTTTTTCAAGCGGGAAGACTAATGAAGTGGTGCTTAAAATCGATGCTGAGGAAAATAAACTCCTGATCGAAGCTAGGAGCGTAGAAGTGGGTGAAAACTCTTCAGAGCTCACTGTGGACATCGTGGGGTCATCTCAAGAAGTAGTTTTTAATTCAAAATATTTATTGGACGGGATAAACACGGTTATGACTTCGAAAGTTGCTATTCTTATGAATAATGCTTCCTCGCCGGTAGCGATCAAGGAAATCGATGAAAAAACCGGAGAAGTTTTAGAAGGGTATGTTTATATTGTAATGCCGATAAAGAATTAAGCTCAGTTTTATCGCGATAAATCGTTGGGACGTCGCGGGGAATTAATTTCTCGGCAAATTGTCCCATAATAAATCGAAGGTCATTTTTTGCAAATCAACCAGCTCTTTCGATTTGATGATGATCGCTATTTTTTCTTTCCACGAGGCGATGAGCATTTTGTTGTTGTTGATATTCACTTCTGGGGAAAAGGTCATTTTGTCTTCCGGCAAAAGTGTTTGGTTATGTGCGAAGAATGTGGTGGTCAGTGGGTGTACTCAGGCTCGGGGGAGCAAATGCAGTATCGGTTCTGTAAAAAATGCGGGGCGGAGGAGTTAGTGATCTATCCACTCGGTAAAAAAAGAATAGCATTATGTAGGAACCAAGTATGACCGCAAACCAAAAAAATAATTAAAGAAGGTGAAAAAGTTTAATTCACAAGGCGGAAACTCATCGAAATTCCCCGCCTTTTTATTTGCTTAAAAGCCGGCTTTTGATTATGCTGTATGATATGAAATCGCTTAAAAACTATTTGGTCAAAAGGGATGTTTTTCAACCCAAGACGCTGGATGACCAGACGGTTTTTTATGTTTTCCGCAAGGTTATCAAGGAGGAATTCGGCAATGTGGGCATTGAAAAGCTGATTCCGGATTATTACAAAAACAAGACGATATTCGTGAAATCAGACAGTTCGGCTTGGTCTTCGGAGATGTGGCTGCAAAAGGATCGGATCGTGCGCAAGATGAACGCCGAATTGGGCGAAGGATCGATTGAGAAAATCAAAGTCAAATAAAAAACCTCGGATTTCCGAGGTTTTTTTGCGAAGTCTACTAGGGGGTTGAAACGATGTTGGTATGGATCGTGATGTTCGTGTTTTTGGATTTGTCATTTTTATCAACGGCGACGGCTTTGATTTCCAGGTCGGACGTCTTTTTGCTATCAGGCACGGAATAATCATAGCTTAAAGATGAACCGTTTTTAGAAGAGACTTCGTCATCATCGACATATAAGGTTATTTTATCTATATCGAAAGCGGAAGAAGCCGAGACTTTGATTGTGACGGTGTCGGAAGTTATCGTCGCGCCATTGGAGGGTGAAGTTATTTTCACTTTCGGAGCGATGCTGGAAAAATCATCAGACTCGCATTTTTTGGTAGGTGCTGAATCATTGGAAAGGTTTTTATCTTTCTCGGCATATTTCTGGACAGCCTTTTCCCAATTTTTAAATTGCGGATCATCTTCAGGGTCTTTAGGGGCATCTCCGCGCGGATCATCCTTTTTGACATACCATAAGATGGAATGGGCGGAGAAGAATTTTTTCTTAGTTTTGAGGCTGTCCGGGCAGGCATCGGTAGCTAGGCAGTAGTCGTCGTTTTTACCAGGTATCTCGCAGACCTCGATTTTTTCTTCCGTGTCAAGCTTGCCATTCAGAATCGGCTTGCCGGCATCTTCCGTTTCATATTTCGGAAATTGTTCCACATTATAGTTTTTCAAAGCGCCATCCATAAATTTCCGCCAGATCGGAGCGGCCACATAGATTCCGTCAGCCCCCTGGGCCATCGTGGAATTGTCATTGTTGCCAGCCCAGACACCAGCAACAAGGGATGGCGTGTAACCCATTGCCCATCCGTCGCGCCATTCATTGGTGGTCCCGGTTTTGGCGGCTACGGGACGGTCAGTGAAATTGAACGGATTGTTGGTTCCGAAAACCGGAGCGCGCAAGGAATTGGTGGACATTACGTAATCAAGCATAGTCACATATTTTTCGTCGATGACTCTTTGGCCGGGGTCGCTTTGGTATTCTTCAAGAATTTTTCCGGATGAGTCGGTTATTTTCAAGATAGCGGTTTTGTCATGATGGACTCCGCCGGTAGCTAGGGATCCATAGGCATTCGTATGGTCAAGCAAGGTCACTTCGCCGCCGCCCAATACCAAAGAGAGTCCGTAATCGAAGGATTTGTCCAAGGTGGTTATACCAAGCGCCTTGGCAGTCGTAATGGAATCCTGGACTCCAGCCAGATAGAGCGTTTGGACAGCAGGAACGTTTAGGGACATCGCTAGCGCATCTTTCATTTGGAGCAGCCCGTGATTTTTCCCGTCATAATTTTTAGGGTTGTAGCTTTTTCCGGAATCGGTTGAAAAATCGGTGTCTACGTCCCACATTTGGGTTTCCGGAGTATAGCCTTTTTTAAAGGCCGTCAGATAGACATAGGGTTTGAAGGACGATCCGGGCTGGCGGTTACGGATAGTGACATTGACTTGTCCATCAATGGATTTGTCAAAATAATCCTTGCTGCCTACCATCGCCAGTATTTGTCCGGTACGCGGATCCATCGCGACCATTGCGGCATTTTCAGCCCCATATTTTTTCGTGTTGGATTCCGCGCCTTCTTTGACAGCCTGTTCGGCTAATTGTTGTTTATCCCAATCAAGCGTGGTGTAGACCTTAAGGCCGCCTTGTTCCAATGCTTGCTGCCCATAAGTTTTTTCCAGATATTCCTTGATGTACATTACGAAATGTGGCGCGGAAATATTTTCCGAAGACGGCCGTATTTTTGCCAATATATCGACTTCCTTGGCTGCGGCGGCTTGTTCCTGGGAGATGTAACCGAATTTTTCCATCTGGGTCAGCGCATACAGCTGTCTGCCTCGCAAGGCGTCGGCATTATTTCCATAAGGGGAATAATAGGATGGCGCTTGGGGCAGGGCGGCTAGAAGGGCGGCCTCATCAAGCGTGAGTTCTGAAGCATGTTTGCCGAAAAAAGTTTGCGCGGCCGCTTCGACGCCATAGGCATTGGAGCCGTAGGGGATTTCATTGAGGTACATCGCCAATATTTCATCCTTGGAAAATTTAAGCTCGATTTCGATGGCCAGAATCAACTCTTTGATTTTGCGGGAAAGTGACCTTTCATCGGTAAGGATGGAGTTTTTGACGAATTGCTGGGTAATCGTGGAGCCGCCCCGTCCGCCACCTCGGCGCAAGACGTTTGAAATTACGGCATTGGCCAAACCTCGCACATCAAAACCCGGGTGGTGGTAAAAATTCTGGTCTTCCAGGGAAATGGTGGCGTATTTGATGGCATCCGGCATATCGGTGAATTGGATTTGGGTCCTTTTTTCTTCACCATGGATGTCGTAGAGCAGATGGTCGCCCGTGCGGTCGTAGATTTTAGTCGATTCCGTAACGACCCGTTTGCTGATTCCATTGGCGCTGGGCAAATCTTTGGCGAAATAGACGAAAATGCCCAAAATCATAAGCACGGAAAGGCCTGTCGCATAAGCGCTGATCCTACCAAACATCCGCCAGCGGTTTTTGCTGGAGGTATTTTTGAAATTTCTTAAGGGAGAGAATATTTTGTCCATAAAATATTATATTTTAAAATACAGCCGAAAGAGGGTATTTACAGTCATCATCGGAATGCCGTGAAGTCAATTGGTATTCTACGATAATTCCGGGTTTTTATCAAGCTCGTCGGCGGGGCTGTTTTCGGATATTTGAAGTTTATAGCCATCCTTGATTTTATCCCAAATTTTCAAGGCATATCGTGACGGGGTTTTAATTTTAGCCGCGTCAAGAAAACCAAGCTTCGCGAGGGAGGTGATAGTTTCCAGATTGATGCCTAGATAGGCGTATTTTTCTTTGCCGATAGCTTTTAGCTTGTCCATCAGTAAAAGTTGCTCCAAATAGGCGGTGGCATCGCTTCGCGTAAGGATTCCGGACTGCCCTGAAAAACCAGTAGCGCTGTTAAAGAGTCTCTTAACCGATCCGATAGCCGTTTTTAAGCGCAAGTCTACTTTTTTTTGAAAGTTTTTGTCCGTAATAATCCCAGCGTCCAGCTGGGCCTTTAAAATTTTATAGGCACTATCGTAGAAAGCGGATACACAATCTAAATAATCTCCGCCTCGCAGCCGGCAAACCATCGCTCGGACGTAATGTGGTATGGGTATCGAACGGGTGCCAAAAGCTTCAGTGGAGATGATGTCCTGCATATGCATCGCTCCTCCTTCCGCATAGATTCCTCTTCTGTCGCTATTGATGCGGTTGAATAATGTAAGCGGCAGGGCCTCCCTGTTTATTTTTTGAAAAATATGGGCGATTTCATGTCCAAGCATAACGGAAATAACGGACTCGACCGTCCTTTTTTTATTTTCAGTGTGTCCCAATTCGTAGACTTTTCGTTTTTGATCAATGTTGTTCGTTTTAAATTCAGGTCCGGTTACGACTTGCCATTTGCCGTCTGGCGCAGGGTTTTCCCTGGATGGATCATATTCTAAACTTGGATAGACGCTTTTTTCCTTACAATTTTCCAATAACTCCTCGACCCAGGGGAGATATTGTTCAACGGACATTTTCGCATCGAGAATTTTTTTAGGATCCAGGCCTTTTTTTTGGATGTTTTCATTTGTGGATAAGGCATTTTCCAAATAAAGCTTTTCTATTTGATCGGCATACCCCTCGATTTCTTTACTGATCTGCTCCCTGTCTCCAGAAGCGTTGTATTCTTGGGAGGCGCCGTAAATGAATTTATCGAAACGGGCTAGTGTTTTTTCTGGATCGGAAAGTCCATAAAAAAGCTGGATGTCGTCCGGATGCTTTTTGGCGGGATGGGCTAGGGCGCTTTCTTCTTTTGAAATCGTTTCGTCGCCCAAAATGTCTGCCGTATTTTTGGCGGCTATTCCAAAAAAAACTTGGTTAGCGATCATTTCATTGACTCTTTTTTTGTAGAGAGTCAATATTTCGCGTAAACCTTCGTTCAGGCCTGAAGATGGCGTCGCGGGAGAACCGAGGCTGGCGAGTTTTTCCTTGAGAAAATGTTTAAAAATGCGTAGCTGGCTGATTTTTTTTAAAGAAATGTCCGGAGTCAATAGGATAGTGGCTCTTTCCGGCAAGGGCGTCTCGGGATTGATTCGCAGGCTTCCGTCAACCGCTTTTTGTCGGGAGAGCCTGAGAAAGAAATTATTATCGGAAAAGTTTATGGATCTTCCAAAAAGTTCGGCGACTTCCTTTGAGGAAACGGTTTTTTCATCAATCAATTGCCTGATAGCTTGGCGGTTTTTCAAGATGGAGGCTGTGACAGCTTGGATCGTTTCCCCGTCCAATTCTATCCCGGTAGTGGCGAAAAAGTCTTTGCGTCCCGCATCGGATAGGAAATATTCGGGATAGAAAGTATGGCTGACAGATACTAATTTGTAGATAGTCTCGAAATTTCCCCCTAGTTCATTTTCAAAATCCAGAAGCTCCGCGATTTCTTTTTTAGATAATTCTATTTTTGGCAACTCCCCAGACTCGATTTTCTCCAAATTTTCAATTTTTTGATCGACGCCAGCCGATGCGCGTTCCGGATACAGTCGAGTTGTTTTTTGGGTTTCAAAATTCATAAAGTCCGAACTAAACACTAAGTAGTTTAATTATAGGACTATATTATGATTTTTCCAAAAAAAAATAAGCTTGCGAATAGCCCATTGATATTCCGGAGGAGAAGCGCCGGCTTTAAACATCCGCCAATCGTCCAAGTGATTGCAAAACGCTTTTTATGAAAACAGCGGAATTTTTCATTTTTTCCGAAGGAAAGCCGATCTGGTCATTCAATTCAAAAACGAACGGTTCCGCCCCGTTTTGGACACCAAGATCGATAGAATAGACCGGACGGTTGAATTTTTCATCGATGCGCTCTTGTATTTTTTTCACCCTATCGATGATGAATGCCGGGATATTTTCAAGGGGGACTTCTTTGATCGATCCGCCCTGGGCGACATTGGCCAGAAGCGATCCCTCCTTGGGCGCGCGTACATGACTCAAGACGATTTTGCCATCCGCGATCACTATGCGCAAATCATGGTGGCCATCGATAATCCCGGGGATTCCGCGGGAAGTATCGACAAATTCTTGAAGAATATATTCGCGACCCTCTGGGATATCTGCTTGTTTTATTTTTTCCGCGCGATCAATCACGATCCCGTTGCCGCACATCCCGTTGGCGGGCTTGAGCACGACCAACGCGGACGGAGAAAATGATTCCAGTTGCCGCAATAGTCCGGCCCTGTCTTTGATCTGGGAGCTTTTGGGCATAAAATCGCCGATAAATTCCTGAGTCGCATTTTTATTGTTGCACAATCTTTTAAAATGGATATTATTCAAAGTTTTAGAGCCGGCATCTTCAGTCGGAAAAGACATCCCGCCGCTCCGATCGAAAACGGCATCCGCCTCGATGCTTTCCGTTTCCGGTTCAAAAAAAATTCCATTATAGCGATAGGCGTTATTGAAGACCAAAGGGCCTGTAGCGTCGGTTTTGCCGCTGGCGATATACATATCGAAGCCTTCAGCTAAGCCTTGTTTGAAAAAATCATGATAGACGCTCCTTTTCGCATCGAAAGTGGAGAAGGGATCCTTTTCCATCTTACGCCTATGGAAATACATCACTATTTTTTTTCGCATACGGTTAAATATTCAGCTAATTTTTTAATTTCAGGTGAAATATTGATATCCAGCGTGAGTGCCGGGCAACTGTTAACCTCGAATATCACAGGACTTCCGTCCGGCCGTTCGATGACATCTACGCCTGCGACCTGGATATGCGTCGTTCGGGCTGCCAAAACAGCCTCTTTTTTGATACGGTTTCCGACTGTGGAAATATCGACAAATTCTTCAGTCGCCCCCAAATGCACGTTGTTCCGGAAAGCTTCTTTTTCAGAGCGGATTTTTTTCTCAGTTACGGCCACTTTGCTTCCAGTCACAAGGATTCGATATTCAAAATCATTGGGGATGAATTCCTGCAGGAAGATTTCCTTGCGGTCATCCTGACTGGATCTTTCCAGGATGATTTTTTCCAGCTCACTGATATTTTTGGCCAAAAAAACACCCGCCCCTTGCGAAGAGTTGCATTCTTTGACTACGATCGGCAATTTCAGATATGTTACGGCATTGCGCAGGTGCTTTTTCGGATATGATCCGGCGAAATAAGTCTTGGGAATGGAAATCCCTGCCAACGCCAGGCGGAACATCTGGGTTATCTTGGCGGCATCGGATGCGTCCTTAGTTTGTTCATGGTAGCGGTCGATCAGATTGACTCCGGATTTTTTCGCTATGTGCGCCAGCATATGGGCAACACCCCTGTTCCGGCCGACCTTTCTGATATAAATATTGTTCCAGGATGTCACCGGTTTCCCGCAAATCGACAATCCGACTTTGTTTTTTTCTATTTGAATTTCGGTCTCTTCTAGACTGGAAACGGAAAAATCCACTCCTTTCCGGGCGAGTTCGGCGCCGGTCAGGCGTAAAAATTTTTTCATTTTCGGTCCGGTCTTCTTCTTGTTTTTTAATATCAGCAACATAAGCGTTTTTAGTTACTTATTATAAAAACGGCTGGGTCAAATCTGTTTGTCATCGGAAACTGTCGTGTTTAATTTCAGGATGAAGTTTATGATGTCCTTGATGACATTCCTGGATTTGCCGTGAGTCGGGTTGTAATGGATATAGATGTCAGGCTTCCCGTTTATTTCCAGGATTCCGAATGTCTGAGCGGCAGGATCCTCGGATATATTTTCGCAGATTATGTCGATGCCGGCAAGATAATAGCCGACCGCATCGGCGGCCTTGACGCAAATGGAAATAATTTCTTTGTTGATCGAATCCGTGGCATCCCGGGTTTCCCCACCTTCAGCCAGGGAGGAACTTTTTTTGATAGAAACGGCTTCTTCGGCATCTAGGACGGAATCAAGCGAAAAACCTTGCTCGCGTAAAATTATTTCCAGCGCCCGGTCGATCGGAGTTTTTCGGCGGGTATGCTTCTGTTTTTTCTGGATGAGGGTGGCTATCGTGGATTTACCATCGCCGATGATTCTCGGCGGAATCATTTCCAGCGCCCCGATAACCTTTTTATCCAGTATGAGGATGCGGTATTCTTTGCCGAAGATCATTTCCTGGGCGATAAGCGATCTGAAATTCAAAATCTCTTTGATTATGACGGCTTTGGCCTCCTCTGCATTTTTTATGTAAGGGAAAATACCCTGGCTGTTTGAACCGGCGGAATCTTTGATGATTATGGGGAATTTTAGGTTGTTGAGTTTCTTTTCAACTTCTCCGGGTGTGAAATTTTTTCTGAAAAAAAAGACCGTAGTCGGCGTGGGAAGCGACTGGCGCCGGAGCAGCGTATAAGTCAGGTCCTTGTACGCCGTTGCGCCAGCGATGCTGATAAAGTTTTTGGCGATTCTGAATTTTCTTGTGATAAGAAAAGCCTTGCCACCTACGTGGATATAATAACAGCGCCTTTCCGGGATAACTTCTTCGAATGTCCCTCCCATTTCCTCGACGACTTTCCGGATCAATAAAGTGTTTTTTATCATTTTTTCACGTCGATTAAAAATTTGTTCAAATTTATCTTCCCGATAATCATCGGATATTTCATATGCGATCGGTCGACCAAGGTTATTTTCGTGGGGATGGTTATCGTATCCATAGTGAATTCGATATTGATCATCGGACGGTAGGTGTAGCCATTGGATGATTTTACAGGAATGGTGGAAACGATATCCGGAATATCCTTATAAATTTCCCAGCGCTCTTTTTTATCCAATTTCTTCAAATTTTCATAAGGCATTTTTAATTTTTCAAATTCATCGATCGTTTTTTCAAAGCCCAGCGTTTTGGCCAGGCTGTCATCGATGGATGACCAGTCGGCGCCCGTGTCGATTTTAGCTTCCACTTCTATCGTCTTGCCGTCTTTTCCGACCAATTTGATTTTTTCCACGGTGCCGATGACTTTCCGGCCGGAAATTTCCTCGACTTCTTCCTCGATTTCTCCCCCGAATAGATCCATACCCATCCGCACTCCGCGGGCGATAGTTTTTATTTTGAGGCCGGAAACGCGCCTGAGCCTTTCGGCGAGGCCGGCCAGATTGGCGACTTGGATGGAAAGTCCCGGGCGGGCATTAAGCTCCAGGATGACTGGGCCGTGATTTTTATCGATAGCCACATCCACGCCTAGGAAGCCCAGATTGGAAATCTCTTGGGACTTCGAGGCCAGGAGCAGGATATCTTTCCAGTAGGGGATGCGGATGCCGCTGACGGGGAAATTCGTGCCGGGAATTTTTTCAATAAATTTATTTTTCCCCTGGATAGCCGTCGTAGTCACTCCGGTGGCCATATCGATTCCGACGCCGACAGCGCCTTGTTGCAGGTTGGCTTTGCCTCCGGATTCCCGGGTGGGCAGGCGCAACATCGCCATCACTGGGACTTTATTGAAGACGATGACGCGGATATCCGGAATGCCCTTATATGAATAGGGTTTGAATAATTTCAGAAGCTGCAGGCGCTCTTCAAAAAATGCGATATCCGGCGTGTTGGACAGGGAAAATGAACCGTCCAAAATATTGCGGATGTGGCTGCGCAAATCTTCGATAGTGATGAGCGAGCGGTCAGCCTTGACCCATGCGTCATCCCGCCCCTTCTTTTTTCCGTAAACCACGATGATGCCTTCGCCACCAAAACCGCGATTAGGCTTCAGAGCGAAACTTGAAGGAAGGGATTGCCAATCGAAATTTTCCAAATCTTCGATAGTTTTGATTTTGGCGATCAAGCTCGGCACGGCTATGCCGCTTTTTTTCAGGACTCGCTTGCTGAGTAACTTGTCGTCAGCCAGCCGTTTGGCCCGAAGCCGATTATACGGGCGAATGAACTCAAGATTTCTTGAGTTCATACCGAGAAGCTTTTGGCTGTTTTTGAAAAATTCAAACATCGGCTAGAGTTTTTTAATAATATCTTTGAAACGGATATATTCGCTCACCCGCAATCCGGTCCAGCGGCCGATCATAACATTAAAGGGTATGGTGAATAGGATGACCCAGGGATAGGCGACCAAGAGTTTTATCAATGCTCCCCAACTGGCGATATAAAAGCCTGCTACGGAAATGACCAGGGTTTCAAACGCCAAGATGAGCGCGGTCTTATTGCCTTTTTCAATTTGCACGGCGACGAATTTTTCTACCAGCGTGATCATAATCAAAATAGGGAAAATTGAAACGGAAGCCAGTCCGGTCCTGCGCAGGTTGCCGCCGAAAACAAGCAACAATAGGATTAAAACGGCAACGACGGTCAACATTATGGCGACACGGGGAAGGTAGAGGAGCCGGAAGGGCTTGAGGATGAAGCGCATCAGCATCCCGATGAAAATGACCGCTAAAAAAATCGCCACGCCATAACGCAATCCGTTAGTAGCCAGGAAGGCGAAGGTGATGATAAGGGGCGTGTAGATGCCAAAAGCTTTGATACCGACGACTTGGCGCAAGAAAGCGATCAAAGTCGCGATAATCGGCAACATCAGGATTAAGATGATCGTTTCAAAAGGCACGCCTTCGATAAGGAAAAAACGGATTATGGGGCTGATGTTCAAGTCCATCAAGTTTTTAAGTTTTTAAGTTTTTAATTTTTTAAATGATGTTCGGAGAACATCATTGCTGAAATTAAAAATCAAAAATTCGTTTAAAAATTAAAAATTGTTAACTTTCCGGCTGTTTATGTGGCAAATGGCGATCGCTAAGGCGTCAGCCGTATCATCCGGCTTAGGCACGGCTTTCAGGCCTAAAATGCTTTTAACCATCAGCTGGACCTGCTTCTTTTCCGCTTTGCCGTAGCCTGTGACGGCTTGCTTCACTTGCAGTGGCGTGTAGCTAGCTATCTTGACACCTTTTTGCTCTAGTGTCAAGAGGATGCCGCCTCTGGATTGCCCGACACTGATGATAGTCTTTTTATTTTTGAAAAAGAATAGCTGTTCCACGGCCGCTTCGCGGGGATGGTATTTTTCAATGATATTGACAAGATCTTCGGATATCTCAGCCAAGCGGTTTTCCTCTGAATTGTTTTTGGGGGTGGAAATATGCCCGAAAGCCACCGGAACAAGAATTCCGGCATTTTCTTCAATAATAGCCCAGCCGACCGTCGCCGTGCCTGGATCTATGCCCAAAACGCGTAACGGATGGCTTATGATTTGTTTTTTAGCTCCCCCCATTTTTATTATTCCAAGTTATCAAAAATTTCTTGGACATCATCTTGGTCGTCCAAGGTTTCCAAAAGTTTTTCATAATCAAGTTGGTCATCGGCTGAAAGGGTGGTTTTTTGCAAGGAAATATAGGATAAACCGGCATCCTCTATCTTGAGGCCGGCCTTCTCCAAATTTTCTTGTACGGTTTTCAAATTTTCCGGTGCCGTATAGACGGTCAAGATGTTGTCCGAGTAGGCGGTGTCTTCCGCTCCGGCATCGATGGCCTTTTCTTCCAATTCGTAGGGATCAGCACCTTCGGCAAGGGCTAAATTGATGTTGCCGACTTTTTTGAAATTCCACATCACGCTGCCCATTTCGCCAAGCTTTCCGCCGTTTTTAGTGAAGATGCTCTTGATTTCGCTGACAGTGCGGTTCCTATTGTCGGTGGCGGTCTTGATTAACATCATAACGTTGCCCGGCCCCATACCTTCATAAGTTATCTCGACGATTTCCGTGCCGTCCTTAAGCTCGCCGGTACCTTTCTTGATAGCGCGCTCGATGTTTTCCCGCGGCATATTATCCAAGCGCGCCCGGTCGATCGTCAGCCGTAATTGGAAATTGGTTTCCTGGCTGCCGCCTCCATCGCGCGCGGCGATCGTGATCATCGTAGCGTGTTTGGTAAAAACCTTGCCTTTCTTGGCGTCATTCAATCCCTTTTTATGTTTTATTCCGGCCCAATGCGAATGTCCTGACATATATTTATCTTAAGATTTAATAGACCGCGAGCGAGACATTTATAATACAATGGTAGCACCCTGAAATTTTAATTTCAAGAATCATTGGATTTCCTTACCGTTATTCCAGGCCATTTCAAAAAGCGGACGGATGGAGGCGGCGAGTTCTTCCGATTCGATGACTACGATGAAAGGCTTGTCTTCAAGGGAGGTGATGGCAAGCTTGTTTTCGCATAAAGAAAAATCCATATTAAAAGCGAGTATTTCAGGCAAATAGCGCGCTTGCTGGCCGTTCGCGGAAAGTTGTCTGGCGGCTTGCAATTCAAAGGGGCTGTTCGGAACCAGATGCTTGCCTTTGACTGATATGAGTTTTTTGTGGTAATCATGCAACCATTTCTCAAGAGAACCTGGAAAATATTTATCGATTTTTTCATAGGAGGATATAAAAAAAGCTTCCGAGGCGAGATTGAAAGATTCATAAACTTTCCAGATGCCCTCTTTGGTTTCATGGTAGGTTATTTTCGGCCGTTTTGTGCCTTTGTTGTGCAGGGTCCGGAAAATCGGAAGCATTTCGGAAAAATTTTTAGCGGTGTCTTTGAGTTGGAATAAAATAAGGGAGGGATCCGTAGCCTGGAAGACACTGATTTTTTTCCCGGGCAGTTCGCTGGCATAACCGCGCTTGATCAAACCTTCCAAAATCACATAGATAATCGAGCGTTTCAATTTCGTAGCCTTGGCAATTTCCGTGACAGTGCCTTGGCTCAACTCCAAAAGCGCCAAATATACTTCGGCCTCTTTTTGGGTGAATCCCGTTTGTTCCAATAAATTTAGCAGGCCTTGATCCATATAAAGAGCGTAACATAAGGGTATATTTTGTCAATATTTTTGATAAAAAAATAATAAACTGCCAATTTTAAGCCAAAAATAGGTTAATATTAAAACTAAACCATTGATAAATTAATAATTTTGCATTAACATTAAGCGTTGTTTTAATGGAAAGTTGTTTAAAAATTAAACACAGAGGACGCAATTATGTCGAAGCTAGAAAAATATCGAAAGTACGTGAATATATTGCCAGTCGTAGCGGCAGCAATTATAGTCGCGGTATGTTGCAAAAGAATTTGGTTGGACGGATCTAGTCCTATGCCAAGTATCTTGGATGTAGTGGAATTGCTTTTTGCCGGGTGTTGTTGTATAGGCTGGTTTTATCTTTTGGAAAAACTGAATCCTATTGAAGAGGAAATAAAATGAAAAAATTTCTGGCGAGTTTATGGCAGGAAATAGGCAAGCCAATATTGATTGGAAGTTTAGCACTATTGCTAATCGGAGGCTTGATAACTCATTGTGAGCCGGAAATATCAAAAGAGGAACAAATCAGGCATCAGCTGAAATATTTTCAAGGCAAGACCTATGACTTGGCGGAAAATGAGCCAGGGGAAAAGTTTTTTTTCCAAGTCGAATTGCAAGAAATTGCGGAGCTTAAGATGAAACAGATTCTTGTGCGGAGAGCGAGTGATGATATGCTATTTTGCGCCCTAGCTCTGATTGACGCGAAATTCAAAGCGGGCGCGGAAGTAAAATATATGTTTTTCAGAGGAAGAAAAAACTCTTTCGGTCTTCTTAATGAGTTTGCGGTCGCCATCCCTAAATGATGGCGAGAGAAGGCTTGTTCAAAAGGCCCCGATCCTGAAGCAGGAGCGGGGCCGTTGATTTTTTATAAGGCCAGGGTGATTTTGTTTAGAAAAGAACTTATTTTTATATTCAGGTTTTCCAGCAATGTGATAGCCCAGTGTTTGCGCGCGGGAAAATTTTCAAAAGCATAATCGGGTTGCAAGCGCGGGTTTTCCCCGGCGAAGGCTTGGGCGGTGCTGATGTGAAGGCCGAAATTGATGAAGGAAAACCTGGTTTTTTGTCTGTTTTCCCAATCGGGCGAAGGCGATGATTGGCCGAGATCCTTCGCGGTTTCCGGAGTGGGAAGAATTTCTTCTTGGATTTTTTCTTCGACGATTCCAGTCGCCGTATTATTTTCCGCGGGAGTCGCCAAGGGGCTTGGCTCTTTTTCGGCCGGCGTTATGACGGCTGGGATGTTCCATTTCCAGCCGGACTTGGTTTTTACATAGGTCGCGCCTTCGGCGACGGATTTCTTTTTGTCGCCATAGCTGACGTGCGAAGCGGTTTTACCGTTCGGATAGCGCAGTTCTATTTTTCCTTTGGTATTCGGCAAAGTGAATTTCGAAACGGCATAGGTGATTTTGGCGGCTTTACCGTCTTTTATGAAAAAATCTTCCGTAATCGGATGATTGGATAATGTCTTTGTTCCGCTGGCGATGCTCCAATTTTTAAGGTTGATTTTCTTTTTAGTGTTATTTTTAATATTCAAAAATTCCGCGCCGGTATCGGCTCCGTCCGGATTAGGCGAGAGGCTGATTATTTTGACATCCAGCTTGGGAAATTTTTCCACTTCGATTTTGAAAGTGTCGATTTTGTCCTCGCTGCCATCAGAAACTTTTAGCGTCACTTTATATTCGCCGGTCTTTTCATATTTGTGGCGGGTTTTTTGCAAATAACTCTTGTGTCCGTCGCCGAAATCCCAAGTATATTTCAAATTATCTTTATCTTTATCAGAGCCTTTGGCGGAAAATTCGGCATAAGTATTCACATAAACTTTTTCCGGAACTTCATCTTTGACTTGGGGAAAGTTGTTGAAAATATTTTCCGCGCCCGGTGTTAAAAATTTACTCCAGCGCCAATTTTTTCCGTCGAAGTTGTAGGAAATATTTTGTTTAGCGCTTTTGTAATCGATCGTGGAAATTGTTTTTCCATCCGGGGAATAAAGCGTGACCGATTCCGAACCGGAATTGTTCAGGGCGAACTTGAAATCCTTTTTATGAATTACAAGATAGCTTTGTGATTCTAAAGATGTGTTTTTGGGAAAAACATACTTTCCGCTCTTGGAGGCATCATGCAATATCCAGCCGGAAAGATCGATTGGCAGTTCTTCCGGATTGTATAATTCGATGAATTCTTCACCGTCGGTTGAGGGATAGGGAAGCAGCTCGTTCAGAGTCAGTTTTTCTGAGTATGCTTCAGATTCTTCGGGCGGTGAGGTGACCTCCACATCTTGACCGGTAAAATTTTCTATTCCAGGGGTTCCATTATTAACGTAGCTTTCTTGCCAAATATCGTCGTCTAAATCGAATTCCAAGGTTTTTTTATTTCCATTGGCCCCCATCGTTTTGTCATAAGAAGTGCCAGCCGACCATGTCTTGCAACGATCAAAACTGATTTTTATTCCAGCCTGTGTATTATTTAGATTTAAGACCGAATCTGATAATGTTCCTGCATAATCAGGATGATCATTTATAAAATCATTTTTATTATCCGCGATTATAACATATTCTTTCGAGGCCATATTTAAATCAGAATCAAACGTATGGCAGGTGTTTTTTAATTTTCCGTTAGCATCGCGTTCTTCTTTTTCATCGATAAGCCCTAATGAATTTTTCGGAATATTTATTTTCGAACCGGACGCGTTAAAAATTTCAATCCATTCCCTCCCGGTATCGCTGCCATCAAGGTCGTACATTATTTCGGTGATAATCAGATCGGCAGAAATTTCATCGGCGGAAAGTTTTTCTGAAAGAATAAAAAACCCTGTCAATAAACAGGGTAAAAAAGCGGCCAGATAGATTTTGCGTTTGTTTTTCACCCGGATTGGTTGTTTTTTTGTTCAAGATCGATAATCGGACTATTTGGCGGTCTTTTTTTCAAGCGCGGTCCTGATCGCTTCGGCTTCCGTTCTGGCTTTTGCGTCCCCGGTTTGTTTTTCGCTTGATTTTTCCAGATTCATAATGATATTTTTCAAAGCATACGGGTCGGCTACTTTTTCAAAAAGGAATTTTTCCTGTTCGGCCGCAGTCTGGATTTGGACATCGCCGTAATTAAGGAAAGTCGGAATAATGCCCAGGACCTCGGCGGAAACATCTTGGATCTTGTCCAGTTCGACTTCGCTGACCTCGCGCGAAAAAAGTCCGCGCTGGGTGATATTGACGATTCTTTTGCTGGTTATGATCCAAACATCGAAATAGTAATCGATCCAAACCAGGAAAAACATAATCCAGATCAGCATCGCGAAAAGGCTTTCAAAAAAAACAAGCAGTCGCTGATAATCCGCGTCCGCCAGGATGGGGAAAAGGGCTGGCAAAATAGCATAGCTGCCGAACAATAGCAGGAGCATCGTGAAAATCAAAAATAAATTTTGCAGGATATTGAACCAATGCCGGTGGATAACGGTGATCATTTCTTCATCTTCCCGCTTATCGGAAAAATGATATGGATTTGAATTAAGCATACGTTTCGGTTAGAAGGTTAGTTTATAAAATAATGAATTCCAGTCAATCGAGAAAAACAGCAGGAGATTGGAGAACAAAAGTCCGGCAGACACGGCTATGAACAGGAGCAGGACGATGGTTTTTATTTCCGAAGCCGTGGAATATTTGACCAGATGATATGCGATAAAAAGAGAAGCGAGCGTGTATATGGACACCAGGATCAGATATAGGATCAAGACAAAGAGAGAAAACATCGTGTTAGTCAGATTAATTTGTTAGCGTTTGAATATTTTATGCCCAGGTGGTTGTAGGCGTGCTCGGTCACCATGCGGCCGCGCGGAGTCCTGGTCATAAAGCCGATTTGCAAGAGATAGGGTTCGTAGACATCCTCGATCGTCTTTATTTCTTCGCTGGTTGCCGCGGCGATCGTGCTCAGGCCGACCGGTCCGCCGTTGAATTTTTCGATAATGGTGCGCAAGATGTGGCGGTCGGCCGGTTCCAACCCGATCGGGTCGACGTCGATCATTTCCAGGGCTTCCTGCGCGATGGCGCTGTCCACGAATGGGTGGTTTTTGATCTGTGAAAAGTCGCGTACGCGTTTCAAAAGCCGGTTGGCGACGCGCGGGGTTTGGCGGGCGCAACTGGCGATTTTGGCTAGTCCGGTGTCGTGGATATCCACGCCTAGGATCCGGCTGGATCTTTTGATGATATCCTTCACTTCCTCGTTTCCATAGAATTCCAACCGGTAGGTAGCGCCGAAACGGTTACGCAACGGATTGGTGAGTGATCCAAGTTTGGTCGTGGCGCCGATAAGGGTGAATTTAGGCAGATCCAACTGGATGGTGCGGGCCGAGGGGCCTTTGCCGATGATGATATCCAATTTGAAATCTTCCATCGCCGGATAGAGGATTTCTTCGATGGATTTATTGAGCCGGTGGATTTCATCGATAAATAGGATATCGCCATCTTGCAAATTAGTCAGGATCGAACCGAAATCGCCGACGCGCTCGATGGCCGGGCCGGAAGTGGTCTTAATGTTGACGCCCATTTCTTTGGCGATGATGTTGGCCAGAGTCGTTTTGCCTAGTCCAGCCGGGCCGTATAGCAGGATGTGTTCGATAGGCTCTTTACGTTTTTTGGCGGCGCGAAGCAGGAAATCCAGATTTTTTTTGACTTTCTCCTGGCCGATATATTCGGAAAAACTCTGGGGACGCAAGGTGTTATCCAGATTATTGTCTTCAACGGTTGCTTTCGGCTGGGTAGCGGAGGCCAGATCATTGAATTGTTCGGATGAATCGACTAACACAAGTAGTTTTAAATTTTCAATTTTAAATTTAAAATGAAATCCCAAATGTTTAAATTTTTAAACATTCAGCATTTAAAATTGATTTAAAATTTCAAATTTATAAATTTAAAATTATAGGCTTTAGCCTCATTGTAGCATTGCTTGACAAAAAATAAAAGGTGTGCTAAGATGCCTAGTCATATGATTTTGGCTGAAAAACGCCTTTCGTATGGCTAGCAGTAAGCTGTAGGCAATTGGTGATTTCTATCTTTTGTCATCAATTTTGGGAACTTTTTATCAAGATATGGGCGGATTGGTGCAAGCTGGGCCGTGCCTCGATACTGTTCCTTCCCCGAGGGCCTAGCTCTTGGGACTTGCCTGCAGATTACTGATTGATAGAGAAAAACTCGGTTCATACCGGGTTTTTTGTTTGGATAAAAAAGAAAAGGCGGGAGCTCCAGTGTGATGGAATTCCCGCCCGGGCAAAAGTTATTTCTTATGGCAAGGCCGCAACAATACCCTTATCTCATAATCAAGAGTGAGAACTCTGTTTCTGAGAAAGGAAGCGCATTCGTCGATTTCTGAGATTTCTGATATTTCAACTAGAAAATCATCATGTGATGCGGTTATGTCGCAAGTCTGTAATAGGCCATATTTTTTAATTATCAGCCGGTACAGTTCGCTTGAAACATCGGTTCGCAGGCGGTTTATTCGCCTTGCTTCATGTAAACGGATGGCGGATTCCTGGTCCGTCGTTCCGCGTGTTATCAGCAAGGCCTGCAAATTATTCGCGGGACAGGCTGATTCCCAGAGTTTTTCCTTGAGGATTATTTTCCTGTGGGTGACTAAGTCACCGGAAATATCCTCCACCATTCCCATCAGGGTGTCTCCCAAGGCTTTTTTCGAAAAAGCCTTGTTTTTGTCGCACGTTTGCAAGAATGAAACAAGGATATCCCAAAAAATGCATTCCCCAGCCGTAACGGACGGGGTGAAATGGAACTTTCCTGATGAGCGTTCCGCTTTTTCTAGCAGGCACTGGCCATATTCGCCAAGTCGATTATTCGTTTCCGGATTATGGAAGTCCAAATCAGGAAAGGAAATCTTCGAGACTTCGGAAATAACCAGGTCTCTTAAGACGAGATACATCGGACAGTAGGTCGGTTCATCAATCGCGCAAGGAATTATTTCATCAACGCTGCCGGTGCTTCTTCTGACCAGCACATCGAATTCATCTCCACCTGCCCGGTCGATTTCCAGGATCAGCGAATGCTTTTCGCAAAAGTCCCGGATTGTCTGGTTATGGAGAGCTCCGGCAACCAGATCCAGCAGGGCATCACCTAATCGATGGCTGCCGACATCGTTGACCGTTTTCAGTCCATCCAGATCGAAACGGATCTTAGCGACCCGTTTCAGTCGGGTTTTGATTTCGGCTATCGGCTGGCCGCTAAAAAGAGTTAGGATAAAAATATTGCGAATCTCGTTTTTTATCCAAGCTCCGCCCTCGTGGAAGCCATGCTTGGCTGCCAACTTCTCGTAATTTGGGGGAGAACAAGTCTCCTTATCGTCATTTGGTGTCGCCACCCTACTTATCAATTCTTGTAATTCGCTTTCCATAGTCATACGTCGATTCTCCTGTCGAATTTTAAGATTGATGCTTAAGTCCACCTAGTTGACAGCCAAAGCGCGGTGTCTGGTGTCCAAATAGGTGGACTTAATTTTTTTAAAGAAACTGGGTCGGTAAAGGATGTCACAGGTCAGTCACCCGTTCGATTTCTTCGATGGTAGTTTCACCCTCCAAGACTTTCAATACGCCGTCTTGGGCCATCGTCAACATTCCGTTTTCCATAGCCTTGTCGGCCAATTCAGAAGTGATGGCGCCTTGGGTAATAAGGGCTTGGATGTCTTTATCGACAATAAACACTTCACTGATGGTGGTGCGGCCTTTGTAGCCGAGGTAATTGCATTTTTCACAGCCTTTGGGTTTGCAGATTTTTTCAATCGGCGGGATTTCCACGCCGGATTTCGGTGAAATCGTTTTGATAACCATAGTGATTTTTTCTTTTTCTTCGAGTGTCGGAATGGTTTTTTCTTTGCAGTCGCACAATTTGCGCACCAGGCGTTGTGCCATAAAAGCGTTTACGCCGGAAGCGATATCGGAAGGCGAGACGTCCATATTGAGCATCCTCTGGACCGCTCCAGCCGCGTTGTTGGTGTGGATGGTAGAAAGGACCAAATGTCCGGTCAGCGCGGCTTGCACGGCGACTTCGGCGGTCTCGTTGTCGCGGATTTCACCGATCATCATAATGTCAGGATTCTGGCGCAAGAGCGAACGCAGGGCGGTCGGAAAAGTATAACCCTCTTTGTCGTTCACGGGAGTTTGCAGCAGACCTTCGATTTGGTACTCGATCGGATCTTCTACGGTGATGATTTTCACTTCGGGTTTATTGAGGATATTCAAGAGACTGTAGAGGGTAGTGGTTTTGCCGGAACCGGTCGGACCGGTATTTAGGAAAACCCCGTTTGGCTTGGAAATTTCGTGCAAGATTTTTTTCTTGTTCTGTTCGCGGATGCCGAGCTTGTTGATGTCCAATTCTTGCGAAGCCTTGCTTAAAAGCCGCATTACTACGGTTTCCCCGTAGCCGCCGAGAATGATGGAGATACGCACGTCGACCGATCTTTCCTTGACATCGGCAATCTCATCGGCGAAGCGGATTGAAAAACGGCTGTCGACGACGCCTTCGCGCACTTGGGATTTGACGCCGCTCAGGATTTTTATTTCACCGAGGATGGCCGGATATTCATTGAGCGGCAATGCCACGACGGTTTGCAGGATGCCGTCGATGCGGAACCGGAATTTCACATCGTTTCGTCCTGGCTCGATGTGGATGTCGCCGACCCCGAGCAATGAGGCGGCTGCGAAGATGATTTTGTTGATATCGGGGACTTTGGCGAGGTAGATGGCGGCTTGGAGTTTTTTGAAATCGGCGATGTTTTCTTGGGCTTTGGCAAAAGATTCCTCGTCGACCAGGATATTGCGGCCGAGCGATTGGGACATCAGCTTTTCATAGACGCCTTCCAAGAAATCACCTTCGCCCGTGACACGCTTCACTTCGTCGATGGAGGTTATGCCGCCCAAAGCTTTCAAAATTCCGTCTTGCAACATCGTGATCATTCCGGCCTCCAGCGCGGCCACGGTCAATTCCGTTTCTCCAGCCAGATTGAGAATCAGGCTTTCCAAATCCTCATTGAGGGTGAGCACTTCAAAGATGCCGATGCGTCCCTTATAACCGAGATTATTGCATTTGGGGCAACCCTTCGGCCGGTAGAGCTTGGTGATCTCTTTGGGTACCTCGACTTTGGCTTTGGGGGATATGATGGATAATATTTTTTTGATGGAAGCGAGTGATTCTTTGGCTGGCACATATTCCTCCTTGCAATCGCACAATTTGCGCACTAATCTTTGGCCGATAATCGCATTGACAGCGGGAACGATCAGCGAGGGCTTCACGCCCATCTCGATGAGGCGGGGGATGGTCCCGATGGCGTTGTTGGTATGGATGGTGGAAAGGACCAAATGTCCGGTCAGCGCCGAGTTGACGGCGATGTCGGCTGTTTCTTCATCGCGGATTTCTCCCACTAGGATGACGTCCGGATCCTGCCTGACGATGGCGCGCAAACCGTTGGCGAAAGTGTAGCCACGGGATCTTTCAATCTGGGTCTGGGAAATGCCGGCGACTTCATATTCGATCGGATCTTCGATGGTGATGATTTTCGTTTCCGGATCGTTGAGTTTGTTGATGAAAGAATAGAGAGTGGTGGTTTTACCGGAGCCGGTCGGACCGGTCGTGAGAATCATACCGTTAGGCGCGGAAATCTGTTTTTGCAACTCCTCATAGGCCAGGCCTTGCAGTCCCAGACTTTCCACATTGACCTGGATGGAGGAGGGATCAAGAAGGCGCATAACCACACTTTCTCCGAAACTGCCTGGAATGATGGAAACGCGGATAGCGATTTTTTTAGCTTCGATGTTCACTTCGAAATTACCATCCTGGGCGATGTCGCGCAGGTTGATTTTCATGCCCGACATCATTTTTATCCTGGAGATGATGGTTTTGAAGATATTCAGAGGCAAAAAAGCCACGTCATGCAAGACGCCGTCGATCCGGTAGCGCAGACGGAATTCTTTTTCCTGCGGTTCGATGTGGATATCGCTTGCGCCAAGTTTATAGGCGCCGCCCATGACGATATTCAGGACTTGGGTAGTCGGTAACTCGTTAATCCGTTGTTTCAGGGTGATGAGGTCTTTCAGATATTCATCGAATTTTTCCAAATCGTCCCCGGTGAGGTTGACGCTTAGCTGGGAAAGGATGTCGGTGAAAACGATCTTTTTATATTTCTCTAGGACTTTATCCATATTATAGCGGGAAATCACGAAAATCTGCGTATCCCAACCCCTGGTTTCAGAAAGATTTTTCAAGTATCCGACAGTTTTCAATTGTATCGGATCAGGCGAGACTATCGTAGCTTTCTTGCCGATTTTCTGGATGATGGCGATATCATAGAGCCTTGCATCTTCCTCGGATAGCAACTTCAGGCTTTCAGTGCTGATCGGGACGAGATTGGTGTCAAGATATGGCAGTCCGAGCGCCGCCGCGAAAGCTGCCGCCTGCTCTTCTTCGGATTGGTGGCGTAAATTGGACAGGACTTTGGCGGTGTCAGTTTCTTTTTGAGAAGCTCCGACAGTTCCCAAGGATGATGAGCGGTCCCTTAATATTTTTATCATAAAGATACGGACTCAATTTTGTTTATTTTACTTCATTTTACTTCATTTCGCGCTATCCTACAAATTGCAAGCTCAAAAAAACTCCCATAATGGGAGTTTATCCGGAGTGATATTTTTCAAAGCTGGTTTCTGGTCCGGTTTCCAGTGTCGGATCAAGAAAAAATCAATGGCTGATTTCTTTTATTTTCTTAGCGATCGATTCTCCAGCCTCAGCTATGTTGGCCATAGTTAGGTGTATCTCCAATGTGTCGCGCTTGAGCGTGCCGTTGAAAAACTGATTGATTCTTTTTAGCAATTCTTGGTCGGATGATTTCAAATCAGCTACGGTCGAAAGGGAAGTATCATTATAGAGAGCCATAAAAATTTTACCATCACTGTAGTTTTCCTGCAATTTCTCCAAAATCAGCGCGATATCGGTTTGGTTGGAACGGCTTTGCACGAAATCTTCCACACTGATGATTGTCCAAACCAATTTAGTCTGTTCATCCAGATTGAGATTTGACATGGCGCGCCCCCAAAGTTTCAGGATATGCAAAGGCTGGGTTTTGTACAGCCAGCGGATGATAGTCTGCTGGTCGGCTTTTTTGTCCATCAGGGCGGCGGCGGCCAAGAGGGATCGCGGAGTGGTGTTTTTCTTCTGGAAACTTTCCGTGGCGCTGATGATACCGGTCAGAAGACAGTCGGCGATAGCCTTGTCGATCAGGTTCACATCCATATCATTGAAGGCGGCGCTTAGGATTTCGCTGCAAGATGAAGCGGTGGTATCGACCAGGTTGATTTGGCCGAAATTGTCATTGTCGCTGCGGTGGTCGATATTGACGATCGGGACTTCGAAAAACAGATCCGGATTATTCTCATATATCTTGCCGAGCCGTTCCAAGTCCGGGCTGTCCAAAACAACGATCAGGTCATATTTGAATTTGGCCAGGATGAAAGAGAAATCACGCGGATTGAGCGCGCCTTTCTCAGGCGTCAGATAAATATTCAATTTATCGGCTGTTTTTTCCGTGCGGATATCCCGGATCTTATTGTAGGCCGTGTCGAATGACAGTACGAAGTCGCGGGCGCCGGAAATTTCCGTGAGGATCCCCTCCGGCTTAGGCAGGAAATCATATTTGGCGGAGAGGTGGTTGGAAAAGGCGATCGTAGCCCGGACGCCTTTTTTTTGCAGAAAAAAATAGAGCGCCCAAGCGCTGCCGACCGCATCTCCGCTGGGATTTTCCGGAATCAAAACCAGTACATCTTGGGATTTGTCTATGAATTGCTTGAATTGTTCCTGGGGTGACAGTGTCATAAGTTGATAGTTATTTTTAAGCAGTATTACAAGATAACAGGATAAAAAGCGCGTGTCAAATAAAGCCCTCTTTTCTTTTTGGCGGATTACCGCTAACATATGTATGTTATGGAAAAAGAATTTATCACTGGAAATTTCAAAGAAACGCAAAAATTAGGCAAGTCCCTGGCTTTAGAGATTGGAAACGAGCTCCAAGGTCCAGCCTTGTCTTCAATAGCGCGATCTCAAAGTCCGATTCTGGAAGGCGCCTTCGTGTTTTGTCTGGAAGGCGATTTGGGCGCCGGAAAAACCACGTTCACGCAGGGGGTATTGAAAGGATTGGGAGCTGAGGGGCCATACACGAGCCCGACCTTTCTCATAATGAAAGAATATAATTTGCAAGATACAAAATACAAGAAACAAGAAACAAAAAAATTCAAAATTCAAAATTCAAAATTCAAAATTCGGAACATATATCATATTGACGCGTATCGGGTTGGAGCTGAAGATGTTTTGAGTCTAGGCTGGGAAGAGATGATCGCCGATCCGAAAAACGTCGTAATCGTGGAATGGCCGGAAAAAATCGCACGGATATTACCGGAAAATTCAATCAGGATAAAATTTGAGTGGCTGGATGAGAATCAGAGGAAAATAACCTTTGGAAAATAAAAAATCTTACCGTTGCGGTAAGATTTTTTTAAGTGTTAATTTATTTCGATATCCACGTGGATCACTTCTGGAAACTTTTTCTGGATCCTTTTCTCGATGGCGTCGATCTTGCTGCCGATGAGGCGCGGTACGCGATCGATGTAGTCTGCGCAAAAACGTACAAAGCCGGCATAATCGTCCTTGATATCATCGAATTCATCTTTGAGCGCCCCGTTTCGGTACATCGCTTTCATCAGGGCCGGTCCATGGAATTCAACTTCGCATTTGATGCGGTATTTTCTGAAGTCTAGGGTGGAGGATTTGAAATCGATGACCTTTTCAACGGCTGGCTCGGCCTCAAGGATTTTGATGATATGTTCTTGCATATCTTCCGGCATAGATTTTTCCAACAGGTATTCCCGATTTTTAGCGATTAGGATGATGGCGACAACCGCCAGGAGGATGCCGATGAAGATGGAACCAATCGCATCCCAATAATGCTGGCCGGTCAGATAGGTCAGGACGATGCTGGCAATCGCGATTAGGATACCTAAAACCGCCACTCCGTCTTCATAGAGGACGGCGATAGAGGACGGATCGCCCTGGCGCAGCGATTGCGCCAGGCTTTGGTTTTTGATTTTGATGGCGCGAAAAGCGATGATGAAGGTAAAACTTTCAATGATGAGTGAAAGGATAAGGATAGCGAATATGGCAGGTGAAATATGCACCTCGGCGGTTTGGCGCAAATCGCTGATGCCTTTGTAGATGGTCACGCCGGCGCCCAGAAAGAAAATCCCGCAAGCCGAAATGAGCGCCCAGAAAAACCTTTCATGGCCGTAGCCATAGGAGAATTTCCGGGTGGCTTTTTTGGAAGACCTCTTGATGCCGACCATCAGCAACGCCTGGTTGCTGGTATCGGCCAAGCTGTGGATGCCTTCGGAAAAAAGCGCGCTGGATCCAGAAAGGGAAAAGCCTGCGAACTTGAGAATCGTGACCAGAAGATTGCCGCCCAGGGCGGATGCGACCGGCCAAAAACCGGAGGTTTTGTCAGTAGGTATCATTGAATAAAGATAAGATTACGCTTGATAGTATAACGCAAAAACCCGGAACAAGGAAGCTTTGTAAGACTTGTCACGATAGGAGTAGGCTTGGCTGATCTGCGAAAGGGCGGACTGTTTGTTTTAAAAGCTTCCATCCAAAGCCGCTATTTTTAAAAATAATGATTTTGGAAAAAGCGGGAATCGTCTGAGCGTTACAAGTCGATTCCCGTTTTAATGAAGTCCGGGTTAATCTAAGGGACTTTTTCCATATTATACCCCCAGTGTTTAAAGGGTAGATTCAATTCGGCCATCCTCAGACCCAAGGGGGAATTAAATCGAATGGAGAGGATCAATTCTCCTTTTTCTCCAAGTCTGGCAAATAATTCCAAATTTTCTCCCCCAGTCTCTTGTGAAAATTCGGCCATCTCGGACTTTATTTCTTCAAACGCGATTTTGGCCTGCCCAGACAGCAATATTCTGGAAAGATTAAGCATTTCACCCTCCTTTTTCAGCGTGATTGGTATTTTTTAAAATACAGCCCTTTATTTTTTTAGGGTATGATATTGTAGCTCTATAATAATAAATTAGCAAGCGACTGGAAATGTTCGCAGAATATCCTAAAAATTTTCCAACCAAAAAAACCGCCACGATTCCACTCAACAGATCTAAGAGAAGGATTTTGATTTGCCCGGCGGAACAGTGTCGGCTTTCTAAATGGATTGAGCTATAGGGTACTTAATATATTGCAATTGCCATAATTTAAGTATGCTTAAATTTGCAGCTTTGGGAGGGCTTTCAGTACAATTTTATATTTTTTCAAAAATTTCCATTTGGTTGTTATCATGGATATTTCCGCATTTGAAATTTTAATGTGCTCCTGCTGAACCCATCATTCTTGCATCAAATGACGAGTTTGGTAAGAAAAAAATCCAAATGGGACATAGTAATACGGATATCTTATCTTTGATTTAAGCTATGCTATAATAGGATAATGAAATTAAACATTTAAAATCAAAACAATGCGAAAAACCAAAATATTCCTGCTCTTGCTGGGCGTGCTGGCGCTGGCCGGCTGCTCGCAGGAGGAAGTGAGGCAAAATACGGTGGACAGTCCGGTTTTGAATCCGGCGGCCAATACCCAACAGATGCTGGATCTGAAAAACCAGGCCCAGCAAAATATCCAAGGATCGGTCGATAAGGAAAACGCAAGATTAAATAATACGCTTAATGAAAACAATATGAATGATGTGGCAAACGCACTAGGGGAAAACGCAGCGCTGGTCAAAAACTATCCGCTGGCTGTAATTAAAACCAGCCTGGGAGATATCAAAGTTAAGTTCAATGGCGACAAGACGCCGGTGACAGTGGGTAATTTTCTGAAATTGGCACAGGCCGGTTTTTACAATGACACGAAATTCCATCGGGTCATCAAAGGCTTTATGATCCAAGGCGGCGATCCGAATTCCAAAAAAGATAACGTTTCCACTTGGGGAACGGGCGGACCAAATTATCGTTTCAATGACGAATTGTCGGGACAGGAGAAATATCCGCAAGGCACATTGGCAATGGCTAATGCCGGACCGGATACCAACGGGTCGCAATTTTTCATCGTGACGGCCAGCCCCGAGGCGCCGTTGCCGCCGAGTTACACCGTTTTCGGTTCCGTCGTGTCCGGCTTGGATGTGGCGCTCAAGATCGAGAACGTCAAAACCGGAACCAATGACCGGCCGGCGGAGGATGTGGTGATCAAGGGTGTTGAATTGTTGGAGAAATAAGAAACTTTGTTTTCAAAAAAAAGCCTGCTCAAAAAGCAGGCTTTTTTGATAGTAAAAATTTCAATGGGTAGAAAATAATTTGTAATATCCAGATCTTCTAGATATACTTGGTATATGAGTGAGAAATCAAAAAAACTGGTCGTCATCGACGGCAACGCGATCATCCACCGCTCGTTCCATGCTTTGCCGCCGCTTTCGACCAAATCGGGCGAGTTGGTGAACGCGGTCTATGGGTTCGCTTCGACCTTGCTTTCCGTTATTGAGAAATTCCATCCGGACTATATTTTGGCGACTTTCGATTTGGCGGCACCGACTTTTCGCCATACGGAATATGCGGAATATAAGGCGACGCGGACCAAGGCGCCGGACGAATTGTACGCGCAGATTGATCGGGTCAAGGAATTGGTGCGGGCGTTCAATATTCCGATTTATGAGAAAGAAGGGTTTGAGGCGGATGATGTGATCGGGACAGTGGTGAAGCAATCGGAAAAATTGGATGCGGGCATTGAAAACATCATCGTGACGGGCGATTTGGATACTTTGCAGTTAGTGACAGAGAAAACGAAAGTTTATGCTTTGCGCCGCGGCATTACGGACACGGTTCTATATGGCGCGCCGGAAGTAATGGAACGTTTCGGATTGCGGCCGGATCAGATGATCGATTACAAAAGCTTGCGGGGAGACGCGTCGGACAATATTCCCGGTGTCAAAGGCATCGGCGAAAAAACCGCTACGGACCTTTTGCAAAAATACGACACTGTGGAAAAAGTCTATGAAAACATCGCCGAGATCAAAGGCGCCGTGAAAGACAAGTTGGAAAAGGACAAGGCCCAGGCTTTCAAAAGCAAATGGCTGGCGACGATCGTTTTGGACGCGCCGGTTAAGCTGGAATTGGATAAAGCCATTACGCGAGAATTCGACCGGCCGACGATCGTGAAGCTTTTCCAGGAATTGAATTTTTTTTCACTTATAAAAAGACTCCCGCAGGCCGATGCGAATCTACGAACGGAATCCGAATCTACGAACGGAAATGACGGGGTGAAGGATTTCAAGTTTGAATTGATCAAGGAAGATAAATTGGATGATTTCATCAAGCTTTTGGGCGGTCAATCTGAAGTGGCTTTCGCCCTATCGACGCGAGGCGGGGAGAAATATTTTTCCAGCACGATCAAGGGTGTGGCATTTTGTTACAAGACCGGCCGAGCGGGTTATGTCGAATATTCAGAAAATAATTTTGCAAAACTGAAAAATATTTTTGAAAATGGAAGTGTCCGGAAAACAGGCTATGATTTGAAATATGACTTGGAGGTCTTGGAAAAATACGGAATCGGTTTGCGGGGCATCGATTGGGATGTGATGATTTCCGCGTATGTTTTGAATCCGGGCGGAAAAGTCGGGCTGGAAGATATCGTCCTGGAGGAATTGGGGGAAGAGCTGGAGCCGGCTGAAAAGAAAGGCCAATTGGGACTGGAAATCGAATCGATGGATGAGGTGGCGCAAAAGATGTGCCGGCGGGCGGATTACATTTTCAAATTGAAAAACATCTATCAGCAGAAAATCCAGGAAATCAGCGGCCAACAAAAAGGCGAGCACAATCTGAAAAATGTCTTTACGAAAATCGAAATGCCCCTAGTCGGAATTTTAGCCAAAATTGAAATGAACGGCATCCGGCTGAACGAGGTTATTTTTGCGGGCATTTCCGTGACAATCAGCAAGCGGATTGAAAGCTTGGAAAAAAGCATCTATGGGCTGGCCGGCACGGATTTCAATATCAATTCGCCCAGGCAAGTGGCGGAAATCCTGTTTGAAACGTTGAAAATCCCGGCGGACAATATCAAGAAATTGAAAACCGGCTATTCCACGGCGTCTTCCGAATTGGAGAAATTGCGCGGGGAGCATAAAATCATCGAGAAAATCGAGGAATATCGGGAAATTTTCAAGCTGAAAACGACCTATCTTGACACGCTTCCGAAATTGGCGGATGAAAATTCCCGCATCCACACGACATTCAACCAGGCGGTGGCCGCCACCGGCCGGCTTTCTTCATCCGATCCGAACTTGCAGAATATCCCAATCCGGACGGATGTCGGGCAATTGTTGCGCACGGCTTTCGAAGCGGAAAAGGGTTTCCGGCTGGTGAGCGTCGACTATTCCCAGATCGATTTGCGGGTGGTGGCGCATATGTCAGGCGATAAAAATATGATTGAGGCCTTTACCAAAGGCGAAGACATCCATCGCACGACAGCTTCGATCATCAACGGCGTTTCTTTTTCGCAGGTGACCGAAAAGATGCGAAGCAAAGCCAAGGCCTTGAATTTCGGCATCATCTATGGGATGGGTGTGTTCGGCTTCGCCGCTTCGGCTGGCATCGGACGGGAAGAGGCCAGGAAATTCATCGCGGAATATATGGAAAAATTTTCCGGCGTGGCGGAATATATGCGGAAAACCAAAGAAGAAGCCAAGAAAAACCTGTTTGTGGAAACGCAACTGGGGCGTCGGCGCTATATCCCGGAAATAAACTCCGCCAATTTCCAAGTGCAAAGCGGAGCCGAAAGGATGGCGATCAATATGCCGATCCAGGGCATGGCGGCGGACATTATGAAATTGGCGATGATCGAAGCGGAGGAATTGGTGGCGGAATATGCCGGCCAAGTCCGCACGGTCTTGCAGATACACGATGAACTTCTGTTTGAAGTCAAGGAAGAAATCGCGGAGGATTTTATGCGGAAAATAAAAACCGTAATGGAAAATGTCTACAAGCTCAAAGTCCCATTGGTAGTGGATGTGAAGGCTGGGGATAATTGGGGGGAGATGTGAGTCGCAATAAGAGTGATAAATTTCAGGAATGATAAATAAAAATATGTATGAGGGAGAAACAATCAAAAAGGACCAGATTGGCAACGGGAACGAGGTCGTATCGCCCGGAACCGCGGACGGACGCTGGAAGAAAAAAGAAGAATCGATAAAGTCATTCCGTCCGACTGGCAATATAATCGCGGACGCGAAAGCCTATTATGATTTGATCGGATTGAGGTATACCGGAAGCCACATCGGCGAATTATTTGAAAACAATGATGCGAAGGGTATGGCTGATCAGCTTCGATATTCCATTGGCGTAGAAGAAAAAAGTGGGTTTGAGGATATCGACCATTATTTCGATGTGAGCCGGCAGGTTATGCAAGGTATCGTGGATGCGTATGAGGCGCAAGAGGAGAAGGAATTCAGTGTGGAAGCGGTTTCTCGTGATGAGTGGGAGAGGTTCAAACGGTTGAGACTGGAGGCTTTGAAAAAATATCCCCAAGCTTTCGGGGCTTCATACGAAGAAGAATCCGCTAAGTCGGATGAATATTGGCAGAAGAAAATAGCCGATTTCCATAAGAAAGAATCTTCTTTCTCGGTTTCGAGGATGTTTGCGGCCAAAGACAAAAATAGTAAAGAACTGATCGGTATGGGCGGATTTTTCAGAAAGGCTCCTGCGGCGGTTATGATTTCGGAGCTCTATGTCAAAAAAGAATTCCAAGGCAAGGGCGTAGGAGAATCTCTATTGAGAAATATCATACAAGAGGCGGAAAAAGACGGACGATTCTCCCAGATTGAGCTGATAGTCAGCAAGGGTCAGAAGGAGGCGATAGGACTGTATGAAAAACTCGGTTTTAGGGTGGCCGGACAGGCAGGGGATGAAACGACCACTTTGAAAGACAGTCTTTTGATGGTCAGGCAGTTGGACAAAGTCGCCGAATAAATTTTTATCTAATACGGAAGGGGCCGTTTCAGGCTCCTTTTTTTGATGGGTGGCCGGTTTTTTTGAGAGTCGTGAATTGGATGCGCAGGCGGTTTTTTTAAAAAATCTTTATGCGACCCGGAATAAACGGCCATCAGTTGGATTGACAATCGAATATGTTTGTGCTAAAATTTCTTGATTACGAAGTGGTTTTTTAAAAAAGCTCGCCATAATTTGGCGGAAAGAATAATTTTACTTAATAAGAGGTGTCCGTATGTCAGAGGAAAGCTTGCGCTGGTTCAAGGCCAAAAGGACAAATGGTAATTGTAGCAAACCAGACAGAGATGCGGGCTTGTCCCAGTCTTGCATAAACGGAGCGGTAATGAGTAGGCAGATGAGTAAGAGCGCCGAAAGACGCTTGGCGAAGATAAAGAATCAGGGATTGTATGAAGGCTGTACGGTCCAGATGAGCAACACGGGCAAGTTGCGTGAAATTAAAAGCATCACTCATGATGGCAGAATATTGATGAAAGGTGCCGAACGGGTTTGCAGTCCCAGCGATTGCACGCTGGTTAAGTGATATTATAAAGAGGGTAAAGGGGCTTGTGTAATTCTACGAAGCCCCTTTAAAAATGCTCGCTTTATTTTTTATAAAAAAATCACTATACTCGATACAACGTTAATTATCCCCCTAAGATCGAATTTATGCCGGAATTGCCTGAGGTCCAGACGGTCGTCTCGGATCTGAATGAAAAAATCAAAGGCGACACCATCGTCGATTTTTGGAGTGGGTGGCCGAAAGCGATCAAGGGAAAGTCCTTGGCTTTGTTCACGAAAGAAATCGCGGAGCGGAAAATCTTGGGCGCGCGCCGGATCGGGAAAAACATCTTCATCGATCTGTCGGGTGGGAAAACTTTATATTTGCATTTGAAAATGACAGGACACTTACTGGTAAAAGTTCAAAATCCAAAATCCAAAGCCGAGGATTATTTCGCGGACAGGGTCAATCAATATATCAGGCACAGCTGGACGTTAAAAACTAAAAACCATAAACTAAAAACCATTGAGTTTTCGGATATGCGGAAGTTCGCCAAGATCGTTTTGGATGATACGGACAGAATCGCCCAGTTGCCGGAAATCGAAGCGTTGGGGGTTGACGCGATGGATCCTGAATTCACTTGGCAAAAATTCGATGAAATCCTGGATAAGAAAAAAAACGCGCCCATCGGGATCCTGCTGATGGATCAGTCTTTGATCGCCGGTATCGGCAACATCTATCGCAGTGAAATTCTTTTTGAAGCCGGCATCTTGCCGACTAGAAAAGCGGCGGATATCGCAAGGGAGGAAAGGAAAAAACTCTTTCGCTCGATCGGGAAAATTTTGCGGAAAGCCGTCAAATTGCGGGGAACTTCCGATTCCGATTACCGTGACACCTCGGGAGCGCCGGGCGGTTACCAGAAGGTTTTGCAAGTCTATCGCAAAGCTGGTGAAAAATGTCAAAGATGTGATACAATAATCAAGCGGGCGGTTTTGGGGCAGAGAAGCGTTTTTTATTGCCCGGACTGCCAGAAGTGAATGAGGTTTAAAAAAGCTGGAATTGTAATTTTTTAAATAAAAACAACGAGTATGAAACAAAAAGCCATTATCGCCATCATTGCGATAATCATCGTGGGCGGAGGATTTTATTTTTTCTCAGGCCCGGAGAAATCCACCAAGCAGATCGATTTGGATACGAAGGAGAAATCGCAGAGCTATCCGATTGTCAATGACGGACCGGTCAGTCCGGTTTCCGGACTTTCTTGTGAAAATTGGAACCGGCGGGCAGTGGCGGTTATGCAACCAGCCGATGTCCAGGCTCGGCCGGCTGCCGGATTTTCCGAGGCGGATATGGTGATCGAGATGCCGGCCTATACCGGATCGGTAACCCGTCTGATGGGAGTTTATATCTGCAACATCCCGGAGGAAATCGGCGCTATCAGGAGCTCCCGGCATGATTATATCGCCCTGGCTAAGGGGTTGGATGCGATTTTCATCCATTGGGGAGGTTCGCATTTCGCTTTGGATCTATTGAAAGATAAAATTATCGACAGCTATGATTGTATGACCGGATCGTATTGCGAGCGCTGGGCGGTGAGCGGGAAGATGCGCTTGGAGGACACCGGGCACATCACGAAAGCGAACGTGCTCAAGATGATCGAGAATTTCAAATATCGCACGGAAAACAAATTTGCCGGTTATGCGCATCAGGGCGAGGCACCGCTGGACCAACGGCCGGAGAAAGGCCATTTGCGGGTATCCTTCAAAGATCCATATGACGTTTCATTTGATTATGATAAGCAGACGAATACGTATTTGAGGACTTGGAATGACGAAGCGGACACTGATCGCAACAATAAACAAAGGATAGCGCCGAAAAACGTGGTTGTCCTGACGGCCCAGTCGGAGCAGATCACATTGGATCAGAATTATGTCGGACAAGGTTTGCAGGATCCTTGGAAAAATGTCGAGGAAATCAAGAAAACCGGAGTCGAGAGTATCAGCGGCCGCTACAATAATATGCAGATCGGGGATCCATGGTATGATTCGGTCGATTCCGGCGAAGCGCATTATTATATGAATGGTCAGGAAGTGATCGGCACTTGGAAAAAAGATAAATCGAGTTTGGATAGCAAGTTGTTTTTCTATGATCAATCCGGTCAAGAAATAAAATTCGTACCTGGACAAATCTGGGTGGATATATTGCAGCCAGGGCAGGTGTTGCGTTGGACGGTCGACTAAAAAACTTCAAAAAATCCCCTGGAAAGGGGATTTTTTTTATCCTAGGGATATGCTAGAATGGTTCTATGATACTTTTTCTTTATGGCGAGGATCCATTCCGATCCCGTCAAAAATTAGCGGAAATAAAAAAAAGATTCCTGGTTTCCGACGCGTCCGGATCGGGACTGTCTATTTTCAATTGGACGGAAAAAAATTCCAAATATCGGTTGTTGGACGTGCTGGGCACTTCCAATCTTTTGGCGCCCAAAAGATTGGTTATCGTGCGGGATATGCTGGAAGTGGCGACGGACAGTGAGAAAGACGAGTTGATCGCTTATCTGAAAAAATATGAAAAACAGATCCAGGCCGATCAGGATTTGGTGGTTATTTTTTGGGAAGACGGCCAGCCGAAGAAAAACGGCAAATTATATAAAGCGCTCTTTAAGATAGCCAAATCCCAGAATTTTGAAAGATTGTCCGGAGGCAAATTGGACCAGTGGCTTGCGCAACGGATAAAAGAGTTGGATCCGACCGGCGGTATTTCGGGGGCGGCTTTGGAAAAGCTGATCCTATTCGCAGGCAGCGATACGGATTATTTGGATAAGGAATTGCAAAAACTCGTCAATTTTGCCGACGGACGGATTATCCAGGCGGATGATGTGGAGCTTCTGGTGCGGGCGAATTCGGATGCCAATATCTTTGATACGATCGATGCGTTAAGCGCGAATAATAAAAAAAAAGCTTTGCGCCTGGTGCAGGAGCATCTTAAAAAAGGCGACGATCCTTTCTATGTTTTTTCGATGTATGTCTACCAATTCAGGAATATTTTGAAAGTGGCCGATTTGGATGGACAATATCACGGCAATGATTATGCGATCGCCAAGGCCAGCGGTTTGCATCCTTTCGTGGTGAAAAAAAGTCTGAGCCAAGTGCGGAATTTTCCTATGCCGAAGCTCAAGGAGATTTATCAGAAATTAAGCGATTTGGACACCCGGATCAAAACCGGCCAAATCGATATCCGGGTGGCGCTGGATAAGTTTATTGTGGAATTGTAATTGCAATGCGTTACTTTCTTTTGGCAGCAAAAGAAAGTAACCAAAAAAAACTGCCGGCACCGGGCTTGTGCTGTCTAGATTCTCAGCTTACTCGCTAAAATTCCCGAAAAGGCTAAAAAAGATTGTTAGCAGGTAATTTTTTAACGCTCATGCGCTGAAATTTACCTGCCGGCCGGTAGGCGGGGAAACGCACTACGCCAAGGTGCGGAATATTTTTTAAACAAACAAAAAACACCTTTCGGTGTTTTTTAAGTTTGTGAAGATTATTTCTTGATTGCGATCGCTTTGACTTTCTTGTTGAGTCTGGATTTCTTGCGGGCGGCCGTATTTTTACTGATAACTTCTTTCTGGGCAGCCTTATCAAGTGATTGGAAAGCTTTTTTGGCCCATTCTTGGGCTGTCTTGGCGTCATTTTTGGCTATGGCTTCGGTAGCTTTTTTGATAGCGCTCCGGAAAAGACCCTTAATCCGCTTGTTTATCTCGGTCTTCCTGTCGGTGACGCGCATGTATTTCTTGGCTGATGCTTTGATTGGCATATTGTTTTCTTAAGTTAATTCCTTTTAGTTACCTAGTATTTTTAGCACAGTCTGGGAATTTATGCAAGGATTTATTGGAAAAACCGCGCGGAGATGTTAGAATGGCAACATACATATGATAGCTAAGATCAAAGGTAAAATAGAATACAGCAAGGATCGGTTCGTAGTGGTGGATGTCAACGGCGTGGGTTATAAAGTCCATTTGACGAGCTATGCGCTGGGTAAGATCGCCGGGATGGAACAGGTCGATTTTTTCGTGCATACGTCCGTCCGGGAAGACGCTCTTGATCTATTTGGCTTTCTGACTTTGGAGGAATTGGATATGTTTGAACTTTTGATTTCCATCTCAGGTATCGGACCCAAAGCCGGCTTGGGCATCCTTTCCATCGCTACGCCTAAAACCATCAAAACCGCTATTTTGAACGAGGATTCTTCCATCCTGACCAAAGTGTCGGGAGTGGGTAAAAAAACCGCTGAGAGGGTCATTTTAGAGCTCAGGAACAAGGTGGCCGACCTGGCAGTCGGAGAGAAGGAAGAAGCGGTCTCTGATTCTGACGCGATCGAAGCTTTGATTTCGATGGGATATTCCGTGACCGAGGCGCGCGACGCCTTGAAATTGGTGCCGAAGGATATTGCGGATATCGGCCAAAGGGTCAGTGCGGCTTTAAGGAGTTTGGGCAAAAAATAAAATAAACCATAAGAACCAATCATATTATGCGGGATAACAAAAGCAGTTTCATAGCCAAGAACTCCCCGGATGGAGGATTTTTGCAATCGGATTGGTGGAAAAATTTCCAATCGGCGGTCGGCAGGAAAAATCTGAATATCAAAGGCGAGACATTTTGGAACAATATTTTCGAACACAAACTGCCTATCGTCGGTAAATATTTTTATATTCCGCGCGGTAACATATTCAAGATCAAAGATAAAAATGTCAAGAACTATTTTGACAATCTGATCGGTTTGGCCAGGGATAATGGCGCTGGCTGGATACGGATCGAGCCGGCCTCGCAGGAGGTCCTTGAATTGACCCGTAAAAATGTAAGTTTGCCGATCATAAAAACCCCGCACGAGATGCAACCGAGAGAGCTTTTTATTATTGATTGCGCCAAGAGCGAGGCGGAGTTATTGGCGGCGATGAAGCCGAAAACGCGCTATAATATCAGGTTGGCGGAGAAAAAAAACGTCAAAGTCATCGTTTCCAACCGCAAGGAATGCATAGATAGTTTTTGCGATTTGGTGGAAATCACAAGCAAACGGCAAGGGATAACTCCGCATCCGAGAAATTATTATCAGAAAATGTTCGAAGTTGTCCCGAGTGAAAATATTAAGCTATACTGTGCGGAATTCGAAGGGGAGATAATAGCCGCCAATATAGTCATATTTTTCGGAAATACCGTCACTTATCTGCACGGAGCTTCCGACGATCGGTTCCGCAATGTGATGGCGCCCTATCTTTTGCAATGGAGGCAAATCCAGGATGCGAAAAAGGCCGGCGCGGTCGGCTATGATTTTGGCGGAGTAAAAACGCAAACGGAGGATAATAATTGGGCGGGTATCACCCGGTTTAAATTTGGTTTTTCACCGGCGACCAAGGTCAGCGAATTTCCCGGCAATTACGATATCATCCTGAACCCCTTTAAATACCAGGCCTACAGGCTGATCCGGAAAATAAAAAGTTTTTTGCGGTAAACTGAAGACGTATGGATCAACTCTCCTGCAGGGGGGTTGATTTTTTATATCCGGGATGGTATAGTGCAAAACTCCCGTTCTTTCATTAAATTTAAAATCAATCGGCAAAAGGAGGTGGTTTAGGTGGTTGCAATCGTCAGGAGGGGCTGGGTAGATGTCGATGTCTTCAAGTTTGCCCGTAAGAATGATAAACCTTGGACGCTTTTGGCTTTGAGATACGCCAAGTTATATTTCCAGGGGATGTATCGCAAGGACGGCCGGGATGCTTTCGTGCATGCGTACAAAGTCGCCCAAATCTTGATTTACTTCGGTGTTTGGGATGACGAGGTCATAGCTGCGGGTATTTTGCATGATATCCTGGAAGACGTATCTTATGCGGCTTTGGATGTTTTGAGTCAAGTTTTTCCGCAAAGAACGGTCTCGCTGGTTGTCATTGTGACAAAATTCGAAGGGGTTATATTAGCTGAGTATTTCCATAATATCAGCCTTAATCCTTTCACTGTCCTGATCAAGTTGGCAGACAGGTTACATAACTTGCGCAATATGATCAAAAATCTGGATAAGAAACATTGTTTCAATCTGGAAAAGCTTCGCGAGCAATCACAGGAGACGAACGATTTCGTTGTCCGCCTGCCGTATGCGGCGATTGTCCGTGAGAAAACCAAGGCATCAGGATGCCCGCCGGAATATTTTTCCGCTATGGCGGCTATGGCAGGTGAATTGCGTGAAGCGGTCCATCTGGCTAAAGTTATTTTGGCTGGGCTGGTCATCTGAGGGGGTCTGCTTGCATTTCGCAACCGGACCCTTTTTCTATGTTATAATTCAAAATATGAAAAGATTGGTTCCGCAAAAATTGAAAAATATTTATCATCTATTCCAAGCCATCTTGGCGAATATTCGGTATGGCTTTCCGACTAGGAAGATGAAAACCATCGGCATCACCGGCACGGACGGCAAAACTACGACCTGTCAGATGGTAGCTAAGATTTTGGAAGAGGCTGGTAAGAAAGTGGCGATGGCTTCCACCATAAATTTCCGCATCAACGGCGAGGAAGAAAAAAACCTTTCCCACTTCACGACTTTGTCGGCTTTCGCGGTGCAGAAATTCGCGAGGCGGGCGGTGGACGCGGGCTGTGAATATCTGGTTTTGGAAACTTCTTCGCATTCACTCGATCAATACCGGGTGTGGGGAGTGGATTATAAAACGGCGGTCATTACTAACGTGACGCGCGAGCATTTGGACTATCACCAGACGATGGAAAAATACCGCCAAGCCAAGGCGAGGCTTTTTAAAAAAGTCCAAGTAGCAATCGTGAATCTGGATATGGAAAAACCGGAGGAATATTTCGACCGTGGCGCGGGTAACATTTTGGGATATGGCTTGAAAATCCAAAATCCAAAATTACAAATTTCAAATAAATGCAAAATTCAAAATCAAAAATTCAAAACCGTCATTGCTCAAAATATTGAATTAGGAATTGATAAATCAGCTTTTTCAGTCGGTGATCAAAAGTTTATTTTAAATTTGATCGGGGATTTCAATATTGAAAACGCGCTGGCGGCTATCAGCGTCGGGGTTTCGGAAAATATCGATCTGGCGACTTGCGCCAGGGCCTTGGAGAAAATCACCGGCGTGCCGGGACGGATGGAATATGTGCCGAATGGCAGGGGATTGAATATTCTGGTGGATTTCGCTTTGACGCCGATCGCTCTGGAAAAACTATACTCGGTGCTTTTGAAAATAAAAAAACCGGAAGCGCGGATCATTGCGGTTTTTGGATCGTGCGGGGAACGCGATCGCGGCAAGCGGCCGATTATGGGCGCAGTCGTTTCCAAATATGCTGATTTCGTGATTGTGACCGATGACGAGCCTTATCATGAAAATCCAGTCCAGATAATAAATGAAATATTTTATGGCGTTATCGGACAGAGGATGGCAGACGAGATCCCGAATCAAGATCCAAACAAAAAAATAGAAGGTGAAAATTGCTGGAGAATAACGGGCAGAAGGGAAGCGATCAGAAAGGCTTTGGAAATAGCCAAACCCGAGGATATTATCGCCGTCACCGGCATGGGAGCGGAAGAATCGATGATAGTGGGGGATGAAAAAATCCCGTGGAACGACCGGCAGGTGATTTTGGAGGAGTTAAAAAAGATAAAATAAAAAATCCCTCACGGGATTTTTTTGATGGGTCGGTTTAGGAACTAAAGGACGGCGATAAGGAAAACGGTCAGGGCGAAGCCGAGGATACCGCCGGCCAGGGCTTCGGACGGTTTGTGACCCATCCTTTCTTTGAGGCGCGGATAGTCCGCTTCGGCTGCTCCGATTTTGTGGACGATCATATTGATGTAACGGCTGTGTTCGCCCATATAGACGCGCAGCCGGGTGGCGTCGTCGATAATCAAAATAGCCAGAGTAATCGCGATGGCGAAAGCCCCGGAAGTGAGGCCTTCGAAATAGCCGACCGAAGTCACCAGGGAGGCCATCAATGCGGAGTGGACGCTCGGCATATGGCCATAGGTCATTCCGTGACTCAGGGTGTATTTGAAATCCCGGTTATGCCGGAAGTAGAAAATGACGAATTTCAGGATTCTGACCAGGGCCAGGACGATGAGCGGAATAAGGACGACATAATAGGCGGACAAGTTTCCCATAATATATTTATTAGGATATTAACTGTCTGAATTATAGCACATCCGCTTGACGGATATGCTATCTGGATATATAGTGGGGATATGTCGAATATGTCACAAAGAAATTTCTGGTTTTATTTTTACGGCTTTAGTCAGAGGTCGTTTCTTTGTGGATTTTAGGGAATAGTCAAAAATCACAAGAAAACGACCTCTGAAGAAGGCCGTTTTTTATTTCGGTTTTTTGTCAAATCAATGGCACAATGTGCTAAAACTAAAGAGAGGAGATATTATGTCCGGTCAAGAAGCTTGCAGTAAAAAAAATGATGCTGGCGTGCAGAGTCACGAGCAGCACGAAGAAAATGGAAGGAGCAAGGTACAAAGTTATCCGACAGCGGTGTTGGATAGCTGTGGGAAACCAACCGGCAGAATCGTGCAGGTGGTTCCCGGCGTCAATGATGCCGATTTTTAAAAAACTGCCCTTTAGGGTCAAAGGTGGCGTTGGGAGAATTTTCTCTTGGCGCCGCTTTTATTTTTCCCCGAAAAATGCTAAAATACTGATATTAATTACTTAAGTGAAAACATTATGGGAAGCGGATTGATATTATTAATCGTCTTGGCGGTGGCTGCCTTGTGGGTGGTCGCGGTCTATAACGGCCTGATCAAACTGAAGAATCGGGTGGACGAAGCCTGGAGCGATATCGACGTGCAATTAAAGAGGCGCTATGACCTGATTCCGAACTTGATCAATACGGTCAAAGGCTATGCGGCGCACGAGAAAGAAGTATTTGAAAAAGTAACTGCCGCGCGTACCATGGCGATGAATGCTGGATCAACCCAGGAAAAAGCAGAGGCTGAAAATATGCTAACGGGAACCTTGAAGAGCTTGTTTGCCGTTTCGGAAGCCTATCCTGATTTGAAAGCTAATCAAAACTTTTTGGAATTGCAACGGGAACTGACGGACACTGAAGACAAAATCCAGGCTTCGCGCCGTTTTTACAACGGCAATGCCCGGGATTTCAATATTAAAATCGAAGTTTTCCCGAACAATCTGATTGCTGGGATGTTGCATTTCACCAAACGGGAATTCTTTGAGGCTGGCGAAGGCGAGAAGGAAAACGTGAAAGTCGAATTCTAGCCCCCTTGATTGATGCTGATTTTTCCTATTTGTGACAAAAAACCGCCCGCGGGCGGTTTTTTTGTGCTATAATCCAAAAAGAACCATAAAAATAAGCTAAAAAGACAAATGGCAACTATCTATACGCAAGCGGACAAAAATACGCGCCTGACCTGGCTATATATCACCGGTTTTCTGGTTTTCGTAATCGGGGTGGGTTATGTTTTCGCGGGAGCGATGCGCAACAGCCTGATTCTCTATATCGCGGTGGCTTTTTCCATCGGGATGAGTTTCGTTTCCTATTGGTGGAGCGACAAGATCGTTTTGGCGATGAGCAACGCCAAGGAAGTGACGCACGACAATGCCCGCGAGATCTACCATTTGGTTGAAAACTTGTGCATCACCGCCGGCTTGCCGGTGCCGAAAATATACATCATCCAAGACAGCGCGCCCAACGCTTTCGCGACCGGACGCGATCCGGAACATGGGGTGATTTGTCTGACGACCGGCATCATCGCAAAATTAGAAAAAGCCGAGTTGGAAGGCGTCATTGCCCATGAATTGTCGCATATCGGCAATCGGGACATTCTGCTTTCGACAGTCGTGGTCGTGTTGGTGGGTTTTGTCACGTTGTTGGCCGACTGGTTCCGCAATTGGACGTTTTGGGGTGGCGGCCGCAGTCGCGATAATAATAATGAAGGTGGCGGACAATTACAACTTATCTTGTTCATCCTGGCGATCGTGCTTTCCATTTTGGCTCCGATCGCTGCTATCCTGATGCAAATGGCGATTTCCCGGAAAAGGGAATTTCTGGCCGATGCTTCCGCGGCCCTGCTGACGCGCTATCCGGACGGACTGGCACGCGCCTTGGAAAAAATTTCCGCCGACCAAGAACCGCTCGAAGCCGCCAATCGGGCCACGGCACACTTGTATATCACCAATCCCTTCAAGGGGAAAAAAGTCTCTTCGTTATTTATGACCCATCCTTCAATAGAAGCGAGGGTCAAGGCTTTGCGGAATATGCGATAATCAGCGGATAATAAGCGATAAAAAATATGGAAGGAGAAAGATTCAAAAAGAACTCAAATAATCAAAAGTATTTTTTTTGTGCATGATAACGTGTTGAAAAGTTTTTTAGGGATAAAAAAAGAAGGACAAGCGCGCTGGCTTGTCCTTTAGCTTGTTGTAATGAATATCACTTGCGATCTACCACATAAAATGGGTAGTAGTATCCAAGTCCTTGCTCTAAATAAGTTTTCTTCAATAATTCTACTCCCTCCCAATTTTGCAGATACTCATACTCGGGATGGAGGTTGAAGAAATCGCTTATTATCTTTTGAGGTATGACCATATGATACACGGGAAACATAATGAAGGCGCCAAGCAGAAACGCGAGTCCAAAGTGCGTTATTATTTCTATATTATTCAATGGATTTATGTTTTGGGCGTCTATTCCAATAAATATTTGCAAGGTTGCCCATACAAAAGGAAATAAACACACACCAATTCGCATAATAGAATAAATAAGATTCTTCTCGGATGTTTTTATTCCATTAATTACTGATAGCACATCATGCTTTTTTTGTGTCTGAATATTTTCTTGCTGCTCCTTTTCTTGTTTCTTGGTCTCGGCGTTTTCTTTTTGGCGCCGTTCCAATTCTTCCTGTTGGATCACTTCGCCGTTGCAAAGAAGCAGATATTCTTTTCCGCAATCGCAGATAAATTGTTTGTGTACGCTTGTAAATAATAATTTCACGGCAATCCTCCCCGAAGGTTATTTTTATTTTGATGAATGAATTGTTAAAGGATGCTTCATTATACAAATAGTAAAAATTATGGCAAATATTTCGGGGATAATGTTGATATTTTCCCTTAGTGTAGCTGTTCATTTCTTACAATCTTTGATTATATGACGAAAAAAGTTGACACTTTTTTAAAATGACGATAATATATTTCTATGGATAAATTAAGAGAAAAATTGATTGGCTTGGATTTGTCCGATAGGGAAACCGATGTTTATCTGGCTGTTTTGGTTTTTGGAAAAGGTACGGTTTCCGATATCGCGCGCAAAGCGAAAATCAAAAGGACGACCGTTTACGAATACATTGAAAGTTTATTGGAAAAAGGATTGATATATAAGACCGCCGAAAAAAAGCGCATATTCTATTGCGTTGAAAATCCGGAAAAGATAGTCAAAATGTTGGAGAATATAAAGAAGGCGATCGATGAGAAAAAGCAGAGAGCGGAAAAAATAATTCCTGATTTGCAGTCTTTGTATTCCGCTTCTTTTAATAAGCCTGTGATCAGTTTTTATGAAGGAAAACAGGGAATCAGGAGAATATATGAAGAGATGGCTGATACCCACAAGGATGTTTATTCGATTTTTTCTCCGACCAGTTTTTTCAAACTGTTTTCTTTCCGGGAAAACCACGAGTTGTTGATGAAATTATATGAAAATGGCGGGATGATGTATAATCTGGTTGAAAAATCGGACAAAGCTGTTGAGCGGTTGAAACGCAAGGAATATGACGGTTTCGTGAAAAACAAGTTATTGCCGGAAGGATTCAAATTTGAAACCGATTTGTTGATCGTCGGCGATACGGTGGCTATGGTTTCCTTCAAAAATTTGGTAGGCGTAATCATCAAAGATAAGGCAATCGCGGATTTGCAAAAAAACATTTTTAATTTGCTTTGGAAAAATAAATAATATCCTATGCAATTCAAGCTTCCCAAAAACAACGACCGTTACCAATGGACGCTCCATTCCATCGAGAAGATGAAATTCTATGGTTTGAGCGAACAAAAAATCCTGGGTGTCATCAAGCGGCCCCAGCGCAAAGAGGAAGGCATCGTGAAAAACACGATCGCGGTGATGCAGCCGGTTTCCCCGAAATTAGATGCGAAAGGCAAACCGGTTTGGAAGACGGAAATCTGGGCGATGTATCAAACCCGCAAGGCGGGAAATTCTAAATCCAAAATTACAAATCCCGAACAAGCACTAAATTCAAAATTTCAAAATCTACAAAATTTATTAAATCCGACTAAGAAAAAGATTATCAGCGCGTGGCGCTATCCGGGCGTGAGTCCGGAACACAATCCGATTCCGGAAGAAATCCTGCGGGAGATTTCCGAGAGCGGCTTGGAATAGGCGGACTTCGCATTGGATGAGTAGCCACCAGGGTGAATGTGTGGTATGATTCAGGCAGGAATATATGCAAAATAAGTCCCATAAAATCTCAAAGCGGGATTGCGGGATAAGCTAGAAAGGCAGGTGTAATATGGAGGAACAAAAAAACACACAGCCGGCCGTTGAGCCGAAAGCTGGCAATAAGGATGTGGAGTCCAATAAAGCGATGGCGATCGTGGGCTACATCATACCGATTCTTTTCTTCGTGCCATTGTTGTCTGACGCCAAAAACAGTCCGTTTGCCAAATTCCATGCCAACCAACAATTGAACCTGCTTTTAGCGGCTGTTGCCGTTAATATCATCGGGTCAATCATTCCGTTTCTGGGCTGGTTTATAATTTTGCCATTTGGATCGATAGCTTTGATCGTGATAGCTATTATGGGAGTCATCAATGCCGTCAAGGGAGAAATGAAAGCTTTGCCATTGATTGGAGGATTTTCTTTGATCAAATAAACCTTCGTTTCGGGAAAAACAAGACAGGCGCCTCCGGGTTGCCTGTTTTGTTTTTTTGTGAGATTATAGGGATTGTTAAAACATAAGCAAACTATATGAAAAAAACAAGGATAGTGGCCACTGTCGGCCCGGCTTCGGATAGCAAAGAAAATATGAAAAAGCTCGTGGAAGCGGGGGTGAATGTTTTTCGTTTGAATTTTTCCCATGGCACGCATGAATCGCATCAAAAAATAATCGATAAGGCCAAGGAGGTCAGGGAAGAAATCAAGCGGCCTTTGGGAATCCTAGCTGATTTGCAGGGTCCGCGGATCCGCGTAGGTAATGTCGAGCCTTTTGAGATTGAAAAGGGTGAAATAATTTTTGTGAGCGATAGAAAAACGACGGACAGCAAGGAATTGATCATTGATTCGGACGGCGTGGCTTCCGCCTTGCAAATCGGCGAACGGATCTTGGTGGAAGACGGCGTGATGCGTTTGAAGGTCGTGGAAAAATCGGAAGATTCAGTGAAAGCGGAGGTGATAAACGGCGGAACGATCAAGCCGCGCAAGGGGATAAACGTGCCGGATACCAAGCTGACTTTTGGCGCGGTGACGGAAAAGGACAAGCGGGATTTGGAATTCGCCTTGGGCAACGAAGTCGATTTCGTGGCTTTGTCATTCGTGAGCAATGCGCAGGAGGTTATCGAGACTCGCGAGAGCATAAAAAAAATATTGGGCCGGAAAGACAGTTTGCCACAAATCGTGGTCAAAATCGAAAGGAAAGAAGCGATCGACAATATCGATGAGATAATCGAAGCGGCGGATGTCGTGATGGTAGCGCGTGGCGACCTGGGCATCGAGTTGGCGGAAAGCAAAGTCATCATCTATCAGAAAGAAATTATCGCCAAATGTTTGCGTTCAGCCAAGACCGTCATTGTGGCCACCCAGATGCTGGATTCGATGATAAACAATCCGATTCCGACCCGGGCGGAAGTGTCGGATGTGACCAACGCCGTCATCGACCATACTGACGCGGTGATGCTTTCCGGAGAAAGCGCCAGCGGGAAATATCCAGTCGAGGCGGTGGAGACGATGTCTCAAATCATCAAAGACACGGAAGAGTCGCCCTTTGACGATATCAATGAACATTTCGAGGGGTGTTGCGTCTATAGCGACTACGCTTCGATTATGCACAGCGCCCATGAGATGGCCGTAAATGCCGAGGCTAAAGCTATCGTGCTGTTCAGCGAATCGGGGATTTCAGCCCGGATGCTGGCGCACCATCGGCCGGAACAATTGATATTGGTAGGTACGCATAATCCTAAGACCTACCAGCAAATGTCCATCGTTTGGGGGGCCAGAGCGTATCTATTGGAAAAGCAGAATCGTGAGGAATTGATCAATGAAATGATCAGCATCAATAAGGATGCCGGACGGTTGGCGGCTGGGGATAAGGTTATCGTTATTTTGGGACGGGTTCCGGGCGGAAAGGATATCGCTTTGACTGGAATCCGCATAGTTGAATAAATCCTGTTTACTTGCTAGGATTGGAATGAAGCTGAATCAGCCTTGTTTTATCCGGGTAACCTTGAGTTATGGAAAAATTTGGAAGGATCGCATAGTGGTCGAGTGCGCCGCCTTGGAAAGGCGGTAAGTCTTAACGGGCTTCGAGGGTTCAAATCCCTCTCCTTCCGCCCTTAATCCGCTGAAGTCCGACTTCGGCGTAACGCGATTTGCAAAAAAAGACATCGGCAATTATTGTATTTTGTCAAAGCGGGTCTTTTGGTATGATTTTGATACTTTTTGCCTTATCTTGTGTAGTAATATAGTATATACATACTATGGGGACAGATTTAGAGGAAATCAAAGCGAAATTGAATATCGTGGATGTACTCGGGGAGTATATCCGACTGGAAAGGGCAGGCGCCAATTATCGCGCCAGATGCCCTTTTCATAATGAAAAAAGCCCGTCTTTTATGGTCAGCGAGGATAAACAGATCTGGCATTGTTTCGGGTGTCAGAAGGGCGGGGATATTTTCGGATTCGTGATGGAAATGGAGGGCTTGGAATTCCGTGAAGCTTTGAAATTGCTGGCCGAAAAAGCCGGAATTGAGCTTAAAAAAATAGATCCAAGGCTGACCGAGCAAAAAAACAAAACTTCGGATATTTTGGAAATGGCTACGAAATTCTATCAAGCCCATTTGTTGCAAACCGCAGGGGGTAGGAAAATCCTAGACTACTTGCGCGAGAGGGGCATAAGCGATCAGTCGATTAAGGACTTCCGCTTAGGCTATGCGCCGGATGGCTGGAAAAACACTTTGAATTTTTTAGTCAAAAATGGTTTTACGCAAGATGAGATTGCTAAGACCGGCCTGCTAGTGGAGAGCCAGAAAAACCAAGCGGATAAATATTATGACCGTTTCCGCGATCGGATAATGTTTCCGATTATGGATACGAATGGAAAAGTTGTAGGCTATAGCGCGCGGGTGGCGCCGGGTGGAGACGAGTCGCAGGCTAAATATGTAAATACGCCGGAAACCGAAGTTTACCATAAAAGCAGGATTCTATACGGTATCAACCGGGCCAAAGGCGAAATCAGACAGGCCGGCGACGTGCTTTTGGTGGAAGGCAATATGGACGTGATTGCGGCGCATCAGGCTGGATTGAAAAATACCGTCGCAGTGTCGGGCACCGCGCTGACATCGGAACACCTCGCCATCATCAAACGGTATACGGATAATATCAGGATGTGTTTCGATATGGATAATGCCGGGGAATTGGCGACGAAAAAAAGCATCAAGCTGTGCTTTGAAAAAGAAGCCAATGTGCGAGTGGTTCAATTGCCTGGCGAAAAGGATGCAGCCGATCTGGCTAAGAACAGTCCGGAAGTCTTGCGCGAGGCGGTGGAACAGGCCAAGCCGGCGATGGAATATTTTTTCAATAATATCTTCGCGAAATATGATAAGGAAAAAGTGGGGGATAAAAAAATAATCACGGAAGAGTTGCTGGATATGATCGGTTGCTTGGCAAATGATATCGAGAAAAGCCACTGGCTGAAAAAATTGGCAAACGAGCTTGATATCGAAGATAGTATATTGACGGATATGCTAAAAAAAGCTAGTCTTAGGGAAAGAGCAATGAAAACTTCACAAGACTTGCTGCCTGAACGCCAAGTCTTCGCCCCTTTGGGGAAAATCGAAACTCTTACGAAGGACCTGATCGGATTGATGCTTATTTATGGCGATGTTTGGAAAGAGCTGGTAGAAACGGAAGATTTGTCATATCTTCCGAAAGACAGCCTTCTGAATACTATGATCCAAAGGGGTCCGGATTTTAATTTTAGCTTTGACGGATTGGTTAAGAATATCGATTCGCGCGCTGATGCGGTCAACGCTGAGAAAATATATTTTGAAAACCGTTACCGGGTCGGATTGGATAACGGGCTGGAAGAAGTCGTTTTTGAAAAGCCGGCAGTGGAAGCGAGAAACAGGCTGCGTAAGATCAAGTATGAACTCAATAAAGATTGGCTGGATAAGATTTCCAAGGATTTGGATATCGCTAAGAAAAATAATGACGCAGGTGCGGTAAAATTTTTAACGGAAGAATATTCCAAAATCAATGTCGAACAATCCGCATTGAATAAGGAGCTAAATTAATATTTATAATATGGCCAACAAGAAAAACAGCAAAAAACTTGCGACTAAAAAAATAAAAAAAATGACAGTTAAAAAAACTGCTAAGCCCGTCCATCTGGCGAAAAAAGCCAAATCCGCCCGTGTGGGAAAAACTTCACCCAAAAAACAAACCGTGCGCCCTAAGTCGGTCCGGATTAAAAAAGCTGTTAAAAAACCCGTCAAAAAGGCGGTAAAACCGGCGCTTGCCAAAAAGCCGGTCGTGGCCAAAAAAATCGCCAGCGCCGTCGCGCCAGTCCATCCGGGAAAAGCCAAAGTCGGGATGAGCCGCGCCGAGAAAAAAATCAGCCAAGGCGGGAAAGTCGTTCCGTTCAAGCCGAAAGAAGAAAAGAAAAAAAGCGTCGTCGAAGAATTGGTTTATCGGGGCAAGCAGCGAGGATTCATAACCGAAGACGAGATTCTGCATGCTTTTCCGGACGCGGAAAAAAATATCGAGGAACTTGGGAATTTATATGAAAAATTGGAGGAAGTCGGCGTGCGGGTCCTGGGATCGGATGATATGTTGAAGATGGAAACTGACAAGATCGTCGAGGATATCGAGGAAGAAAAAGCCGGCAGGAAAAAGAAAAAGAAAGAAATCGATGTGCCGGAAGAAGCTTCTTCCGATTTGGTGCAGATGTATTTGCGCGAAATCGGCCGGGTGGAGCTTTTGAAATCGGAAGAGGAAATCGCCCTGGCTAAGAGGATTGAAAAGGGCGATCCGGTGGCTAAACAGAAACTGACCGAAGCTAACTTACGTTTGGTGGTGAGCATCGCCAAGAAATATGTCGGCCGTTCGCACAACCTTTCCTTGCTGGATTTGATCCAAGAGGGGAATATTGGTTTGTTCCGCGCCGTGGAAAAATTCGACTACACCAAAGGTTATAAATTTTCCACCTACGCGACCTGGTGGATCCGCCAAGCGATCACGCGGGCGCTGGCTGACCAATCCCGTACGATCCGCATTCCGGTGCATATGGTGGAGACGATCAATAAGTATACGCAAATCACGCGCCGGCTCGTGCAGGATTTGGGACGCGAACCGTTACCGGAAGAGGTGGCAGTGGAGATGGGCATCGAAGTGGATAAGATCCGCCACATTATGAAGATTTCCCAAGAAACGGTGTCATTGGAAACTTCGGTAGGCGATAGCGATGACGACAGCGTGTTGGGGGATTTCATCGAAGATACGGAAACGGTAATGCCGCATCACGTCGCTTCGCGGAAACTTTTACGCGACCACGTGACGGAAATCTTGGACTCGCTGACGCCGCGCGAGCAGAAAATTTTGAAAATCAGGTTCGGTTTGGAAGACGGGGTGGTGCACACCCTGGAGGAAGTGGGCCAGGAATTCGGCGTGACACGCGAGCGTATCCGCCAGATCGAATCGAAAGCCCTGGAAAAGATCAGAGAGCACAAGGGCGTCAAGAAATTGAAAGATTATTAGAAACCCTTGAATATGTAAAAAGCCCTGTTTCTCAGGGCTTTTTACATACCAACCAGCCCTTGCCAGTCGAAAAAATACTTGCTATACTGGTTTTGTTGCTTGTTTCAAGCAATTTTTGAAAATTTAGTTTTTGTACTCATGAAAGAGTGCGAAGTTCCGCGATAGCTCAATGGTAGAGCAGTTGACTGTTAATCAATTGGTTCCAGGTTCGAATCCTGGTCGCGGAGCCTTGCACTTTTTATTTTGGGAAAATGAGTGTCTAGTCGAGGACCGTCCTCGACCGGAAAAGCATTTGTGTGCTACTATGCAGTTATGAAAAGAAGGGAAAAATTAATCGTCGGGGAATATTATCATGTTTTTAATCGTGGAGTAGAAAGGCGCAATATATTTAATAAAGACATTGACTTTTTGCGTTTCCTAGATTCAATGATTTTTTTCAATACCGAAAAGCCTGGATGGGCAGTGAAAGATTTGCGACAATCAGGAGTCGAGGACCGTCCTCTACCGGAAGATAGATTGGTGGATATTGTGGCATATTGCCTGAATTCAAATCATTTTCATTTCATCTTAAGGGAAAACAAAGAAAATGGCATCACGACTTTTATGAAAAAAATTTGTACGGGACACGCGATGTATTTTAATAAGAAATATGAGCGATCTGGTGTTCTGCTCCAAGGAAGATTCAAATCAGTACATATTGATTCAAATGATTTACTTCTGTATTTATCGGCCTATGTGAATTGCAACAGTCAAATTCATACGATAGAGAATGCTGAAAAATATCCGTGGTGCAGCTTTCCAGAATATTTGGGCTCTGCTGGAATCGGATGTCAAAAGAATGTAGTTGCTAGTCAATTCGAAAATATTGAGGGATACAAAAAATTTTGTTTAGAAAAAGTTGTTGGAATGAAGAATAGGAAGGATAGAGGAAAATTGCACCTAGAGGAATGATATTTGATTACATTAATAATACAAACTTATAATTTAGTCGAGGACCGTCCTTGCTATACAATTTTGAATTGATAAAAAAATGAAGAAAAAGATAATGATTGGCGGAAGTATGACTTTCGCTCAGCAAATGAAAGACACAAAAAATATTTTTGAGAATATGGGATTTGAAGTATATGTTCCACTGGACACCGAGCACGTAATTGAAGACCCTAATAAAAAAACGGATGTTGCATTTATGAAGGAACTTGGTGTAGGCAGAGGAGATGCGGAGTTAGTTGCTAAAAGTGATGCTTTTATAATTCTTAATTATCCCAAACACGGAATTGATGGATATGTTGGTCCTGGAGCGTATCGTGATTTGAGTGTTGCTTGGTGGTTGAATAAAAAGATATTCTTTTTATTCCCTTATAGCGAAAATCAAAATAATCACAAATATGAAATGCTTGGTTTTGAACCAGTAATTTTAGATGGAAATATTGAAAAGATAAAAGAGTATTTGTAAAAATTTATTAGTAAAAAATATGACAGACTACACACTTATATCAAGATTCAGAAACAAGGAGCAATGTGAATTGTTGATAAAGAAGATAGAAGAAAAAGGCAAGACTTGCTACAACTTTTGTGCTTTGCCAGCTGACCCAAATAACGCTGATGCTCATCCAGAAGAGCAAATGAAAGCCTTTGAATCCGTTAAAGATTTTCACAATGACCAATATTACAAAAAAATATTTGAGGATGATTTGAAAGGATTGAAAAATGCTGAAAAGGTAATACTGCTTTTGCCAGCAGGAACTTCAGCTCATATGGAAGCAGGAATAGCCTTTGGTTTAGAAAAGCCCTTGATTTTGATTGGAGAACCAGAAAAACCAGAAACTCTGTATCTTGTATTCAAAGAAAGATATAAGGATATGGATGAATTTTTAGCAACAATTTGAATTGACCATATAATAAATCCTTGCTAATGTATAGGACTGGTTCTTATACAATCCAACAAGGAGGATTCACAAAAATGAAGAAAATCATATTGGCAACCACATCCCCGTATCGTAAACAAGCCGTTGCACTCCTCGGAATTCCGTTTGAAACGGAAGGTAGTAATGTTGATGAATACTTTGATGGCAGACCCGACAGCCCTGAAGAGTTGGTTATGCATCTTGCCAAGCTCAAAGCTGAGGCTGTGGCAGAAAATCACAGCGATGGCATAATCATCGGATTTGACTCAGTTGGCTGGTTTGAAGGCGAGGTGCTGGAAAAACCGAAATCAAGACAGGAAGGTTTTGACAGACTCAGGATGCTTTCAGGCAAGAATCATCAGTTTTATACTGGTATCCATCTCATTGACCTTACGGATGACAAAGTTGTCTCACGAGCAGTAAAAACTGACATCAAAATGCGAAACATCTCCGATTCTGAGATTAACCGCTATCTTGACCAAGACCCTCGTTTCAATACCTACGCCATCGGCTACGATCCACTGGAGCATAACAGTCACGCTTTCCCTGAAAGCATAATTGGCAGTTATAACAATTATCTCAGGGGTATTCCCACAGAAGTAATTGTGGAAATGCTTAAAGAGGTGGGAGTGGAAATATGATAAAGCGAGTCCTGTTGACCGAATGGTTGGCAGGACTCTTAGTTTTATATAAGCCTATTCTTGTAGTAATTCATCCATTTGCTTCAAGCAATATTCAATATTTGGATAGGAATTAACAAGATTTGTAGTTCCATAAGTATGCCACTTGCCGAGCCCACTTCAAAAAGAGTCAAATGAAGGCTCTTTTTTGCTATAAAACAGGCTCAAACATTAGACAAGGGCACAATAAAGTATTAGACTTTGTTTATGAAAGATGTAAAAAAACAGTATTTGGATTATTTGAATTCCTCGGAAGGAGCCTATAAATACAACGAATTCAAAAACATACTTTATGGAAAAAAAGATTCATTGATTTCTAATGTTTTTTATATCGTCTATCCTAAAATTAGAAATAAAAAAGAACTAAAGATATTGGATGTTGGTGGCGGAGATGGAAAAAGATTAAGACATCTTCTTGATTTATTCAAACAAAAAGAAATAATTGCCGAAGCCGATCTGGTGGAGCCTTCAGAAGAATTTATAAAAAACTGCATCAGGGAATCGGCCAAGAAAAAGTATCCCATTGCCACAAAAAAGAGTACTTTCGAAAAATTTTCCACCCAGAGCAAATATGACATCATTTTTCTCATCCATAGTATCTATACCTTTAGAAATAACTCATATCTGGATAAGATAAGAAAAATGCTTAAAAAGGATGGAGTTGCAGTTTTCGTGGTGAATGACGCAAATTCTTTTTTGGGCGGGCTTAAAAAAATAACCGACGATCAATATGGGTCATCAAGGAATGAAATTGATTCATTACTGAGCGGGCTTAGCGCGCATAGGATCAAAGTCAAAAAATTTGATACGATATTTTCCGGTGTTTTGACAAAAGGCAATATTCTTAATAAAAACGGCAATCTGGTCTTGGAGTGGATAGGCATGCGGCATCTGCATGATATGTCGGCTGAAATCAAAGAAAGTGCTAGGAAGTTTTTTATCAAAAGACACAGTAAAGATGGACATATCCATGAGAAAGAAGTCGTTATTCTGACAAATTTTAGCAGCAAATGATTTGCGGAGTTCGTTTGTAAAATTAGTTGAGGATCATCCTTGCTGTGCACAAGCGAGCATAATGTCAAAACGACTCATTGAAAGTCGTTTTTTTTGTTTTTTGATTTCGGATCCAACATCGCTTGTAATTATTTGCGCGGCTTGTTGTAGTAACTGGTGTAATTATTAAAATTTTATTATGGCAAAATATATAGACGGATTTGTGCTTGTAGTTCCAAAAGACAAAGTTGAGGAATACAAGAAAATGGCCCAAGACGGCCGCGATATGTGGATAAAGTATGGCGCGCTTGAATACTATGAATCCCGAGGTGATGACCTTGCTGCCCAGGAAATGGGTGGTGAAAAAGCGCGTGCATTTCCTGAAATGGCTGGAGCGACAAGCGGGGATACGGTTTGGTTTTCTTTCATAGTCTTTAAATCCAAAGAACATCGAAATGAGGTCAATGCTAAAGTGATGGAAGAAATGAGTAAGAAGATGGAAGGAAGCAAGGATATGTCCGCGCCTTTTGATATGAAACGGATGGCTTACGGCGGTTTTCAGGTTGAAGTAGAGGGATAGACTGAACTAAAATCACGAAGCCGCTCCCAGTGATGAGAGCGGCTTTTATAAATTACGCAGAGAAAATGAGGTTCTAGCATCGTCTATTAGATGGAGCTAGCAAAACGAGGCTTAGAGAGACCTTATTTTTTATTGCTCTGGGTGGGGGCATGAACTGGCGTTTGACTTTTGGCAGCTTTTGCAGTATCCTTTAATATCAAACTAGGGAATAGCGTATTTGTATTTTTTACAAATCAAAGTCAAAAAAAAGGGGGTAGACGAATGGAGTTGAAAAAGTGGCCAAAAACTGAGATGGGTTACTGGCGAACAATTGAAATGCTTGAGCATCGCATACAGCTTGATGTTCGAGACTTTGAGGACGGCAGTAGAAAAAGGACGCCGGAAAATGAAAAGAATTTGGCTGATGCTCGAGAAATTATGGAGAAGATTATCTCCGAACTTTCAAAATTCGGTGTTATTCATTCGAAGGACAGTCAAAAAAAGGGGGCAGTGAATAAGTCTTCCCCTGAAGGAAGGATGTATTACCAGGACTGGTGTTTGAAGATGCGACTGGAATTTTACAGTCGTGAATATAGGGGACTTCTCTGCTCCGCCTGTATCTTGAGTGATGGATTGGATAAAATGGTTATTTCAGGCGCTGTACCCTGTAGTGTTTGGCAAGCCTATGAGTTTTATAGATTAGTTCCGCCTTATCAATGCATAATGACAGGGAAAAATGCCGAATGGACTGAAGACGAACTCTTCGCGGCAATTCAGAAAAAAGGCGGGAATGAAGCCGTTATCCGATTTAAGAAAAAGCTCGAGCAGTTAAAAGCATGATTCTATTGAAAAAAAAGGGGGGTGGCTCAAAGAAGCCATCCCCCTTCGCCATTTCAATTATTATATTTATTACTTTAATTCTGATATGCAAATAGACTCTTTTTGTTTCTGTAGGCCAGGCCTAAATTCCAGTTATTTTTGTCGGGGGTGGTTTTTTTATAATTCCTTCTGATTTTAGGGGAATCCATACTGATACCAGTTTTATTAAAAGGTGTTTCAAACTCATGACATAACCTGGTATAATGCAAGTATAATAAGCAAATAAGATTTATGTCAGAAAGATATTCTTTGGAACAGGCGCAAGAAGAAGTAGATAGTATAAGAGAGGAGGCTCTTAAATTAAAAGCGGAAAGAAATGAGGATGGCCAACCGAATAGAGATGACTATGTAAAATCGGAGCAGGCATTGAAAAAAGAAGAGGAAGATAAAGTTAGTGTGGACGAGGAAAAATTAAAAGAATTGCGTAGGGATATTGAGGTGATAGGGGATGAGTCAAAAAAAGACGAATTGAATTTTGTAAGTAATGATAAAGAAAAACCAACTAAAAGTCACTTCGAAAGAAACGAGCGGCCGAAGTACCGCTATTTTTGCCATGGCACTTTCAGACAGCTCGCGGACAATATCATAAAGAAAGATAGTTTTGTTTCCAAAGAACATTATCCCAACTTGACCCTGTCTCCGATCGAAGGTTTCAGGTTTCTGGATAGATTGATTAAAAAAAAGGGGAATTCTTTGAAAACGAGATTTAGACACTTGGATCCGGAAGATCGGGACAAGATCGATCTGGAAAAATTATCAGATGATGATTGCGTGGTTTTGGTGATTGAGCCGACGGAGGAATATAAGGCATACAGTACTAGTGAAGGAAGACCGAATTTTTTCTCCACGCCCGACCAGATCCCGGATGACATAGCTGAAACTGTTAGGACGCGTGTCATATGGGAGTATCATCAGCATGCCATGTCCAAAGAGCCGATAGCTGAAAAAAATAAGGGAGATATTAGGTATCCCGGCATACATCCTGACTATAAGAGGTTGCCTAACGGTGAGTGGGCCAAGTTGGAGAAGGAGAAGCAAATTACCGTTCCCTTAGAATTGCCAGAGTCTTCAATAAAAATGGTAATCAATAAAGAACCGGAATTTCTGCGGATATTTCAGGATATGGAGAAGGATATTGACAATAGAAAAGAGATTGACCTGGCGCCGTACAGAAAAAGAATAGCTGAATATTTAAGAGGCGGGCAGGGAATCACCAAAAGAGAATCGATTGATGAAGATGAATTGGCGGACAACATGGTAACTGGAGAATTGGAGTATTATATCGTGTCTGCCATACGCAACTTATATCTGGATCTGGAAAGGTATAAGGGCAAAAAATTTATTGATTGGAAAACAAATAAGGAGGAAGACCGTCCGGTTAAAACCAAGGAGCAGTTTTTGGATCAAATTGATAAATTAAGGTCGATAGAGCCGGAGAATGAGATTTTTAGAAAATATATCAATATTTATACCGGAATGATTGAGAGGGAATTAGTAAATTTATAGTAGAATTTTTTTGCTTGGGGTTAGACCAAAGCAAAAAAACGCTTGATAGTATTTCTTCAGGTAATCACTGTGCTCATCGGCATCGTGGTGCTGGCCATTATGATCCGGTTTCCCTTGACCGAAGGGAGAGCCGCAAACTTAGACCTTTTCAGTGTTTACGCTGATCCTTCATTATATACGGGTACCTAGCGTCTATCGCATTTTTCGTCGCCCTGTATCAGACGTTCAAATTACTCGGGTACATCAGGCAAAATAAAGTATTTTCACTAAACTCCGTGAAGGCTCTAAGGACTATAGGATATTGTGCAATCGTACTGGGCAGCTTAATTGTGATGGCGGCACTGTACATATGGATATTTCATGCTGGAGATGACGATCCGACGGGATTTATCACCGTGAGTATCGTAGCTGCTTTTATTTTCATCGTAATCGCTACCATGGCAGCCTTATTTAAAAAGCTTTTACAAAATTCCGTAGATATGAAATCTGAAAACGACCTAACGATTTAAAGAAAAAATCATGGCAATTATTATCAACATTGACATTATGTTGGCGAAGCGGAAAATGAGCGTCACCGAGCTTGCCGAAAAAGTCGGTATCACGCTGGCCAATATTTCTATCTTGAAGAATGGGAGGGCAAAAGCTATCCGCCTTTCAACTTTGGAGGCGATTGCAAGGCCTTGGAATGCCAACCCAGGGGTATTTTGGAATACAAGTAGGATCGGATTATGAATTTTTTTGTCTGAAGTTATATGGATTTCAGTTTTTGTGATAAGGTGGATGTATGCCAAAAATCGCAAGTAAACAATATTATTATTTCGATATCATAATGGCGCTGTTTGTCGCGGTGCTGTTGATTTCGAATATCGCTTCCACGAAAATAGTGCAGCTATGGCAATTCAGTTTTGATGGGGGAACTTTGCTTTTTCCGTTAAGCTATATTTTCGGGGATATCTTAACTGAAGTGTATGGATATAAAAAAGCCAAAAAAGTGTTCTGGGTCGGGTTTTTTAGCGCCGGTCTCATGGCGGTCACGCTGATGGTTGTGACCGCGTTGCCGGCGGCGGGAGACTGGCCGTATCAGGAGGCGTTTAAAAATATTTTAGGCTTGACTCCAAGAATCGTCTTGGCCAGTTTGATCGCGTATTTCGCCGGAGAATTTTCCAATTCATATATCCTGGCTAAATTGAAAATAAAGACCGCGGGCAGGCATTTATGGTTGCGGACGATCGGTTCGACGTTGGTCGGCGAGGGCATAGACACGATATTGTTTATTTTTATCGCTTTCTGGGGAATATTATCGACTGAATTGTTAATCGCGGTATTCGTTTCTAATTATATTTTCAAAACAGCCGTTGAAATTATTTTCACCCCCATAACATACAAGGCGATTGAATTTTTGAAAAGAAAAGAGGACGAAGACTATTACGACCGTTCTACGGATTTCAATCCTTTTGCTTTATAAAGAATAATAAGGAACCTTTAATCATGAAAAAGAGGTTTATGAAAACCTCTTTTTGTTATTTCGATGATTCCGTTTCACTATGCTTGTCACCTATACACTCATCTTGTACAGGATATTGACAAGTGGCACTACGCGTGCTATTTTTGTTTGTTCTTTCGAATTTAATAATCCATGCGTTTAAAACCTAGAACAAGGAGAGAAGAATGGAAAAGATTTGGCCCAAAGTAATTCAGGATAATGCCGTCGGATACGGCGTAGTAGCACTGCATGGGGAGGGGATTCCTTATGCGATCCTTTCAAGGAATGTAAATAAGGATCTTCCGGGCTTCGTGGGATGCCTCAAGGATGGCGGGGAGAGGTCCTTTTTCATCTCCGAGGATGTCCCGGCACAATTCCGCGAACCTCAGGTGCTCCATGAGATTATGGAATTTGAGGAACTCGCCGAGTGTCCCGGCAGTTGTCTCATGGCCCTCAGGTATGAGCTGACGCTTGTGCCCGCCGATCTGTACGAAGAATACCTTCGGTTCAGAAGGGATTTCTTCCGTAGATTGATGGCCTACTGTATTGCGCACTCGGAATGGTATGCGCAGCAGCGGATCAGTGACTTCCAGGAGAGTCTCGATCATCTCGAGACAATCGCCCCCTGAGACACTCGCGACCAGGCAAGTTAGCCGGCAGGAATCTTTCCTCCCGGCTTTTTTTTATTCCATTTTTAACAAAATTCTGTAGTTTGTTTTTTCCATAAGGAATAATAACGTCCTTGCAAACCCAATAATTTTTCATGACTTCCGGATTCAACAATTTTCCCTTCATGCATAACGATTATGCGATCAAGACCTGCGACGGTACTTAGGCGGTGAGCCACGACTATTGCCGTTTGTTTTCCTATGATTTCCGGCAGTGCGCGCTGTATAATCTGCTCGCTTTCGCTATCAAGCGCACTGGTGGCCTCATCGAAAATCATAATGGGTGCTTTTTTAAGAATGGCGCGAGCAATTGCCACTCTTTGTTTTTGTCCGCCGCTCAGCTTAACACCTCTTTCGCCGACGATCGTGTTATAGCCATCGGGTAATTTTTCTATAAATTCATGCGCATGGGCCGCTTTGGCTGCTGAGATAATGTCGGCGTCATCTATGTCGTAATTGTAGTAAGCGATATTTTCTTTGATATTTCTATGGAAAAGCAAGGGTTCTTGCGGGACATAGGCTATTTTTTGTCGCAGTTCGCTTTGTTTTACATCTCGGATATCAATACCATCAATTTTGATTGAGCCGCTGTTTATTTCATCGAATCGAAGCAATAGACTTGCCAGGGTGCTTTTGCCGGCGCCACTTAATCCGACGATGCCAACCTGTTCGCCACCTTTGATTTTTATTGTAAGATTTTTAAAGACCGATATTCGTTTATTTTTATGCGATCGTGAGTGATAGCTGAAATTGACTTTATCAATGCTGATAGCCCCTTTTTTAATGGATAACTTCAATGGATTAGCTGGATTGCGTATCGTTTCATATTTCTCGCTTAAATAATCCAAGGTGGGATAAGCCTTTGTAACTAAATCGTCATGGCTTGCTATCAGGGATGGCAATATATCTACGCTTCGAATCATTTGAAACATATATGTCAGCGTCAGTACTATTAAGCCCAAGGATTGAGGGTCGGCCCCGGAAGACTTAGATACGATGAAGTAAACGGCGGTTGTAATTCCGCATGCCGTTATTATGTTTCTTGGTAAATCTAATAACGCAGCCGTTCTGCGCCGTATTTCAAAAGAACTGGCCTCGTGTTGTGCAAGTCCGTCCATCCGGCTCCGAGCTTTGTCTTCCACTCCGCCTGATTTGAAAGCGATGATATTCGTTATTACATCGGAAACTTCCCCGGTCACCTCGCGATATATTTCATGGGAAAGGCGGCGGTATTTGTTCACCTTTGATGATGACCACGTCACATAAATAAATTGAATCAAAACAATCGTAGCCGCGATCAACCCGACTTGGGGAGATGCGAAAAAGAGCACTATCGGCGGCACAACAAGCGCGATAAAAGACCCCAGGGCCTCGCCTCGAAAGAAGCGAAGTAAAAGCATGGAGGCATCCAGGTGTTGTCTGAACATACTCGCCAAATAACCGGTTTGGTTATCGCGATAAAATGAGACATCTTTGCCTACTAATTTTTGATAAAAAGCTACCGACAGCTTCGCATATTGCTTGCTTTCCGTATAATTGGACAATATTTCGCCAAGCGTACCGATTATAGCTGCAGCCAGATAGGCAAAGAAAAAATAAAGCGTATATTTTTTTGCAGCATCAAAATTTCCTGAAGCGACATTGGCCGTAACTTGTGCTATGGCGATAGCCATATATACTCTCATAACGGCTATGCGGAAAACCTCAGCGAAAAAACCGATCCATTGTTCAAGGTTATGGCCATAGGTTCGGAATATGAATTTGTAGACTTCTTTGTTCATCTGGCGCAGCTTATTTGTTTTTTAATAATAACACTTATGCCAAGTTAAGTTAATTCAACGATATGTGTAATACTGCGGCTGCTATGATTTTTTTAAAGCGGTTTTGGCTTCTTCAGGGCTCGGAGTATCTGTATGAAATGGACTCAGCAATCCATTTTTTAATGTGTGGACTTGACTTCTTTTGATTTTATGCTAATTTCTATTGTCATTGTTATTTTAAAAATAAGGCACGAGCTGGCAGTTGAATAATCAAAATTATTGATTGTTCGGCTGTCAGTTTGTGAATATGATTCCAAATAATGTCTACTTCAAGGGAGGTGTTGAAATGGAATATGATCTAAGTAAGGTTCCGATCAGTGAGCTTGCCAGTGCTTTGTTGGCGCGAGTGGAGGAAATTTTTGGGAATGGAAATTGGTTAATTCCGGCAGCATTCGCATTATACAAAGCCATGGGCCCGGTGGCTTGCGTGGACGGCATACCATGGCAGCTTAACGAAAGGGGAGAGATGGAGTTGCTGGCTATGCGACGCCGCACGGGCCCTTATCCTGGGAAGCTTGTCGTGGTGGGAGGAAAGATCGCAATGAAAGAGAGTCTGCAAGACGCGCTTGGCAGGCACTTTCGGGATGATCTGGGTGTTGAAATTATAATGGCGGAAGAGTCTCTGTGCATGTCCCAATATCGGAAAGACAACCCGAACGATTTGTGGATGCAGGATCCTGGTAAAGACCATGCAGTCGCGCCCGTGTACCTCGTACAAATCAAGGGTGATGCTCCTTCCCAGAGTCTTCAGGCGGATCCCTTGATGTGGTTTTCTGAAGACTCCATACCTCCAGCTTTGGAATTTGGCTACGACAATGAACGACTGTACCGCAAGGCCTTTCGTTGCCTTAAAGGAAAGTCTTAAGGAATTACAACCCACCAGCAGAAAGCAGAAATCCATCTGTGCTGCTAGGTGGGTTTTTTGTTTTTATAAAAATGCGGTTCTGAATTTTTCCATACTTCGGAGCATCACTGGATAACTAGAACTAAGAGCTCTAGCTTTTCTTTATTTAAGGGCATTTCAGCTTTGCTAAATAGCCTGTTTGATTATCGCGATAAAATGAAACATCTTTGCCTACCAGCTTTTGATAAAAAGCTGTTTATTTATTTGATTTTTACGTATTTTTAATATACAATTAAATCGTGTTAGTCTTTTAAAAGGCAATATTTTAAGCATAAAAACAGGGGAGAAAATGAAAAAAAATCCAATTTTGTTTTTATTTATTGCAGGCCATATTGTTTTTGGCTTGTTTTTTTTTAAAATAGAGGTCAACAGGACGCTAGCTAGTTCTGAATTTGAGGTTAGTGAAAAAACCAGTCCTGTTTTTTCAACGCTAATTCCTGATCAGGCTTTTGTAATTAAGGATGATACTAATTACAAGGTCTATTATGCTGGAGATGATTTTATTTCGATTAATCTGGCTCAATCGCCGGATGGTATAAATTGGACACCGTATTCTGGCAATCCTATTGTCAATGATGCTCAATATCACGCTAATGTAAAGTTTTTCAATTCCGGATTTTCAGGTGAAAATATTGGAGATAATCCAAGCTCCGACATGATGTATTATAGGATGTGGTATGCGGGCTTGAATCAAAATAGCATAGCCGGGTGGAGATATGCCGAATCACCGGATGGAATCAGCTGGTATAACCGTATCAATGTTTCACAGTTTGGACCGGCGGTATATAGTGCGCAAACAGGAGTGACATATGGAATTGCGGATGTGGTTTATACTGCGGGAGCGTCAAATAGTGGAATGGATTGGACTTTTAGGATTTATGCAAATGTACAGTGGGAGGCAGGTGATTTTGCCGGCAAAGAACTCGTTGTGATGGCTTTTTCAAGCGATGGCTATAATTGGACCGGATATGACCCCACCTCGGTTGGCTATGCAACTCCAGTATTTAAGGGGACTCTTATTAGCGGTGATTTCGACAGTGATCATATTGGCTGGTTTAAGGTTATTAAAAATAATCCAACTTTTTGGGAGGCTTTTTATTCTGGTGGAGCCGACACAACCTATCAATCATTGAATGGAATAGGTTATGCCTCATCAACAGATGGAATCAATTGGATACGCGGGCAGAAACTATTTTCTACGGAAGATTCAATGTTATGGAGAAAAAGAAGTGTTTGGATGCCTTCAGTGGTAAAAACAGCCTCCAATTATCAAGTTTGGTTTTTGGGATCGGATAACTCTGATATCGCAAGTTCTGATTGGATTCAGTGGAAATTGGGTTTGGCAAATTTAGTGATGATTGCTCCGATAATATCTGACACTTCACCGGCAGATGCTGCAATAAATATTTCGACAACCGGAAATATTACTGCCTCCTTTAATGGAATAATGGATTCTTCAACAATAAATTCATCAACATTTACTCTGGCCAAAGGCGCGACACCGATTGCTGGATCTGTCAGTTATGCAGGAACAACAGCGACTTTTATGTCGGCAAATGATCTTTTGCCTTTCACTGAATATACTGCCACGGTGACAACGGGCGTCAAAGATATTTCCGGAGTAGCATTAAGTTCTGATTATTCGTGGACTTTTACGACCGGCCGATCCTATATGGATTGGAATGACCAAGGCGTTGTTTTTACTGCTCCTTCTTCGGGTGACGCATATTATCCCAGTGTTATTTATAATGCCGGCGGATTTGGTGGCATTCAACCGGCATATTCTATGTGGTATTCAGACGGATCGGGTGCTGTGTATATAACTAGATCTTCGGATGGTGTAACTTGGGATAATCCGACAGCAACGGTTGGGCTGGTTGGTGCCCATCATGCGCAGATTTTGTATGATGAAGATTGTTTCGGAACAGTTCCCTGTACGGATGGTACGATAAAATATCGAATTTGGTTTTGGGATATTTCAAAATTATATAGTATTTCCGCGATAGCTACGGCTGAATCCGTTGATGGAATGAATTGGACTAACCAGCAATCATTGACTCAAGATGCATCTTTGAAATTAATTCAGGATCCTGATTCGGGTATCGGTTGGAACAGAGGCAGCTATGGTCCGGTATCTTTATTTTATCAATCGGATGCATCTAATACCGGCAATGAACCATGGAATTATCGATACGTAATGTATTACAACGGCACAGACGGCAGTTCGGAAGGTACCGGACTTGCATATTCCTCGGATGGCGTGTATTGGTCGGCATATTCATCCAATCCAATTTTAGCTGGTTCTTCTGTGGCAGGCTGGGATTGTTTGAGTTCTTCCTATGGAACCGTACTTAGGGATTCTGCGGGTTTCCACTATTTTTTTAGCGGTCGCGGCATGGATGATGGTGCGGGGGGTTGCGCCTATCCTTCAAGTTTTGATGGCATTGGCTATGCGTATTCAGTCGATGGTAAAACTTGGATCAAAAGTTTGGATAATCCGATATTTCATATAAGCGATGGAGTGGCATATCGTGATGAACGAATTTATACGCCATCTGTCATAAATGACGCTACGGGAATTTTAAAAATGTATTTTTCCGCAAAACAAACAGACCAGCCAAAGAAAATCGCTTATGCTACCATAGCACCTTTGAGTGAATCAAAAGCCATTACATCTTTTAGTTTTCCGGAGGGAACGGGTGTCATTAATGAAACCGCTTACACAATCGCAGTGGAAGTATCTTCCGGTTCGGATTTAAATGCTCTTGTGCCAACGATTGTCATCAGTGGAATATCAATCAGTCCGCGTTCCGACATCGCCCAAGATTTTACTTCGCCGGTCATATATAAAGTCACTGCTGAGAATGGAACGACTCAAGAATATCTGGTTACGGTTACGGAAAAAGCTGAAGACGAAGATGAAGACGAAGATGAAGACGAAGACGAAGACGAAGATGAAGACGAAACAAAATCATCAGATCATAAAAATAATTCGGATAAGAAAACAAAAAAAAATCCAGCAGCAACAACTACAACAGCCGAGACAATGACAGGCATAGCAGCACTGGAGGCGTTGGGCATGGGTGAGGCGGCACCGGGAATAACAATTGATGGCATACCTGTGGCATCTAGTGAAAAAAATCCCCTTACGGACGAAAAGTATAAATTTAACTGGATTTGGGTGATCATAGGTATTGTGTTGTTCATATTGCTGTTGATAATTCTTTTTGCTAAAAAACAAAAGAATAAATTCAAATTTTATTTCGCATCTCCAGCAGTTACCGGAATTGTTGATGAAACAGCCAAGACTGTTAAGTTTACTGTGCCTTTCGGCACTAATGTGAGTGCTCTTGTTCCAACAATCAAACTTTCTGACGGCGCGTCAATCCGTCCGCGTTCCGACATCGCCCAAAACTTTACTTTGCCGGTCGTATATAAACTCACTGCTAGGGACGGAGTGACTCAATCGTACACAGTTACGGCAAAGGTTGCTTCTAGGTCGGAATTCAACGCCAAAACAAAGGGGACAGCCTAATAAAAAAACACCTAACACCACCAATCGTTCGATGTAAATAATATTTTTTAATTTTAAACAACCAATATTATGAACCAAAAAAGCATTATCGTAATTCTAGGATTTATTATCGTCTTCCTGACAGGCATAGTCGTATATTTTACAATAATAAATAAAGCGAATCAGCCAATTGATTCATCAGCACAACGTCAATCCATATCTTCACTGGAAAAAAATGAGATCGCATCTACGCAGATATCCGCGCCTGCTATAAAATTCGAGGGGCGGTATATAGATGTGCATACGCATATCATGCCGTCGGGGATGTCTCTCGAAGAGATGCTTAAAAATATGGATATTGAAGGTATCGATACTATGATAATAATGGAGACTCCAACGTCGATTTATATGGGAAAATCTCAAGAGGAGTATGGGATTCCAAGCGCTTCAGAAAAATATCCAAATAGATTCATCTCATTGTACGGAGGAGAGGCGATGACTCTGCTTGATATCGTTATCAAGAAAGGAGGATATACCCAATCACAAGAAGAAAAATACACCGCTCTTCTTGAAGACGCAATGAAATCGGGTAAATACAAGGGCTTTGGAGAGATTGCGTTGAGACATATATCGCTTGGAGGAGAAGGAGCTGATGTGACTATTCCAGGAGATCATCCATGGATGTTTATTATGAGCGATATCGCAGCTAAGTATGATTTGCCAATTGATATACATATGGATGTTGCAACTGCGAACGAAGGAATAGCTGGTCTTGAAAAACTTCTTGATCATAATAAAAACACAAAAATTATTTGGTCCCATACAGCTTGGTCAAGGACTGATTATAAATCTGGATCCATTGAATTGATGCGGCGGTTATTTGAGAAACATCCGAATTTATATTCAAGCGTCAAAATCCAGACCGAAACTGCATTTATGGATGGCGGGGTGGGGATGAAGCAGCAGCCGCAAAAGGGAGCGGGCAGGGGAGAAAAACAACTGAGCTCCGGAAATGGCGGGACAAAACCATCACCACAGCAAGGACTAACCAGCGGAATCAATCTTGAATGGTTGGCTTTATTCAAAGAATATCCAGAACGCTTTATGATGGGAAGTGATATAAAGCCCGGGGAAAGGCCAAATGAGTTCGCATACATAAAAGCTCACAGAAAATTTTTGGAACAATTACCCGCTGAAATTCTTAAACAGATTGAAAGAAATAATGCCAAAGAAATTTTTAAAATTAATTGAGCTTAATTTGTAAATTTAAAGGCACTGTCGTAATTAGACTGGATTATGGATATCCGACCCCTTTATTTCCGCGGATTTTATCTTCCGCCAGAGCCAAGGTCGCCGAAGCGATTGTGGAAGGGAAGGCATTAAAAATCGAAGAGTAATGGAAAGTATGCTATAATCTAGCCATACAAACAAGTTAAAAAAGTCACGCCGTTTATTTTTTCGGTTCCATCCTCTTTTGTTGTCCTATCCGATTGGCGATGTGAAGCAAATAAATTAATAATTATTAAAAAACGAAAAGATGAAAAAAACACTACTGATTGCTTTTTTCCTGGTGTTTGGAATGGCCGTCCAAGCCCAAGCGTCAAGCGCGAACCCTAACCAAGGTTCGAAGCCGGAGCAGGCTAATCCCCAGGTAAGCCAAACTGGGAACGCCGTCCAAGTCCAAGAAAAAAACGAGGTTAAAAACCAAGGGGAAGAAACTCAAATCCAAACCCAAGAACAGAACGAGGTTGTGGCTAAAGACAAAAAAGAAAACAAACCCCAGGATGCTGCCGAATTGCACAGGAGTGCGGTGGCTAATTTTGTCCAAGGTTTATTAGCCATAGCTGACAGGGAAGGCGGAATCGGGCAGGAGGTGAGGGTGATCGCCCAACAGCAAAATGATGTGAAAGATCGGGCGGCCGACTTGATATATGCCGTTGAAAATAGGAGCGATGTGAAAACATTCTTCATAGGCACGAGTTATAAAAATTTGGGAGAATTGCGGGGCCAGACGGTCCAAGCCAGGAATCAAATCGAGCAATTGAAGCGGTTGGCTGACAAGGCGGACAACGAGCAGAACAGGATCGAATTGCAAGCGCAAATCCGGACGCTGGAGCAAGAGCAGGTGAATATCGATAATTTTATCGCTCAAAATGAAAACAAATTCAGCGTATTCGGTTGGGCAGTGAGGCTTTTCCGATAATTCTATCTTTTTGGGATAACCATAAAAAACCGCCGGCAAGGGCGGTTTTTTGCTGATTGGAAGATGGATATGCCAATTTTTTCTCCCGTTGCGGGACATTGTCCGGATAGGGGGCATTCCTCCGTCCGGGCGGTATTTTTTATCCTGAAAAAGTACCGGTATCCGGACCATTGACATATCCGCCAGGCGGGCGTATCATTCTAATATAAATTAGGATGATATACATATGGAATTCAGATGTTGCGTGAAAAATTCAACTGAGGCGGAAGATGTCGGCAAAGCATACGCTTTTTTGCGCGCCGTTTCGGATTCCAACAGACTGAAAATCCTTTGCGTCTTGCAAACCGGCTCAAAATGCGTTTGCGAAATCGTTCCGGCCGTCGGCATATCGGATAAACTGGCCTCGCATCACCTCAAACAATTGAAAGGCGCCGGACTCCTAGTTGAGAAGAGAGAGGGTAAATTCATCCGCTACGGTTTGGATAAAAAGGCGATCAATGCATATAAGAAAATTTTTAATCAAGTAATAAAATAAATCAAATGGATATTAAAATTCTGGGCACCGGTTGTCCTAACTGCCAACGATTGGAACAAAACACGAAGCAAGCCCTGGAGGAGCTGAAGATAGAGGCGGTCGTTGAAAAAGTGACCGATATCCAAGACATTATCGGTTATGGGATTATGAGTACGCCGGCATTGGTGGTTGATGGGAATGTGCTTTTGGCCGGGATGGTGCCAAGCGTAAATGATATCAAGGAAAAAATTGAGAACTATATAAAATAATTATGCATATGCACGATCATAGTGAAAAACGTATCGGCTGGGTCATTTTATTCAATGTGGCTATCGTAATCGCCGAGTATATCGGCGGCCTGCTTTCCGGGAGTTTGGCGTTGCTTTCTGACGCGGGACATAATTTTTCCGACGTGCTTTCGCTGATTATAAGCTATATTGGAGAGAGATTTTCCCATAGCGAATCGACGAAACGCCATTCATTCGGTTTCAAGCGCTTTGAAGTCGCCGCGGCCTTTATAAACGCGCTGTCCCTTTGCGTTATCGCCATCATCATTATCATCGAGGCGATGGGCAGGCTGGGGTCGGGTCGGGAAATTTCCCTAGGTATTATGCTTCCGGTCGCGATCGCCGGACTTTTGGGTAATATTTTTTCCGTCGCGTTGCTTGTTAAGGAAAAAGGCAAAAACCTGAATATGAAATCGGCATATCTGCATTTGGCGTATGACGCGCTTTCTTCGGTTTTTGTAATCATCGCCGCTGTCGCGATCGCCTTGACGCACTTAGCCGTTATCGACGTGGCGATCAGCCTTGTTATCGCGCTGATGATGTTATGGAGCGGGCTTGGCGTGCTCAAACAAGCGTTGCATATTTTTATGCAGGGAGTGCCGGACGGCATTGATTTCCAAAGCGTCCATAACGACCTGGTTTCTTTGGACGGAGTCCGAAGCGTGCATGATTTGCATATTTGGTCCGTGAATTCGGAAGATGTTTTTCTTTCCTGCCACGCTTGTTTGGAAGAGAAGCAAGATAGCGATCAAATAAACGGACTGATCATAAAAGCGAACGGGGTATTGAAAGAAAAATACGGTATCACGCATAGCGCCATCCAATTCGAATACGCCGGAATTTGCAAGGCTGGCGGGGTGTGTTGTGAGAAATAACCATAATCGATAAAACAAATGGACATATTTTATCCTATCCAAATTTTAGCTGACTGGCTGACCTATGTGGTTTTCGGAATCATTCCGGGAACTTTGCTGGCGGGCGCAGTCAACTTTTTCATATTCGACACGATCAAGATTTTCCTTCTTTTGCTTGTGATTATTTTTTCAGTCTCGCTTATCCGTTCATTCCTGCCTCCGGAAAAAATCAGAAACATCCTTTCTCACGAGAAAAAATATTTCGGCAATATCCTGGCATCGCTTCTCGGAATCATCACTCCCTTTTGTACCTGTTCGGCGATTCCCTTGTTTTTGGGTTTTTTGGAAGCCGGGGTGCCGCTCGGAACGACTTTTTCGTTCCTTGTCGCTTCGCCGATGATAAATGAGGTGGCGCTGGTTTTGCTTCTGGGATTGTTCGGTTGGAAAATCGCTTTGCTGTATATCGCCAGCGGGTTGGCCATAGCCATCATCTCGGGAATTATTATCGGGCATTTGAAAGTGGAAAATTTAGTGGAGGAGTTCGCATATAAAAGCAAATCCAATGGGCGGTTGCAGCTGCCAGAAATGGATTGGAAACAAAGGACGGATTATGCCAAAAATTATACAGCGGACATTATTAAAAAAGTTTGGATATATGTAGTCGTCGGCATCGGCATCGGCGCTTGGATACACGGCTATGTGCCGGCTGATTTCCTGGCCCGATATGCCGGAAGCGGCAAATGGTACGCCGTGCCGCTGGCGGTTTTGGTCGGCATCCCGCTCTATTCAAACGCAGCCGGAGTCATTCCGTTGGTCGGCGTCCTGACTGAAAAAGGCGTAAGCATCGGCACGAGTCTGGCCTTTATGATGGCGGTCACCGGACTTTCATTGCCGGAATTCTTGATCCTTAAAAAGGTGATGAAAACGAAACTTATCCTTATTTTCGCAGGCATCGTCGGAATGGGAATCATATTTACGGGCTATCTTTTTAATTTCATATTGGGACATTAAGGAGGAGCTTTCTTCGGTCATAGTCAGACCTTTCGGGGAGCGAAGAATATTCCGATAGTCCGTTAACGAACAGGTGGAAATCTCTTTTGGAATTTAGGCGGTGTTAATGCGCCATATAGAAATAGGAACGTTCCAAAATTATCCAAAAATAATTCAAGCCATCAGTGTCACTGCACTGATGGCTTAAGGCAAGTTGATTCAGTCAGGTGTTAATATCGGGTATTATTATGCCGTTTCTCATCTGCCTTGATTTGTCGCCTGACAGCGATTTTTTTTGGGACAGGCTTGTCCCGGCCTTGCGTTTTCAGGCCGCTTCTTCGACTTTTTGATTTTTTACTTTCAATTTTGTTTGTTCCGTGACCAGGCATAATGACCCTCCTCCTCGCATTTTTTAGTTATAGCCAGGGTTAACAACATTTATATTATAGGGACTATTTCCAATATTGCAAAATTGGCCAGTCGCGATTTTTGTAATCCAGAAAACGCTGGCTATTGCATTTTTCCGAACTATGCTATAATCAAAAAACAATTGAATACATAGACTCGCCCATAAATAATCTTTTCGCTAAAAACTTCCACTTGAAAAATTATTTAGGGACAAGCCTATATTTATCAAGAGCGATGGCAGAGCACTGGCTCAGCGACCCATCCGGCAACCATTTTGGAGTGACTTCCAGGAAAGGGTGCCCCTTCCAGCTCGATTTTTCGGCGCATCGCGCGCCGGCAATTTCCGAGAAGAGATAAATGGTCGATTTCAGATCTCTTTTCGGCAAAGGGATTTTTTAATTTTTAAAACCATATAAGACTATGCTTTATAAACCAAAAACCTATACAGTAGAGAGCGTTACGGCCGGCCATCCCGACAAAGTTTGTGACCAGATTTCCGATGCCATCTTGGACGCTTGTCTCAAAGCGGATCCGATGAGTCGCGTGGCGGTGGAAACTTTCGGCGGCCACGGTACGCTGGTCATCGGCGGGGAAGTGACGACCAAAGCGGATATTGATTTTGAGAAAATCGCGCGGGAAGTGTATAAAAAAATCGGCTACGACCAAGATTTGGATATTTCGGTGCGGATCGTCAAACAATCGCCGGACATCGCGCAGGGAGTAGATACGGGCGGCGCGGGAGACCAGGGGATAATGTATGGCTACGCGACGGATGAGACGGAGGAATTTATGCCTGAGTCAGTCGTGAAAGTACATAAGCTGGCGAAAAAAATGGAAGATTTGAGGAATAATGACGCGGATTTCGCTTGGATGCGGCCGGACGGGAAAACGCAGATCAGCGTCCATGATGGAAAAATATCCTCCGTGCTGGTGAGTTGCCAGCATGACAAGTCTATCGACAGCGCCCAAATCCGCCAGCAAATCATCGAAGGCGTCATCATACCGGTAATCGGGGATATTTCTGGAATTGAAATTCTGGTCAATCCGACCGGCAATTTCGTCCAAGGCGGATTTGAAGCAGACACGGGACTGACCGGCCGGAAAATCATGGTGGACACATATTGCGGATTGGTGCCGCACGGAGGAGGAGCTTTTTCGGGCAAGGATTCGACCAAGGTCGATCGCAGCGCCGCGTATATGGCCCGCTATGTGGCCAAACAGATGGTGGCCCAAGGTCTTGCCAAAGAATGCTTGGTGAGCGTGGCCTATGCTATCGGCAAAGCTGAGCCGTTGATGGTGGAAGCGCTTAATGAAAAAGGAGAAAGCTTAGCGGAAATCGTCAAAAAGAATTTCGATTTCCGTCCGCAAGCGATCATTGAAACTTTAGGCCTCCGGTTGCCGATCTTTCAAGAGACAGCTGCATATGGGCATTTCGGGAAAGAGGGTTTGCCGTGGGAGCGGATTTAGTTCCGCGGAATCGGCATATCAAAACAGGATCCATAGGGATCCTGTTTTTTTCGGGGATGTATTATAGGGCGCCGATGCGGTCGAGGTTCGGAAATGCCGTTCCGTGCTTGACTGGAGCGGTTTTTGATGGTAAGATAATCGGATGCTTTTTAATGGATAAATCAATAAAAATATGATGCGGATAATTAGAGAAAATAGGCGTAAAGTCTTTATTTCCATTTTTTTACTGGGACTGGCGATTATTCTGGTCTCTTTCCGGGAAGGCGAAAAGAGCCTGGGTGGTTTCGTCGCGGAAAAACAGGCGGTTACGGTGGGTGTTGAAAAAATCGAAGATTTGAAAGAATCGCGCGATCGGATCAAATATCCGGCGGTTGTCGCCGGCGATCAGGAAATAAATATTATGGCAGGAGCAGGTGGGACGGCGGCCGCGGTGGATTTCCGCTTGGGTGATCAAGTGGCGCGCGGAAAAATCCTGGTCCGGATCGATGATCCGGCTGGGTTGGTCGGGATAGGCAAAGAAGGGTTTGCCAGCGGCCAGATCCAACAGTTGGAAAACGCGTTCAAACAAGCCGATGAGGCTTATGACCAGGCTAAACGGAATTATGATAAGGATGATACGAAAGATAATAAGACTGCCAAGGATATCGCCAAATTACAAAAACAAAACGCGCAGATCGCGCTTGATGCGGCGATGGACAGCCGCTTGGTCAAGGCGCCGATCGCCGGTTATGTGACTGCTAAAAATATCGCGGTCGGCGATTCGATTTCGGCCGGACAAATTTTGGCAACCGTTTCCAGACCTGAGAAGATTAAGATCAAATTTTATGTGAGCCAGGAAGAATTGGCGAATGTGAAGGCGGGGGATATGGTAACCGTCGATAACGGCGACAAGGAGGTCCGAGCTAAGATTGCCAATGTTTCCATCCAAGCTGACGCGGTGACAAAGAGATTTTTGGTAGAGGCGGTGCCGTCTGAGGTCGGCGCTTTGGCTATCGGGACGGTCGTTGATGTTTTTGTCGATGCCCGACGGGAAGTTTCGGATGATGATTCGATAATATTGCCGCTTTCCGCCGTGACAGTCGGACAGAATGAAACATATCTGTTCATCGCGGAAGACGGGCAAGCCAAGAAGAATCCTGCGGAAATCGTGAAAATTTTCGGGGAGAATGCCGAAGTGCGGACTGATCTTGCGGCCGGAAGCCTGGTCATTATCGATGGAAGCCGGCTGGTCCAAGACGGGAATAAAATAACCATACAATAATATGTCCGAAGGCAACAAATCTTCCGATTATCAATATCTTGAAAAACTGGAATTCCGTCCGGAACTCCGGAAAGGTTTTTTGAATTTTTTTATCACCAATTTCCGGGTGGTAGTCCTTTTGATGTTGTTGTTGGCCGGCGTGGGAATCTATGCCTATATCGCCTTGCCGGTCGAATCCGATCCGGAGGTGAAAATACCGATCGCGGTAGTAACGACGGTTTTCCCCGGGGCGTCGCCGGCTAACGTCGAAGATTTGGTGACAAAGAAATTGGAAACGGAAATCGCAGGCCTCAAAGATATCAATAAGGTCACGTCCAATTCTTCCAATTCGATTTCTTCCATCACGGTGGAATTCGATGCTAATGCCGATTTGGAGGGCAGTATCCGAAAATTGCGGGATGCCGTCAATGATGCCAAAGAAAAAATGCCCGAAGATGCCAATGATCCGGCCGTCACCGAAATATCAGTTGATGATACGCCGATTTTTTCCGTTTCGATCGCCGGACCTTATGATGGTTTCGTTTTGCGGGATTTTGCCGAAGACGTCCAAACTGAATTGGAAAAGATTTCCGGCGTGCGCGAGGTGATGGTTTCAGGCGGGGATGAACGCGAATTTGAAATCGCTTATGATCCGGAAAAGCTGGTTTTTTACGACCTGTCGCCATTGGAGGCTAATCGGATCGTGGCGGAAGCTAATTCGCAGATTCCGGGCGGAAATTTCCAGGGAAGCGAATATAATTATGCCATCCGGATAGACGCGCGTTTTTTTGATGCGGAAGCTTTGGGGAATATCCCGGTTTTCCACACGGCTGACGGCGCGATAGTCTATCTTAAAGATATGGCGGAAGTGCGGGATCGGGCTATCAAAAAAACCGTTTTTTCCCGGTTTTCCCGCCAGGGGGAAAAGCCGTCCGATAGTGTGAATATCGATATTATCAAAAAGACCGGCGGCTCGATCATCAAGACGGCCGATGCGTCGAAAACGAAGCTGGATGAGATGATCAAAGACGCTCCGGCCGGCATAACCTATGACATCACTATCGATACGGCCAAGGAAATCAGGAAAAATTTCGACCAATTGGTGCATGATTTCACATTGACGATCATTTTGGTTTTCGCGATCCTATTTTTGGTCATCGGGCTCAAGGAAGCGCTGGTGGCGAGTTTGGCGATCCCGCTGGTTTTTTTCGCGACTTTCGGCGTGATGCTCGAGGTCGGAATCAGCTTGAACTTCCTTTCGATGATCTCGCTTATCTTGGCGCTCGGGCTTTTGGTGGATGACGCGATCGTCGTGGTGAGTGCTACCAAGCAATATCTCCGGACCGGAAAATTCACGCCGGAAGAGGCGGTTCTCCTGGTGTTGAACGATTTCAAAGTGGTCCTGTTCACTACGACCCTTACGACCGTTTGGGCTTTCTTGCCTTTGCTTTTCGCCAGCGGCATTATGGGACAATATATCCGTTCTATTCCGATTACGGTTTCGGTGACGCTCTTGGCGTCCCTGGCTATCGCCCTGGTTATAAACCATCCGTTGGCGGCGGTGCTTGAGCGCGTGCGCCTGACCCGCAAGGCATTTTTCGCATATTTGGCCCTTGTGATATCCGCGGGAATTTCCAGCTGGTATGTTCCGGACTTGATTGCCAAGACCGGGCTTTTGTCTGTCAGTGCGATTGCGACCTATTGGATGCTGGATTGGTATTTCCGGCAAGGGAAAGCCGTGCTGCAAGCCAATGCCGGATTGATGGAACGCGAATGGCGCGACGATGGATTGATCAAAGAAAAATTGCGGTCCCAAGGCGATCATAAAGACGGCGCGTTTTTGTCGCGGCTGATCCACGGCATCATCCGTTTCGACCGGCTGATTCCGGTTTATGAAAAATATCTGAGAAAGATTCTGGTTACGAAAAAAAGAAGGTTGATGACGATAATTTCGGTAATCATTTTGTTTTTGGCGGCGGTCGCTTTGCCGATCGTCGGGGTGGTCAAGAGTGAATTTTTTCCGGTTACGGACGCGGAGCTGATGTTCGTGAATATCGAGGCGCCGGTGGGATTGCGGTTGGAAGAAACCGGCAAAATCGTGTCACAAGTGGAAGAGAGGTTGTCCGTTTATCCGGAAATCGTCAGTCTATCCACGGTCATCGGCAGCGGCGGATCCAGCGGTAATTTCGTAAACAGTTCGGCGAGTCCTTCGCATCGGGCTCAAATCACGATCAAACTCCAAGAAGAAGAGAATCGCAAACTCAAGTCCTATGAATTCGCTGAAGTTGTCCGGCGGGATATCGCCGATATCCAAGGGGCGGCTATCACTGTCCAGACCCTAAGCAACGGTCCGCCGTCCGGATCGGCTTTTGAAGCGCAGATTATGGGCGAGGATTTGGATGTTTTGGACGGCATCGCCCAAGATTTGAAGCCCGTGCTGGCTTCCGTTCCGGGAGTCGTGGACGCGGAAATCTCATTGAAAAATTCCCCGGCTGATTATGTTTTCTTGTTAGACCATAATCGGATGGAACTTCTCGGCGTCGATGCTTCGCAAATCGGATTGACGATGCGGATGGCGATTTCCGGCACGGAAGTGACTGAGATAATCAAAGGGGGTGATGAGATAAAAGTCGTAGCCCGTTTTGGGGAAGAAAAAATCCCTGATTTGGAAACTTTGCAAAACTTGCAAATAAAAAATAATGCCGGAAAATCGATTTTCTTACGGGATGTCGCGCAAATCAGATTGGAGCCGTCAGTCGATAAGATCACTCGCATCAACCAGCGGCGGGCAGTGTTGCTTTCAGCGGGCGTGAGCGGTGGGACTCCTGCTACTGCCGTTGTCGCGGAATTTCAAAATAAGGCAAAGGATTATGATTTGCCCCAAGGCTACGAGATAGTCTATGGCGGGGAGAACGAACAGAGTGCCGAATCGGTGCAATCGATTATCCGCGCGATGGTCATCGCATTGATCTTGATCATCGCGACCTTGGTCATCCAGTTCAACTCTTTCAAAAAAACTTTCATCGTGCTGGTGACCATCCCGCTGGCGCTTATCGGTGTTTTTTTCGGCCTGGCGCTGTTCGGGGTCAGCCTCAGTTTTCCGGGCCTCATCGGAATAGTGGCGCTGTTCGGAATCGTGGTCAAAAACGCGATTATCCTGGTGGACAAGATCAATCTTAATATCCGGACCGGCATCGTTTTTTTCGAAGCGGTCATCGACGCCGGGAAATCGCGTTTGGAAGCGATTTCCATCACTTCCATCTGCACTATCGCCGGCATCACGCCTGTCACGCTTTCCAATGAAACTTGGCTGGCGATGGGTTCGACCATAATCTTCGGGCTGTTGCTATCTTCCTTTCTGACGCTTTTCGTCATCCCGACCTTGTATGTGATGCTGGTCGATAATGATCCTGGGCGCTGATTCGGACTGGAGCAATGATAAATTTTCAGAGCGGACGGGCGGACAAAAAGTCCGCCCGTTTTTTTTCGCCGCTTCTGCTTTGACGCCAGGATCGCGGTATGGTATATTTATTGCAACAATGTTGCAATAGACAATATGCTGGACATCGATAATATATTTGAAAAAATTAAACTGGACGGCCATCGCCTCACCAAAATACGCAAGGCGATGATCGGGATTTTGTTCGCGGATAAATGTTTGCTCTCCGCTTCTGAGATCCGGACGCGCCTGTCAGTGTCGGGCCTGTCAGCCGACCGCACCACCGTCTATCGCGAGCTGGGTTTTTTGCTCGAAAAAAACATTATCAAGGAAATCAGGATCGCCGATCGTAAAACATATTATGAAATAGTATCGCCGGAACACCATCACCACCTGGTCTGCACCAAATGTAATAGCGTGCAGGAAATCGTTATGGGAAACCATTTGAAGCGGCAGGAAGACAGGATTTATAAGAAAGCGAGATTCAAGGTTTTGGCCCATTCTTTGGAGTTCTACGGTTTGTGCCGGAACTGCAGATAAAAAATATGAAAAAAAATATCACCATCATTCTTATTATCCTCTGGCTGGCCGTTGCCGGATCGTTTTTTTTGCCGATTAGGAATGACGGGCGGCCTTCCGAGGACGTCGCGGCAAAAAAACTTGAGGTAGTCGCCAGTTTTTATCCGCTCTATTTCATAGCCAGCGAAATCGGAGGCGATCGGGCGGTTGTATCCGATATCGTGCCGGCCGGAGCGGAACCGCACGAATATGAACCGACTGCCCGGGATATGGCGGAGATGGAGAATAGCCGGCTCATCATTATGAACGGCGCCGGCTTGGAAGCTTGGGGGGAAAATGTTGAAAAAAATATCGATGCCGGCAAAACGACGGTCATCCGGGCGGGAGAAAGTCTGGCTACGCGGCAGATGGAGCGGGATGGGCAGGTAGAAACGGATCCCCATATCTGGCTTGATCCGCTGCTGTTCCGGCAGATGGCCGATAAGGTCGCGCAAGGTTTCCAGCAGGCCGATCCGGAGAACGCGGATTATTATGCTTCTAACGCGGAGCTTCTCAAATCCCGATTGGACGGATTGGATCAGGAATACCGCCAGGGCTTGGGGGATTGCGCGGGAAAAAATATCATCACCGCCCATAACGCCTTCAGCTATCTGGCTGCGGCCTATGGTTTCAACCAAGTGGCGATCGCCGGCTTGTCTCCCGATGCCGAACCTTCCTTGCGTGACTTGGCTGGAATTTCCCGTTTCGCCCGGGACAATAGAGTAGAATATATATTTTTTGAAAGCCTGGCAAGTCCCAAACTTTCCGAGACGATCGCCAATGAAGTCGGCGCCAAGACGCTGGTGCTCAATCCGATCGAAGGGCTCAGTGATGAGGAATTGTCCCAAGGTAAAAATTACCTGACCGTTATGCGGGAAAATCTGGCCAATCTGCGGATCGCACTGGAGTGCGCAAGATAAATTTTCTTAAAAGATAAAAAATGAAAAAATCCAACAGGGTGGACCATAATAAAAACATCATCGAAGTGGCGGACGTTTATTTTTCATATGACGGCCGGGAAGATGTTTTGCAAAACATCACCTTGGAGATCCATCAAGGCGATTATATCGGTTTGGTCGGTCCCAACGGCGCCGGAAAAACGACCTTGCTCAAGCTGATGCTCAACTTGCTCGTCCCGCGCTGTGGATCAGTCAGACTGTTCGGCCAGGATATGCGGGATTTCAAAGATTGGCATAAGATCGGCTATGTGCCGCAGAAGCTGGCCAACTTCGATGCTAATTTTCCTGCCAGTGTCTTTGAGGTCGTATTGATGGGGCGGTATGATAACAAGCGCCTGTTCCAGCGCACTACGGAAACGGATAAAAAAGCCGTTCTGGATGCATTGAACCAAGTCGATATGTGGGAATTCAAAGACCGGCTGATCGGCGATCTGTCCGGCGGACAACAACAGCGGGTGTTCATTGCCCGGGCGCTGGTCAACCGGCCTGAAGTCATTTTTTTGGATGAGCCGACGGCCGCCGTGGACAGGGAGGCTCAGGACAGTTTTTTTGCGCTGTTGCAAAAACTCAACCAGGAAGCGGGACTGACTTTGGTGCTGGTGTCACACGACATCCGGCGTTTGACGCAGGAAGTTATGCACATCGCCTGCGTCGACAAGACGCTGACTTGCCACATTTCGCCGGAAGAATATCTGGCTGAAAGCGAGTCTTCGGATATCGGCGGCAAGAAAGTCAAAATCCTAACTCATCATCATCACAATCAAAATGTTTGAAAATATTTTCCAATACGGTTTCATAATACGGGGACTCGAGGCCGGCATCATTGTCGCCATAATCGCGCCGCTCATCGGGATTTTTTTGGTGCTGAGGCGTTATTCGCTGATCGCGGATACGCTGGCCCATGTCTCATTGGCGGGCATCGCGATCGGTTTGCTGTTGGGAATAAACCCCGTATTGACGGCCATCGGCACCGCTGTCGCCGCTTCTTTAGGCATCGAAAAACTGCGGACTTCCAAACGGCTTTTCGGCGAGTCGGCGCTGGCGCTTTTCCTTTCCGGAAGTCTGGCTCTCGCGGTCGTCATCCTGGGTCTGGCCAACGGTTTCAATGCCAGCCTGCTTAATTATCTGTTCGGAAGCATCGTAACCGTATCGGCAGCCGACGTGCGTATGATTTTTATCTTGGCGTTCGTGGTGGTCCTGGTTTTGGGAATTTTTTATAAACAATTGATCTATGTCACTTTCGATGAGGAAGCGGCCAGGATCAGTGGTATTCCGACGCGCCTAGTGAATTCCGTCCTGATCGTCCTGGCCGCTTTGACCGTGGCGCTGGCCATCCCGATCGTCGGAGTGCTTCTTATCTCGGCTCTCATCGTCATTCCGGTGGTGACGGCGCTTCAGTTCAGGAAGAGTTTCACCCGGACGATCATCTATGCCGAAGCCGTTTCGCTTTTTTCCGTCATCGCGGGAATCCTGGTCTCTTTCTATTTCAATCTCGCGACCGGCGGATCCATCGTCCTGGTTATGCTGGCGATTTTCGCCGGCGCGCTCATTGTCCGGCGGCGCTGAAAAAGCCCGTGGTTTTGCACAGTCTTGAATTTTTCCGAAATTAAGATATCGGCGATGGACTGAAGAGCGGGTTGCCAGAGCCAAACATAGAACCTATGTCTCGCGACATTTTTTCTTTAACAATTTTAAAAATTAATCAATTTCCATATGACTCAAAATAAGAGGAGCTGCGGCAATGAAAAATGAAGATGATTATCTGATATTGGATGAGCAGTTTGAACGATTGATGGGAAGCGAGCTATTCGTGCATTATGTGGGTATGTTTTCCCCGCCAAGGCCGGATATCACCAGATGTATCCTATTGTCCCAGAAGAAGTGCGTTTGTGACGCCCAGTCGCAGAAAGAACTTTTTATGGTGAGGATCGCTGAGTGGAACGGGGTGATGTGGTCCATAGTCAGCGTGCGTGCCGAGTATACGGATGTTATAGAAGAGGTCGCGGATAATTGCGATGTCAAAATCATCAAGGGGATTCCGGTTATGATTGACGATGGCGATATCAGATGGATGTTCCCAGTCGGCAATGGTCGGATTTTCACATTCGTTTGATAGTCCATCGATTGTCATCTGGTACGGATGCCGGCGTAAGATCGCCGGCCAGAGCCGATTTGTTCCGATCCGCCGGGCAGTAAACCTGTTCCGGCGGATTTTTTTGATGGTTTGCTAGCCTTGATTTTTTCGGGGCTGGCTGATATGCTGGACATAGTCTGAAGTTTGAAAAAATGTTTAAGAGGACTATGATCCGCGCATTGAGATGAAATTTAGAAAGAATTGATTGGTCGCTTGCGTTTGCGCGGGGAGTCGAATGGCGAAACCGGTTTAGACCGAAAAGTTGCAAGACTTTTCAGCTTGGCCGGTTTTTTATTTGCGGCAATTGGATTTTTCAATAAATGAAACCTGATGTATATAAGATATCGAAAGGCGCAAACGGCCGGGAATGGTCCGCAAAACAGGACCGGTTTTGAGGAGGATAAAAAGAGGAAAAAACTGTTGAAAAAACCGATAAACTTCCGCGACTGCGCCTATTCCGGCGCCATCGGAAACGGCATCCGGTATGAAGGAAATTATTTCGTGACGCACAGCGATTTGCCCCATCGGCATAGTGCCATCCAGACTTGCCAGCCTTGCCAAAAAATATTCCTATTGCTGATAGCCGGCCTGGTTTTGGCGGGAGCCATAATTGATATCAAAAGCGCATTGGTTGTTACGGTCGCCATCCTATCCGCTTTTTATTTTTTGGATCTGCTTTTTAATTTTTTCTTGATTATCAAAAGTTTTCAAAAATCGCGTGAGATAAAAATAACCGCTAGCGAGATAGGGGAGTTGGCTGGCGAAAAGCTTCCGGTATATACGATTTTCTGTCCGCTCTACAAGGAATGGCAAGTCATTCCCCAGTTTACGCGGGCCATTTCCAAAATCGATTGGCCGAAAGACAAGCTGGATGTGCAACTTCTCTTGGAAGAGGATGATCCTCAGACGATTGCGGAAGCGGAAAAGATGGGGTTGCCCGGTTATTTCCGGATTATCGTCGTGCCACACGGCCATCCGAAGACCAAACCTAAAGCTTGCAATTACGGACTGCACCATGCCAAGGGGGAATATGCCGTCATTTTTGACGCGGAAGATATTCCTGATCCGGACCAGCTGAAAAAGGCTTATCTGTCCTTCCGGAAACTTAGGGGTGAAAAGGTTCTCTGTGTCCAAGCTAAGCTTAATTTCTACAATGCCCGCCAAAATATCCTGACGCGTTTTTTTTCTGCGGAATATGCCTTATGGTTCAATCTGGTGCTGGTCGGACTCCAATCGATCAAATCGCCGATCCCGCTGGGCGGGACTTCCAACCATTTCCGCACGCGCGATTTGCAATTGCTGAGCGGCTGGGATCCGTTCAATGTGACGGAGGATTGCGATTTGGGAATCCGGATCGCCAAATTGGGCTATCGCACCGAGATTTTCAATTCCAATACGATGGAAGAGGCGACCAGCAAAGTCGGTAACTGGATGCGCCAGCGTTCGCGCTGGATCAAAGGCTATATGCAGACCTATCTCGTGCATATGCGCCGGCCGAAGGAATTCGCGTCGGACCTTAGAAATCCGCAGGTCCTTACATTTCAGTTGGTAGTGGGCGGAAAAGTGCTTTCGATTTTCATCAATCCGTTGATGTGGCTGTTGGTCATTTCCTATTTCTCTTTCCGCGCGACGATGGGTCCGATCATTGAGCCTTTGTATCCGAAGCCGGTTTTCTATATCTCTATCTTTTCTTTGATATTCGGGAATTTCCTCTACGTCTATTATTATATGATCGGTTGCGCGAAACGGGAGCAGTGGGATTTGGTAAAATATGTCTTTCTGGTGCCGGTGTATTGGCTGATGATGAGCGTCGCTTCCTGGAAAGCGCTGTGGCAATTGATTTTCAAACCTCATTATTGGGAAAAGACGGTGCATGGTTTCCATTTGGCAATCAAAAAAAATGCTTAGAAAAACAAGTACAATCAAATCATTATTCACGGATGAATTCGCCAGAAGCAGTTCAATCTTCTTTTTCAGTTCCGTTGCTGCCGCTTTTTTGAATTATCTGTACCATCCTATTTTGGGACGGTTGATGGATGTGGCGGATTTCGGCGAAGCGCAGGCGGCTATCTCGCTGTTTTTGCAATTCGGCGTTTTGGCGTCCGTCTTTTCTTTTTTCACTATCAGTCTGACTTCCAATGCTGAGGCTGGGAAATCCAGGGAAGCGTCTTTCGTTATCGCTGAGTTCCGGAAATTTGCCGTGCTGGCAATTCTGGCATTGGCTGTCGGCCTGGTTTTATTTCATCAATCAGTCAAAGAGTTTTTGAATTTTTCTTCTATCTATCCGTTACTGATCCTGATGCTGCTGCTATTGGCCAATGTGTTGTTTTCTTTCCGCCGGGCCTATCTGCAGGGAGTGCGGAAAATCAAAAGCGTGTCCGCGGCGGATTTGATTTTTTCCGCGTCCCGCTTGTTTTTCGCGGTCGCTTTCGTGTATGCCGGCTGGCGTTCGTCCGGAGCGGTCGCCGGTCTTCTAGTCGGACAACTTATCGCCTTGGCGTATGTTTTTTCCAAAACCAAAGATGTCCTGGCTTCGGAAAACTGGAGCCTGCTGCCTCGCTGGCGGAATCCTGCGTTCAGGAGGGAATTCAAATTCGGCTTGTTGGTATTGGTATCGGTTTTTTGCGTGACATTTTTTTATGCGAGCGATATCATTTTTGTGCGGCACTACTTTCCGGCGGAGGAAGCTGGTTTATACGGCGGCATAGCGACGGTGGCCAGGATAATTTTTTTCGCTACCAGCCCGATAGTTATGGTGATGCTACCGATGGTCAAGTTGAAAAATATCCCGGAAAAAAACGAGGCGCTTTTCCGGAAAGCGTTCATAACGGTGGCCGTGCTCGGACTGGCCATAACGCTGGTCTTGCAAATTTTTCCAGCGCTCGTCATCAAGATTTTGATCGGCGGACGTTATGCCGTTTTCGCGCCGATCTTGCCGCGGTTGGGCTGGATGCTTTTTGCCGCTTCGTTGGCCAATCTGCTTTCCGCCTATTTCATCGCACTTAGGAAATATGCGCTGATCCCGATATCCCTCGCGTCCGTTTTTCTCACCGCAGTCCTGGCATTTTTTTTCCATAGCGATCCGCTTCAGATAATAAACGGTTTCATCTGCGGACTGGTTCTCATAATTTTTTTATCATCCATAATATATGCGCAAAAAGATTTCTATCGTAATACCGGTCTATAATGAAGAAGAAAATATCCGGCCGGTCTATGCCAGGATGAAAGAAACCATCCGGGCCATCCCTGACTACGAGTTCGAAGTCATTTTTGTCAATGACGGCAGTTCGGACGGGACTTGGGCGGAAATATCCGGGCTGGCTGAAAGTGAAAATGGGATCAAGGCTTTGAATTTCAGCCGCAACTTCGGACACCAGGCCGCGATCGAAGCCGGACTGGCCAATGCCGGAGGGGAGGCGGCGATAACTATGGACGGGGATATGCAACATCCGCCGGAAATTATTCCTGAATTGATCAGCAAATGGGAACAAGGTTTTGAAATCGTGAACACCAAGCGGGAAGAAACCGAAGGCATCTCTTTTTTCAAAAAGATCGCTTCCGGCATTTTCTATCGTTTGATAAACAGCATTTCCGAAGTGCATATCGAAAGCGGCTCGGCCGATTTCAGATTGGTCGGCCGGCGGGCGATGGATGAATTGAACAGATTGACGGAAAAAAACAAATTCTACCGGGGATTGATCAGTTGGATCGGATTTGAAAGCGCTACCGTGAAATACAAGGCGGAAAAAAGACTGGGCGGAAAATCCTCTTATACTTTCAACAAGATGCTGTCGTTGGCCAGGGTCGGCATAACTTCTTTCAGTATGTTGCCGATGAAAGTGATTCTCCTGTTCGGCGCGCTGCTTTTTTTCGGCGGATTTTTGCTGACGGCCGGGATGGTCTTTTGGCGGTATTGCATCGGGTCGGCGCTGTTCAGCGGGACGGGGATATTAGCGGCTTTCATCATAATGAATAATGGGTTGTTTATGGTGATGCTTGGAATCGTTTCGATGTATCAGATCAATATGTGCAAAGAATTGCAGAATCGGCCGAATTATATCATTACTGAAAAAATAAATCTCAGCTGACTATTAATCATTAAGATCAGTATTATGGATGAAAAAAATCCGAAAGTTTCCGTCCTGATGTCCGCCTATAATGAAGAGCGGTATGTCGGCGCCGCCATCGAAAGCATCCTGGACCAAACCTACCATGATTTTGAATTGATCATCATCGATGACCGCAGTCAGGACGCGACCTGGGAATTGATCTCCGGGTATGCCGGACGCGATCCGCGGGTGAGGGCGTCCAGGAATGAAAAGAATCTGGGAATTTCCGGCGCGCTCAACAGAGGGCTCGTGCTGGCCCGCGGGGAATATGTCGTCAAGATGGACGCGGACGACTGGTCCTATCCGGACCGGCTGGAAAAGCAAGTCGGGTTTATGGAAAAAAATCCCCAAGTCGCCATCAGCGGCGGCACGATGGAAGTTTGCGATGAGAATCTGGCGGTCCTGAACAAACGGGCCTATAATCTGACCGACCGGGAGATACGCCGGAAAATTTTCCGGTACAATCCGTTCTGCCATCCGGCCGTGATCTACCGGACGGACATCGCCAAGGATGTCGGCGGCTATTGCCTGATCGATTCGGCCGGCGATTATGAATTATATTTCAAACTCGGATTGCACGGGGAGTTCGCCAACTTGCCGGACACCCTTTTGAAATACCGGGTCAATCGCGGCTCCATTTCCGTTTATAAGGCGAGAAGCCAGGAATGCGACACATTATATGTGCGGCTCAAGGCGGTTTTTGAATACGGCTACAAGATGCGCCCGGTCGATAAATTATATTTCGCCTGCCAGTTTTTGAGTATGTATCTCATCCCACAACGGATCAAAGCCTGGATATTTAACCGATTAAGAAGCAGTTAACCATTATGGCCCGATTTTTTAAAAAAATCAGCGCGTCATTCCGCGAAAACATACTGCCGGTCACTTTGATCCTGGCGGCTTCTTTCAGTCTGGCGAGTTTCCTTTTTTTCTATTTGGACGGACAACAAAATACCACCTATTTCGACGCGCAATCCCATCTGAATATGTCCCGTAAAATCGTGGACAATCTGAATCCCGGTCTGGGCCAACTCGGCGGTTTGTGGCTGCCGCTTTTGCACTTGCTGATGGTGCCGTTCATCTGGAGCGATTTTATGTGGCGTTCCGGCTGGGCAGGGGCTTGCGTTTCAATGCCGGCTTTCGTCCTGTCGGTCTATTTCGTTTTCAAGACCGTCGAGTTTCTTTTCCGCGATCGGACGGCGGCTTTTCTCGGAGCTTTGGTATATATGGCCAGTATGAATATGCTTTTGCTCCAGAGTATGGCGATGATGGAGCCGCTATTTAATCTGACGATCATCGGCAGTATCTACTATCTTTCCCGTTGGGCCCGGACGGATAATTTAGCGGATCTGTCCATCGGGGCTTTCTTCGTTTTTTTGAGCACACTGACCCGCTATGAAGGCTATGCGGTTCTGGCGGCATCCGCCGCCGCCGTGCTCATCGTCACTTTCATAAAAAATTTCAACGCACGCCACTGGTATCGGATCGTGGAAGGCAAATTCCTGATCTTTATGACACTGGCGTCTTTTGGCGTCTTACTGTGGCTGGCCTACTCGTTGGTGATTTTCGGCGATCCGTTGCATTGGACTCATCCTAATACTCGGGATGTGTCGGCGGTTATTGAAACCGTTCAAGATGGAAATCCGGCCGGACTTTTGCGCGGGGATCCCACGGACTATTACCGCCACGATTTATCCAGGGCGCTTCTGACATTCTGGTGGACCGCGGCCATCGGTAATGGTCTGATAGTTTTTTTAGCGGGCATAATAGGCTTCCTATCACTCCTGTGGTTTTGCGTGAAAAATAGCCGCTATGCCTATCTGTTCATTCCGGCCGTGCTGATTTCTGTCGCATTCCCGCTGTTCATCATAGCGCTGATGTATTTTGGACAGGTTTCGCTCTTGCCACCATTCCTCGGTTTCACCGGTATCTTCGACAAGGGGAATAATCTGGCCGACGAAGCCGGCATCCGTTACACTCTCGCGATGCTGCCTTTCGTCGCGATTTTTATGGGCTGGCTGGCCGCGGGCGGAGCCTATCGGAAAATCACCATCCTCCTGCTCATCGTTTTCCAAACAGGCTCCTTTTTTTTCGGTCCGCTGTTTCTGACCTATGATCTTTCCTTGAAATGGAAAGGCGTGTATGGACAGGAAAACCGTTCGGTGGAATGGTTCAAGAAAAATTATTCCGGCGGCCTCATCCTGGAGAGCGCGTTGTCCCACGAGGCGGAGATGTTCCAGAACGGATTGGCATACAAGAACTATATCCACGAAGGGACGGGCCACTATTGGGAGGAATCTTTGAAAAACCCGGTGCGCTACGCGACTTGGATAATTATGAACAAGAGCGCCAAGACCGACACGTCCGGCATTTGGGGGCAAGATATCTTGACCGACAAATTCCGCGACTCGAAGATCTTGCGGAACAATTTCAATCTGGTTTATGACGACGGCAAAATCCTGATTTACAAAATAAAGTCCGGCAAGGATTTGCTCCGTTCTTGATTATCCTAAGGATATCTGTTATGCTGTGGATAGTTGAATATTGATAGAACGCCATACTTTGAAAGGCTATGATCCGTGCATTGAGATGAAATTTTGAGAGAGTTGATTGGTTGCTTACGTTTGCACGAGGAGTCGAATGGCAAAACCGGTTTGAACCAAAAAGTTGTGAGACTTTTTGGTTTAAGTCGGTTTTTATTTTTTTTCTTTTTTTAGTCAGCTTCACCTAACTTTTTAATGGAATATTTTTTTCCATGGTTTTTAATTATAAAATATTTATTATAGCTTTTGTTTTGATCCTCTTTTTTATAGGGGGATTCAATATTTATTTTTCAAGAAAAAATATTGTAAAAAACAATCAAGTATCTGTCGAGCAATCAGATATATATCAAAAAATAATAAATGAAGATATAAATAAATTAGAGCAAAAAACTGCCTTGACGGGCAAGATATATGTCGATGATCCTAATATCCCAGCGCCCACCAACCAGTGGTTCAGCTCAGTGATATTTGAAAAGACATCGCAACCTATATTCGCTTATCCGATGGCTGTGAAAATGAATAATGATGGGTTTGGGTTTTCCTATCCATCGGTTGTTTCAACGCAAGATACTGTTTTCGCTTCGTATAAATCTGATTTGAAAGTAGTTTTTCAAAAAAATGAGCTTGTTTCTAGTGTTTCATCTTTTGATGATATGTCAGTCGGTGTTTTGCAAAAAAACGGAGAAAATACCATTTCAAAACTTAAAATTACGCACGGATCTCCTTTCGTATATATTTCGGTGTTGCCAGGCGAGTCTTTTAATATCCAATCAGAAGAGTTGATTTTAATGGATAAAAGTGCGGATTATTTTGTGTTTGCGTCTGGTGGAAAATTTTTCGCATTTTTCCCATCTTTAAATGAAATGTCTGTGAAAAAAAATGATGATCACTCGATTACCGTTTCCAATGTCCGCAAAGAAGCTCTTATTTCAATCGCTGTTTTGCCAAATCTTGAATGTCTGGATATTTTCAGCCAGTATGCATTGGATCCGATAATTGGCACAAACGTTGATTTTAATGTGACGGATAATCGGATCAGCACTAAATACGAAATTGTTACGAAGAGCGGAGGAAAAACACTTTTTGCTTTGTTGCCAAACAGTTACGATTCTTTTGAACAACAGTTGAAAAATCAGAATCCAATTGGGGAGTATGACACACTCAGGGGTAAACAGTTATTGTACCAGGGAAGGATCTTTGATTTTTCAGAGGAAGCTGGGCCTATTCCACGACAACTGGAAGTGTCATTTTTATCGCATTCTGACAAGGAAAATTTACGTAATTTTATTAAGACAGATGCAGATAGGTTAACAGTCACTGAGAATGATACCTATTTTGTTGGAAAAAAACTTTTTGCTATGGCGAATGTCTTGGATATAGCGGAGCAGCTTGGTATGGAAAGAGAATCGGATATTTTGAAAATAAAATTAAAAACTGAGTTAGAAACATGGAAAAATAATACGCTGGCTGGCGGACAGCAGAAAAAATATTTTTACTATGATCCGATAATCAAAGGAATCGTGGGGGAGACGGCTAGTTTCGGCAGTGAGTTATTTAATGATCATAATTTTCATTACGGATATTTTATCTATGCGGCAAGCATACTCTCGCGCTATGACAATAAATATCTGTCGGATAACCAAACTTTTATCAATCTGCTGGTGAAGGATATCGCCAATAATGACCGCGATGACAAAACATTTCCGTATCTGAGGGGTTTTGATGCTTATGAGGGACATAGTTGGGCTTCAGGCTTTGGGATGTTTGCTGACGGCAATAATCAGGAATCAAGTTCCGAGGCAGTCAACGCATGGTACGCATTGTATTTGTGGAGCGATATTATCGGAAATAAAAATCTCAAGGAGACGGCGGAATATTTATATTTTAAGGAATCATCAAGCGCATTGGATTATTGGCTCAATATTGATAAGGGGGATTTGCGTTTTGAAAATTTCCAACATTCCATGGTAGCGCTTGTTTGGGGTGGAAAATTGGATTTTGCGACTTGGTTCAGTCCGCATCCAGAGGCTATGCTGGGAATCCAATTGATTCCGTTCAGTCCCGCTAGCGGTTATTTGGGGCGTGATGCGGGGCGTGTCCAGGAAAATTTGTCGTCAGAAAACGCTTTTCAGAGTCCCGCACTATTCAAGGATTATCTGGCGATGTACCGGGCGTTTTATGATGTTACCGGAGCAAGGCAAATGATAGATAAATTGAAGCCAACAGACATCGATAGCGCGAATTCAAGGAGTTTTATGGAGGCTTGGTTGCTTGTTCTCGAAAATAAGGAAAATCATTAATAACATAATTTGAAAACATTTATGCAACAACTAATTAAAAATAAAAACATATCCAGGATAGCGGCATACCTGTGGTTGGTTTTGGGTGAGATGTCTACGCTTGCGGCGATTATCGCTGTCGGATGGTTTTTGATTGGTTATTATGCGCATTTCGAATTTTTGCAAACTGGCTATCAGGATTGGATTTATCATGCCTTTCGAGTTCAGGATATTTCTCAGTTCGGTATCGCTTCCTGGGATCATATTTGGAGCGGCGGTATAAATCATTGGCGAGCGTTTCAATATATTGAGCATATGCTTACTTATGGCGTGGTAAACCTAACTGGAATGTCTATTACGCATGCCATGCTTTGGATATCGATAGTTGTTTTTATCGCATTACGTGTTTTTATGTATGGGGTACTCAGGTATTTGAAAATAAGCCGCTTGTTTAGCGCTGTCGCTGTTATTGTTTCATTTGCATTTTCTCAACAGTGGACGGCCCTAAAGGAGTTTTCTATTTTTGTGGGTTTTATCGTGGTTCCGTTATATGTGTTGCTTTGGATTGCGACTTTAAAATCAATGCGCTATGTTTTTTTGCTTGCCGCTATCACCGGAGCGTCTTGGTCGATACACCCTGTCGTAGGTTATAGTATGTCCGGTATGCTCCTATTTCTCGTGCTTGCTAATAATCTCAAAAAGGACATAAGAAAATTGATGCTGGTTGTATTAGTATATTTCGTCAGTTCAATGCCATTCACAATACCGTATTTTTTTTCGGGATACAGCGTCAGTAATTTATTTTATGTTACGCCGCAGTTTTTGCGAATGTTGCTTGTTCCTGAATATTTTGGATTGAGCCTGCTCTATTTTATTTTGCTTGCTGTGAGTTGGGTAATTATGGTTGTAAAATCAAGCGAATCACCTCGCTGGGCAAAAATACTACTCTTGTATTGCACGGTTTATTTGTGCTTTATTTATTTTGGTTTATTGGGATATTTTCCAGTTTTTATCAATAAATTTCAATTCTCGCGTGCCATTCCATTTATTGCTTTGGTATTACCTTTTTGTTTTGCTGCTTTTTTTCAGACCGCTCTTCCAAATATTCGATCGCGTATGGCGTACGCGATATTTATTGTATTGATAGCTATTGGCATTTCACAATCGATTGAAATTGCGACACGATATTCCGGTCAGCCGATAGACTCGATTCAAGACCCGGTGGCAATATATTTTGCAAACAAAGAAGTGCCATATGGAAGCATATATTTCAAAGATGTTACTGAGGCAAGTTATTTAGGGAAAACCGGGTTGCGTTTTATAACATCGTACAATCAGCATTTATTACCCAATCCGTACTCTATGCGCTTCGACGGACTTATGAAAACTGACATTTCTTATACTGGCGTAACGGAACGTCAGATAAAAATGATCAATGATTATAGTCTTGTTTTGGGAGTCGAATATGTCTTCATTCCTAAACTCTCTCCGCTTGTGAATGGTTTGACTGTCAGTCAAGGGGATTTTGACGCTCTATTTGAAAATTTGGGAGAAGTCAATGTGCCTTCGGATGTTTTTGCAGTTTTGCGTAATCGCCAGCCGATTGCAAATGCGTATGCTTTCGATAAAAATAATATGGATAATTTTCTTCGTTTTTCGGAGATACCCAAACCGACATTGCAAATTGATTCATATAAGCTGTGGGATGACGAAATCAGTCGTATGGCGCAATTGATACGGTCAGGACAAATGAAATCATTGCCGATGAGCTTTGTTTGGCCAAATAAACTTGTGGTGGATGCGAAAGAAATTCAAGATATGAATCAGCCAAGTTTGTTGTTAACTCAGAGTTATGATCAGAATTGGACTATAGAAAATGAAAAGTCAGCGATTAAACCGACAAATTTGCGATTTATGTCAGTCAATCTTCCCAAGGAAAAAATTTCTGATAAGGTGGTCTTATCGAACAACTGGCCGCGTTGGCACTGGCCTATCCAATCACTCGGCCTGGTTATGATTGTTGTCACCGGAATTATTGCGATATTTCGAAGGCATAAAATAATAAATTCTACTAATAGGACTAATTTATGAGCATAAAACTATTGAAACAATACGTGCCGCACGCACGCATCACGTCCGCTAAAATTCTCAGTATGACCACAGTCTTTCTTTTGGGCGCCCCGATGGTCGTGATTTATTATGGAGCTTTTGTTTTTAATCCTGCCAATGCGGATAATGTCTTTATGTATATAATCCAGGTGGTTGCGGATATTATCGCGATTATAGCGTTGCTTGGACTTTGGGTGACGGTTCTTATGGATGTGATAACCCAGCAACATCATCGCTCGCATCATTTTGATCCAGGTGATTTTCTTGTTGAAAAAAAACCGACTATAGATATATTCGTGACTGCTATGGGTGAATCTTTAGAGACTCTTGAAGAAACTCTTACAGCAGCGATAAATATGGATTATCCGCATAACACTTTTATTTTGGATGATGGTAAATCCGATGCTTTAAAGAAGTTTGCACAATCATTGGGCGTGATATATGTTGTTCGTCCAGACAGGAGGCATGCTAAGGCAGGGAATGTCAATAATGGACTAAGATTCAGCAAAAGTGAATTTTTCGCAATTTTTGATGCGGATCAAGTGCCTAAAAAAGATTTTATTACCAGGTTGTTGCCATACATGAAAGATTCGAAAATGGCAATGGTCCAATCTCCCCAATATTTCGCCAATACGCATTCTTTCATTGCGGCTGGAACATCACAGGCCCAAGAAGTTTTTTATAAATATGTTTGTCCGGCAAAAAATATCTCTAACTCAGCTTTTTGTGTCGGGACGAATGTTGTTTTCAGGCGTAGCGCCATCGAAGATATCGGCGGGATAGCCCGCAACAATTCGGAGGATATCTGGACATCATACCAGCTTCATGAAAATGGCTGGCACACGATTTTTGTGAATGAGGTATTGGCAATCGGCGAGGCTCCGGCGACGGTAGTTTCATATTTCAAACAGCAAAGGCGCTGGGCTAAGGGAGGGCTTTCGATGCTTTTTACGAAAAATCCGCTTCGATCAAAAAAATTAAATCTTGATCAAAAAATGCAATATTTTATTTCCAATTCATTTTTTCTAGTCGGTGTGTCCATCTTTGTTTATGTGCTTTTTCCGATCCTGTATCTTCTCTTCGGCATCAAGCCTCTTGATACCGAAAATGGCATCGTTTGGGTACTTCATTACGTTCCTTATTTTGCTTTGTATTATTCTTTGACGTATTTATTTTTAGGCAGTATTCGGTTGGAAACTCTTTCGACAGCATTGGCAAGTTTTTACCCATATCTGCTTGGACTTTTTTCAGCTCTTTTCGATACGGAGCAAGTATGGGTGGCAACGACTTCAAGAAAAAATACGGAAGACGCTTTTATGAAATGGGCGTGGCCGCATGTGTTTATAATTTTTCTTTCTCTGTTTAGCCTGGTTGTCGGATGGTATAATCCATATAATTTTTGGACGACAGTATTCAATACGGCATGGGTTGTTTTGAATGCCTATTTGCTCTTTTTGTTTATAACTGGAGAAAAAAGAATTGTTAAAAATAGAAATAATATAATTCAATAAGATAAAATAATATGCCAAGGACAATATTCGCAGAAATCAAACAATGGTTAATAAATAGCGCGTATTTCGTCGCAGTCTTTGTATTGGCCTTTGGAATCGCGACACAAGCATTGGTACGGCGAGTGAATGGTTATGAGGCGACCAAGAAGCCCCTATTTTTTTCTATAAACAAGGAAAATATTATATTGTCAAATTCTGTTGCTGGAAGAATCGAAAATGTCGCAGTTTCAACGGGTGAACATGTGCACAAAGGGGATCTGCTTGTTAGCATAGTGGATGATTCTATGACGCAGCGCATCATTGCTTTGAAGGGATTGGCTAATAATAATATTTCCGCTGAAACGGAATTGGAAACGCTCAAATCGCGCGTGGGGGAATATGAAATTCGTGCGCCTCGAGACGGGGTGATTTATTACATTTCGGCGGCTGAAGGAAGTTATTTAAATGCCAGTTCTCCGATTTTGACTATGTTTGCGGATAGCAATGTAAAAATTATGGGTATGGTAAATCAGGAACAATATACAAAAATACAACAAAACAAAGAAATCGATGTCTATAGCCCTCGATTTGAGCAGGTGTATAAAATAATTTTTACAGGTGTCGGGCGCGTACAAGCAGCAACAAATTATGAAGAGAGTAAGTTCGAAATCCAATTCCGTTTTGCAGATGAAGAGAATGGCGCAGCTTTCATCGAGGGTGAGCAACTTGAAATGATAGCCAGAAATGATACCGATGATGCTGCTTTAAAGCCGTCTTTTCGCATCGCTAAATTGTGGAATAATATGATTTTAGGGGATTAAATCGCTTTATTTTCAGCCATTTGCCAGATTTCCGATTGTCTGATATTATCTGGGCAACAGCAGAATCTTAAAAATAGCATACTTAAAAAGATTATGATCCGCGCATTGTGATGAAATTTCGAGAGAGTTTCTTGGTCACTTATGTTTGTGCGGGGAGTCTAATAGTGAAACCGGTTTGGGCCGAAAAGTTGTGAGACTTTTCAGTTTGGACCGGTTTTTTATTTTTGGAAAAACAACCCAATTTTAATATATATAAAGGTCGAGGCGGAAACTGCCTAAAGTTTCAAAATTTTTATTCCGATTCATAAAATAGGAATAAAAAATAATTTTAATCAGCGTTTAATAAATAATAAAAAACTATGAAAAAAATGATCAAAAGCGGACTCATCGTGCTCGCGGTCGCTGCAATTGCCGGGTATGGAACATACTCTTTCTTTAGCGACACAGAAACGTCTTCGGGAAACAATTTTACCGCAGGAGAAATCGACCTGACCGTGACCAATACTGGCAGCGCTACGGACGGCGCTTGTACGTTTGATAATACGCCAGGCGGACCGATTTTTAATTGTACTGATGTGAAGCCTGGAGACAATGGTGAAAGCACATTGAACTTCAACCTTACAAGCAATCCTGCTTGGGCTTGTATGTATGTGGACAATGTTGTTGATAGTGATAATGGGTGCAACGATCCGGAATTGGCTGCTGAATCAGTTTGTACGGAAGATGGAAATGGTGAATTAGACAACGCTCTAATGCTGACTGTTTGGGTTGATGACGGCGCTGGAGATGGCGGAACAGCATGTAATAATATCCGAGACGGATCAGAAGAGGTAATTATAGGCAATCAGGCGTTAAGCTCTTTTGTGTTGCCAACGGGAGGCTATGTCCTTCCTATTTCAGACGCAAGTGCTGATTCTATGATGACCGCTCCAGTCCAACCGGGTGACCATTGTGTCGGTGTCGCGTGGAGTGTCGATCCAACAACAGGAAACGAAGTGCAGACAGATAAATTAGGTGGTGATCTGACCTTCTATGTTGAACAGGCAAGAAACAATGATGGATTCACATGCGCGGCACATTTCACGCCTGCGGAAGGAGTGCAAACATTGACTCTTGAAAATGAGATACAGAATCCGACAGGACCTTGGACACCGATTACCGGTGACGGGATACAAGGAACATTAGTTTGGCAAGGAGATGGAGATACATTTGATTACACTCTAACTGCGCAAGGATTACCTGCTAATTCATCATACAGTTTGATTTATTATGCTGATCCTTACCCAGGTAATAATCCAGGTAAATTAATCGGAACACACATGACCGATGGAGATGGCGAAATCGATGCTGCTGGAAATCCAGATTTAGGAATGGATTTGCCAGATCCTGCAGATGCTAACTTCGGGACTGGTGCTAAGATTTGGTTGATTCCAAGCAGTGCATATGATGCTGCGAGCAGTAGTATCATTTCTTGGACACCAGATACTACTACCTGGTTGTTCGAAGGTAATGTTTACATCCATTACAACGATACGAATAACTAAACAAGATGTAGTCTTTTACTTCCGCTCATTTTCAAAATGGGCGGGAGAATAAAGATCTAAGGATAATTAATTACTTGCATAAGTAAGTACCTAAGTAAGTATTAAAACAATATGATGAAAATATTGAAAAGCCTTGCAATCGTCATTGCCATCGCGGCTATCGCGGGGGGAGCATCCTATTCGTTTTTCTCTGACACGGAAATGTCAGCTGGCAATATGTTCACGGCGGGAGTTATTAATTTAAAAATTGATAATTCAAGTTATGCCATAGATTCTGTTATTCCTGGGTTTGATGATCCGGTGGGAGATTTGGTTGCGAGTCCGCACAATACCTGGTCCTATGACAACCTCACCGATCAACTATTTTTCAATTTTGAAGATTTGAAACCGGGGGATATAGGGGAAGACACGATCGGTTTGCAGGTTTCCAGTAATGACGCTTGGGCGTGTATGAAGGTGGACATAACGGACACTCCTGAAAATGATTTGATAGATCCGGAAGCAGAAGCAGGGGACAAGACAGAAAAGAACGGGGAACTTCAAGATGAGCTAAGTTTCGCTTTTTGGGCGGATGACGGGGACAATGTATATGAAGATGAGGAAGTCACGCTTGATGATGGCAATCCGGGCATATTTTTAGAGGGAAAAGCCGCAGATATTTTCAAAAATAAATTTATTACGCTGGCTGATTCAATGGCTGATGTGTGGCCTGGCGGCAATGGCCGTCCGATAATCGCGGGTGAAAATTATTATATTGCTAAGGTTTGGTGCTTTGGAAAATTGACTCCGGCACCTGTCTCATCCGGAGACGGAGATCCTCTCCATCGCGGAACTGGATTTTTATGTGATGGAGATTCAGTTTCTAGCGCGTCTCAAACGGATGGGATAAAAGCGGACGTGACATTCTACTCTGAGCAAGCTAGAAATAATCCGCACTTCGTCTGTAATCAGCAGGAGTGCTTGGCTGATACTGTCTATACTTCAGAAGTCGAAAGCAATGTCCAAGGTACGCTCAATGATGGCACTCCTGTGATTGATCCGGATCGGACTGACCCAAGTGAGGCTAATGGTCCGCCAGATTGGGTTAGTGGAACTGGCACGAACTTCTATAGTCTGGGTAAAGGTGGGACAGTGACTCTGAAATTTGCCGATGTCGTCGGTAATGGGAATGGAAATGACCTCGCTGTCTATGAAGCGACCAACGGGCGCGATTCATATCCGCTGGAAAGTGCGGATGTGGAAGTGAGCCTCAATGGAAAGGCTTGGTATCCTGTTGGCATAGCCACAAGCGAACCTGGTGGGGATGGCGTTTCATATTTTGATATATCTTCCACTCCTCTTTCAATGTTCAAATATGTAAGACTGACTGATTCGACTGATTTCTCTTTGCACAACAGTATCTCCGACGGATTTGATTTGGACGCGGTTGGTGGTGTCTACGGAGAGTGCGAATAATTATTGTTAAATATGTGATGTCCATCGCGTGCTATAAGAATACATTCTAATGAATAAGATTATAACAAAATTTTCTAGAAACCTGATCATAGCCGTTTTTATTTTAGCTATGGGGGGATATGAGACGTATGCTTGTGTCGTGCAAGGCAAGGAGCTTTTTTGGCATAACTTTCCCGATAAGAAATTGGATTTGGAGATAAGCTATGCCGGATATTATAATAAGGATGCCGACAATCATCCCAATGCGGGAAGCTGGCGGCAACAGGACCTGACTACGCAGAAATTTTTTGATTTCTATGATATCAAACCGGGCGATTTCGGTGAGGGCACAATCGGCTTGCGCCTCAAGCACCAAGATGCTTGGGGTTGTGCCACCATCCGTCCGACCGAAAATGATGATAATGGCTCCACTGAACCGGAATTGTTCGAGGATGCGCAAAATGTGGCAGCTGATAAATGGGATGGCGAGTTGGCGAAAAAAATTAATTTTAAGATCTGGGCCGATGTTTGTTCGAAAAGATATGTGAAAGCGGGCGATAATGTTTTTCAGCCTGATTGCGATCGGCTTATAACCAGCGGTACCGGTCCGTTGCAGGAGCTTGACTTAGTTTTGGCTGACACTGAAAATCCGAATGTTTTCAACGGGAATATGGGACCGCTCAAAAAAAACAAAAACTATTATATAGGCGTAGATTGGAATATCGATTCGGATGTCGGCAATATCATCCAAACTGATTCATATAAGGCAGACATAACTTTTTTTGTCCAGCAGTCGGTTGGCAACCAGGACTTCCGTTGCGCTGATATCCGTAATGATGATCCGGATAAATGCTCGGATGGCGCCATACGCAATTGTTATTCAGGTGATTTCGATAAAATCGATATCGGCATCTGTCGAAGCGGGACTGAAGCTTGCGTTCAAGGAAACTGGGGAAATTGTTCCGGAGAGATTTTTCCTGACAAGGAAATCTGCAAAGACAATCTGGATAACGACTGTGACGGGCAAATCGATGAAGGATGCCCGCCAATATGCCAGCGCGTGAGTGATTGCGACGACCACAATTCAAAAACCGATGACAACTGCGTGAATAAAGAATGCGTGCATACGGAGAAAAAGAATTTAAAACGGTAATACATAAAATAATATGAAAAGATATGACGGATAAAATTTTAAAAATTTTAAAAAATCTCATTTGGACGGCAATCGTCGTATTCCTGATTTTGATCGGTATAACATTCATTCCGATCAAAGGAAATTACAAGGTTTATACGGTACAATCAGGTTCGATGGAGCCAGCTATCCATACCGGCAGTTTAATTTTTGTTAAAAGTCAGGAAAGTTACAGTGTAGATGATATTGTAACGCGGGCGACCAAAGGCTCAAGAGCGACTGTCACGCATCGTATCATTTCTAAAAAAACGGAAGGTAGCAAGGTAATATTTGAAACCAAGGGAGATGCTAATGAGGATCCAGATAGGGAAAGCGTGAGTCAAGATACGATTATTGGTAAGAAATTTTTTCAAATACCATATATCGGCTATCCAGTCGGATACGCTCGGACGATGCCGGGATTCATCCTTCTTATAATTATCCCAGCCGTAATTATCGTTTATGAAGAGATTAGGAAAATCAAAGAAGAAATCGTGAATATCTGGAAAAAGAAAAATGGGAAAGAAAATTTGCTTGTGGAAGATAATTTATCGGAAAAAAAATATACCCGAGTGTTAGCAGAGAATAATATCACGAATATAGGTCTTGAAACCAAAGAAGGCCTTATTAAGAAAGAAAAAATCAGTCGGAAAAAAGGATAATTTTTTTGAAGAGGTTGCATAGTCTGTATAAAAAACATTCAAATATGAAAGCGATTTTAAAATCATTGACACGGATTTTCATCGTAACCTTTCTGGTTGTTTTTGTCTTTGATATGAATCGTATTATCGGCACTGATTCTTCTTTTAGTGATATGGAATTGTCTTCAGATAATTCGTTTGTTGCTGGAAAGTGGGAGGAAAAAACAGATGTAATACTCAAAATAAAAGAGCTTAGATTGCCTGAAGAAAAACAGGACACGGTAATTTCTCCTACGATAAGCGAGCAAGTTGATAGTCCGCCATCTGAGCCATCTTTGCCTGTGGATGATGATATTCAGGACCAAGAAGAGGTTCCTGATGAAGAGGTTCGGAACGTTCTTGGTATTGAAGATCCGGTAGGGCAGGAGCAACCTTTGTCATCGGATGAGTCGGACTCTCCGACTGTGGATGGAGAGGGACAGGAATCATTGTGATAAACACTCGCAATATAATCCAGGATATCTATTCGCTGGGAAATGGATCGGATAGGGCTGCTGTAACAATCGGCAATCAATGTCGGTTTTTTTGTCTTTTCCGCTTTTGTTGACAAACCAAGCCGGTTGGGATAGCTTGTAAACAACTAAAAAAATCAAAATACAACTGAAATAGAGGAGGTGCAGAATGAAGGGAATTGAAAGGGTTTATTGTGATTTCGCGATCCGGACCGTTTTGGGTGCCGCATTGGATTTGATGCAAACCCCCGTGGCGGAGGTCCTGAAAAAGCAAAAAATCGGCAAAAGAGACACATTGGGAATGGATGCCGTGCCTGAAAACAGCATCCGTGAAGCGGTCGACGGTTTTTTTATCAATCCGGTGTTGGTGACGGAGGAAACGGACCACATCACCAGGAAACACTGGCCTGAGGATTCCGATCCCGACAAACAGCCGTTGATGTTCTTTTCCGATCCATTGGATCGGTCGGCCAAATTCGGGCGGTTCCTGAGGACTTTCCCGGACATTTGCGGGAAAAGTGAAATCGATTTGGTCGGTGATGTCATCGCTTGCCCGGAGGCGAACAGCTATTGGGAGAAGGAGATCGACAACATTTCGCCGATTATGATTTCCGGCGCGACCATCTCACTCACTTGCGTAAACCGGGGTAACATAGTCGTTTCCGTGGTGATGAATATTATGACCCGGACGATTTTTGTCGCCTGTCTCAGTGGCACCTATGCGTTCTGTGTCCGTGGAGATGTGGATCAGATAGGCAAGATCCACTCCACGATCAATTTGAAAGCGGTTGAACGGAAGGGGAAAAAAATCAGCTTTTGTTCCAGCAAAAATAGATGCGAGAACCGGGAGGATTTTCTCAGATTCGTTTCTTTCGTCGGTAAAACCGGCTATGAGGAAAACCTGACCAATAGCGGTATCTTGCCGGACTATCGATCGCATTTATATCATGATTGTCCCGGTGGTCCTTCCAGAATCCTGTTTCTTTCCGATTTCCAGTCTGCCAAATCGCCGATCGGGTTTATTATGGCTAATGGGGAAAAAATCGGTGAATGGATCCATTGGTTGGCGTATGTCAAATTCGCCAAAGATATCCAAGGCAAAAACAGCTTCAATATCTATGAGGTAAGTTTGGCGCAAACATTGGCTAAAGAGAGTATTCTGATGTCCCCGTTACCGCCGTATTCGATTTTCCGGCACAAGAGCAACAGCGCCAGAAGTTCGTTTTTGAATATCAGCCGTCTGCGCGATTTGGACCGGCCGAGCAATTTCCGATCGACGGTCATCGTGACCAAGGCGGACAATATGCGGGTCAAAAACATTATGTACGGCAAAGGCTTCCATGATGTCAGCGCGTCGCTTTGATCAAACGGATCCGCCCGCCCGCAACCCGCCCTGTTTTTTTTCACAGGGCGGGTTATTTTATTCCAAAACAAAAAGGGATGACCGAAAGGTATCCCTTTTATTTTTTTGTCGAAACCTGTTTTGCTAATCCGCGGAGTCGATCAATTCCAGATTGCGCGTGTGCCAATTCAGGACGGCTGTTTTTTTGATCATCAACTTGAACATATCAGGATGTTCCTTTTCGATGACTTCCGAAGCGTATTGGCTCAAAAATTGCGATTTCAATTCAGCTCTGGCTTTGTCCACGCCGATTTCCGAATAGGGGGCCGAGGTCAGGAGCAAAAAACCGTCTTTGGGAATCATCCCGCGTTCCATATTCGATTTTATGATGCTAGCCGCGGTTTTGATCGGTCCGCTGATGTCGGGGCTGTAGGGGCCGATGATGAGCGCGATATTGGGCACGTGCAGAAAATCGAAACCGCGTCCGATGCAGATGATCCATTCGCGATGCACCGAATCCAGTTCCAGATTGCGGTGGGCGTTGCGGATATCGGAGATATGTTCGATGTTGCCGGTGACCAATGGCAATAAATCGCGCAACACTTGGTCGGGCATATCCGGATACATCGCGCGCAATTTGTTGGTCAGAAATTCTTTGGAAGAATCCGTGCTTTCGGCCAGATTGAAAATTTCCTTGTTTTCCCCGTCGTGGAGGATCATCGCGTCTTCGTCCGTTTCGATCCCGCAAATCAGCGGATAGACGGCCTGGTGGTTTTGGCCGAAAATATATTCCGCTTGTTTTTTGACTTCAAAGACATGTTTGATGGCGGCATCGCAATCATATTTGAAACCGGCGCAGCCGCGGTGTCCATCGCCTTTGGAATAGTGATAGGTGATGATCATCAACACCCGGCGGGAATCTTCGATGGCGGCGTTGACCGTGTTATACAGCACTTCACCTAGATACGGCCAGCCAAGATTGAACATCCCGCCGATATTGCGGAAAGGTTTGATGATGCCCAATGGGGTCTTGGTCGCGTAGGGCAGATGGATCCGGCCATCCATACATTTCAAGGCGATTATCATCGTCGGATGTTTAGCGGAATATCTTTTGCGAGAAAGATAGGCTTCGGAAGAGCAATAGGCGTTGGAATGTTTCTTGCTTAAGTCCAAGAGCCAGTCGATCCGTTCCTGGATCGGCATATGGTAGATGTCCGCCTCGCGGGCGTCGATATATTTGTTGATTTCTTTCATATACGTGGATTGAATAATATTATTGCCTGCTTTAAAGTATAGTTCCTGGTCCAGCAAAGTCAATATTGGACAAGCTGTTCCGGATTATGATAAAATTGCCACTTAACGGGGGTAGCTTAACAATAAAATCAGACCGGTGAGGTTCGTATGTTGAAATCGAAACTTGTTAAATTAGGAGCGGATGAAAAAAGCTTTGCGATTGTCAGTCGCGATTTGACGGAACTGCCAGATGGCATACTTAAAGCGGAGGGTCTATTATGGAATCTTTGGGATATCGGAGTAAAATTCGGCCAAGAATATCCTAACGGCATCCGGCTCAATGCCGAACCTTTGATCCTGGATCTGTATGACTTTCGCGGTGCCAGGAATAGCAATTTCGGATTTTCAGTCGGGCGGACGGACAAGATCGGAACCGTAGCCCGGATATTAGTATTTGATTTGATGAACGGTATGCAAATTTTTTGGGATTCAGGGCTGGGCGTTCCGGAAGTCCGGCAAGTCATCGAGGAGATCGACGCATATGCGGACTCCCAAAGTCTTGTTAAAGATGGTATCCGGCTGATGGACTACAATGGTTCTTTCGGTGTGAGGGATACGGAATGAATTTTTCCGGAAAAATCGTCTATGCTTCAAGGGAGCATAGGCGCAAAAGAGGGGTGGCCGGTCATTGACCGATCACCCTGATTTTTTGTTTTGGGATGGCGATAGATATTTGACATTAGCCTTAAAACAAGCCATCATAAGCAATAATATAAACCCGGTTCTTTCAAAACGACAGGCTTCAAAAAATCGGAAGCCTGTTTTTACACATCCAATTGGAAAAGGAGAAAAATATGATTGGAAAACCAGTTGTTCAGACGAATTTTGGTGATCTGCGTTTGCTTCATCGCGGCAAGGTCCGCGATATCTATGAAGTGGAGGATAAGTTGCTGATAGTGGCGACCGATCGCGTTTCCGCCTTTGATGTGGTGATGGATGAACCCATTCCCAATAAAGGAGCGGTGCTGACCGGTCTTTCCATTTTTTGGTTCGATTATCTGCGGGATATCGTGCCGAACCATCTCATTTCCGTTAACCCTGAGTATTATCCGGAAGTCTGCGCCCCGTACCGGGAGCAGCTGCGTGGTCGCAGTATGCTGGTGAAAAAAGCTAATCCCTTGCCGGTGGAATGCATCGTGCGCGGCTATCTGTCCGGCTCGTTTTGGAAAGCCTACCAAAAAAATACTACGGTGTGCGGATTTGCGCTGCCCTCCGGCATGCGGGAGTCGGAAAGGCTGCCGGAAGTTATCTTTACCCCGTCCACCAAGGCGGAGCTGGGGACTCATGATGAGAATATTTCGCTGGCCAAGATGGCGGAACTGGTCGGGCAGCCGGAGACGGAAAAAATCGCCGCTATCTGCAAGGCGCTCTACTGCAAAGCGGCTGATTATGCTCGTAAGCGCGGCATTATCATCGCCGATACGAAATTCGAGCTGGGCTGGTATGAGGGCGAGCTGATACTTATCGACGAAGTACTTACGCCGGACTCGTCGCGTTTCTGGCCGGCATATGAATATGAGGTCGGTAAGGGCCAACCTAGTTTCGATAAGCAGTTCTTGCGGGACTATCTTTCTTCCTTGGACTGGAATCAGGCTCCGCCGGCTCCTGTTTTGCCGCCGGAAATCATCGACAAGACCAAGACCCGCTATCAGGAGGCTTTCCTGTATCTGACGGGTCATAACATCACGTAATGGAGGTTGCTAATGTTTAGCCTTAATGTCGAGGTGCATGGATACGGATATTCAAAAAATATCGGAATCCAGATCAAGGATGAGATTTTCGCTCTTTTTGCAGATTGGGAAATTGATGAGTTGGCGGTCACCTTGTATGATGATAAGAGTGACCGCCCAAAATTCATCAGTACCCCGTTCTTACGGGTGTATCATAACGGCGGGGATAAATTACAGGAGGTCATTGACAAGCTCGGGAAGTTGAAATATAGGATAGAACTTGTCAAAGTCGAATTCATCATTCCTGTCTGAATGGCGAAGGCCGGGAGTATTTGCTGCACGCTTGTGGCAGATACTCCTTTTATTTTTTTTGACTTTTTCGCGCTATGGAGTATCATCAAGTTATGGATAAGATGATTTTTTCGGAAACAAACATTTGCTGTCGCAGACCTTGATTTCCAAGAGGGTGTTTTATCTACTGCAAAAATTCCAGCCTATGAAATACTCTCACCCGAGGGTTTTTTAATTCCAATGAAAGTTAAAATATGTTGCATCAAAATATCCTAAGCCTGATCGGTGATACGCCGGTCATCAAAGTCAGTAAAATCAATCCGAACCCAAAGGTTAATTTATACATAAAACTGGAAGGCCAAAATCCCAGCGGATCTATCAAAGACAGGATCGCCTTGGCGATGATCAAATCGGGGGAAAAAAGCGGCGAGCTGACCAGGGACAAAATTATTCTCGAGCCGACCTCCGGCAATACTGGGATCGGTTTGGCGATGGTCGCGGCGCTCAAAGGCTATCGAGTGGTCTTAACAATGTCGGCGGGTATGAGCGAAGAGCGGAGAAGGATCTTGAAAGCCTACGGGGCGGAAATAGTCCTGACACTCGAAGAGCAGGGGACTGACGGGGCGATAATGGAGGCCCACCGGATGGTGGCCGGAAGCCCGGGCAAATATTGGATGCCGAACCAATTCGCCAATCCGGAAAATCCAGAAATCCACTATCGGGTGACGGCCGAAGAAATCCTGGCCGACGTACCGGATATCACCCACTTTGTGGCCGGACTGGGGACATCCGGCACCTTGATGGGCATCAGCCGTAAATTGAAAGAAAAAAACAAAGCCATCAGGGTCATCGCCGTCGAACCCGCGCTCGGGCACAAGTTGCAAGGTTTGAAAAATATGCAAGAAGCGATTATGCCGGAAATCTATGATCCGGAAATGTTCGACGAAAAAATCAATGTCAGTGATGAAGACGCCTGCAGCGCGATCCGGAAAATAGCCAGGGAAGAAGGGATATTTTTGGGTATGAGTTCCGGCGCCGCTTTGCACGCGGCTTTGGAATTAGCTAAGACATTGGAAGCCGGCGATATCGTCATCATATCTCCCGATCGGGGAGAGAAATACGCAAGTACGAATTTATTCAACTAACGCTTATATATGAAAAAAAGATATTTATTGGTAATCATATTTGTTTTTACGGTTCTTGGTGGAGGCTGTATTTTAGTTGTGTTGAAGACTGGTTTCACGATGCGGACAGGCGCGCCGGTTAATTTTCAAAATGCCGATATTCCGGAAACTACGAGTGATCCGCAACCGATCGAAACGGCGCCAAGCGGACAGGCGCTTCCGGAAAATTCCGCGGATAAGCTGATACGATACCGCGTGCCTTTCGTGGTCCAGGCTCCGACTGCGAATTGGGATGATCTTGTTTTTCAGAACGCCTGCGAAGAAGCGTCGGTTATTATGGCGATGGGCTGGGTCAATGGAACAGAATCAATATCGTCATCCGATGCGCAAAAGCAAATATCGGATATCGATGATTTTGAAATGGAAACTTTCGGTTACAGTTATGATACGGATGTCTTTGATGTGAAGCGCATTTTTGAGCAATATTTTAAGTATAATAATGTTTCAATCCAAGAAAATATTAGTATTGACGATATAAAAAGAGAATTGCAAGCTGGTAATCTCGTGTTGGTTCCGGCTTTCGGCCAGGCATTGGGAAATCCCAATTATACCTATCCCGGCCCGGTCGTGCATATGCTGGTCATTACTGGTTATGATCCGGCCGCCCGGGAATTCATCACTAACGATCCGGGAACCAGACGGGGAGGCGGATATCGCTATGATGGGAATGTCCTGATGGATGCCGTTTGGCAATATCCGAGCGGTCAGGATGTCCCGTCTGTCCCTCTGGGAAGTCTCAAAAAGGCGATGATAATCGTCGGGAAATAAATCGTGGATTTGAAAAAACATAGAAAAAACGCATCCGCTGGATGCGTTTTTTAACATCGCTATTTTTGTGATCGGTCAGATATCGCATTTTTCCATTTCCTTGGTGAGCATCTCAATGTGTTGTTCGGTTTCAGCGTTCATTTGCTGGAATAATTCTTTGATGGTCGTGTTCGCCGGCATAAGCATATCGAAACATTTTTTTTCCAAGATGGATCGTTCCACGCGCAAGGCGGTTTGCAGAGCATCGAAGTGCGTGATATCGTCTTTTTCCGCGCGCCGGATTTCCTCCAATACGAAATCCATCACATATCTGACGACGCCTCGGGAAAATTTATTTTCGATGATGGAATGCGCCGGATCGATCAGCGCGCTGCCGTTTCCCAGGGATGAGGCGTGGGAAATTTCCTCGTTGGAAAGTTGTTCCCAAAAGGCGCCCTTGTGCGGAATCTTCCGCGCGTATAGCGAATAGAGCGATGAAATATTCAGCTCATTTTCTTCCAGCAGCAGGAGGATGGGTTTGTCATTCATATTTTATTTTTTATATATTTATCGTCCTAACGGCCCCTAAACTTCAATTTTGGAAAAGAGATAACTGCCGATAGCCAAAGTCGCTATTACGAAAATAAGGAGGACGGAAAAGTCGGTATGGAAGTTGAAATGCATCTGGCCGGAAAGCATACCTCTGATTCCATCCACTCCGTAGGATAACGGATTGGCATAGGTGATTAATTGGATGGTTTTTGGCAGGCCGCTTAGCGGGAAAAGAGCGCCTGAAAGGAAGAAGAGGGGCATTATTAGAAAATTTATGATAATCGGGAAAGCTTGCATATCCTCCATTTTTGAAGCGATGGCTGTTCCGAAAGCGGTGAAGAAAAAAGCTATCAAAACCATATAGATGATCGCTAACGGAGCCAGGAAGATATTTTCCGGTCTGAAACCGACAAGTAACGCGATGAAAAAAACCACTATGCCTTGGATGGTCGCCACTGTCGCTCCTCCGAAAGTCCGGCCCAGCATAATCGTCCAGCGGGGGACTGGAGCGACCAGTGTTTCCTTAAGGAAGCCGAACTGGCGGTCATAGATGACTTCTATGCCGGTAAACATAGCAGTAAAGATGATGCTCATAGCGATGATTCCAGGCGCGATGAATTGGATATAATTTCCACCTCCCGCTTTTTGGTAGATCGGTCCGAATCCGAAGCCGAGCGCCACCAAAAAAAGCACCGGCTGGGCTAGGGCGCCTATCATCCTGGCGCGCGAACGGTAATATCTTTTGAGCTGTCTCAGCCAAAGGATATAGATTATTTTGGAATATCGGTTTATCTTTTCCATACGCGTCGCATAGTTCTTAATTTATCGATGCCTTTGGCGCCCTCCTCGCGGATTTCCTTACCGGTGAGTTTGAGGAAAGCGTCTTCCAGCGTTTGGGAATCCGTTTCCTCCTTGAGTTTTTGGGCAGTGCCTTCAGCGACTATTTTTCCATTGTCGATTATGGCGATCCGGTCCGCCATCCTGTCAGCTTCTTCCATATAATGGGTGCTGAAAAAGACCGTTATGTTTTCTTTCTGGTTCATATCTTTGATGTAGCTCCAAAGATGGTTGCGGGTTTGCGGATCAAGCCCGAGAGTCGGTTCATCCAGGAAGATTATTTCCGGATGGTGCAGAAGTCCGCGGGCGATTTCCAGGCGTCTTTTCATTCCGCCGGAAAATTCTTTCACTAAATCATCCTTGCGTTTTTCCAGTTCCACTAACCGAAGCAATTCGGTTATCCTTTCGCGGCGGACCTCTTTCGGGATATCATATAATACCCCATGGAATTCCAAATTTTCAAAAGCGGTAAGATCATCATCCAAGCTGGGATCTTGGAAAATTATACCGAATGAACGACGGACGTCATTAGGGTCGGTAACTGGATCAAATCCATTAATCAGGATTTTCCCGCTGGTCGGTTGGAGGAGGGTGGTGAACATTTTGATCGTCGTGGTTTTGCCGGCGCCGTTCGGGCCGAGGAATGCGAATATCTCACCTTTTTCCACTTCGAAGGAAACATCGTCAACAGCCGTGATGTCGTCGAATTTTTTTACCAGATTTTTAACTTTGATGATGTCCATAATCCTAATTAAAACATACATCCGGACATCCATCAAACTTTCAGGCTAGTTGCCTGAGGTCAATCTGGCGGGAATGAATTGCCATATATCCGGATTTGGTACTATAATCGGGTAGTGGCTGATTGGATAGCCACTTATCCGTTTAATCATTTATTTGTAATAAAATTATGCTTGACGTAAAACCCTATCGGCAAAAACCCGGATTTTGCGGGCCGGCTTCCCTGAAGATGGTGTTGGATTTTTATGGCGTGGAAAAAAGCGAGGAGGAGCTGGGGAAAATCACCAAGTGCGATCCGGATAAAGGCATCACCGGCTTGGCTATCGTCAAAGCGGCTGAAAAACTTGGTTTTGCCGGGTTTCTGAAGGATTATGCCAAATTGGAAGATATTAAAAAATTTTTAACTAAAAAAATCCCCGTTATCGTAGAGTGGTTTTCAGTGGATGACGGACATTTTTCCGTGGTAGTGGAAATGGATAAAAAATATATTTATCTGCAGGATCCGGAATTAGCCGGCGTGCGCAAGATCGATTTGGAAACTTTCGAGCGTATCTGGTTCAGTTTCGATACCAAAACCATACGCAAAGAAAGGGATTTGGTTTTGCGCCGGATGGTCGTGATTGAAAAGTAAAATTAAAAACTGCTGTCCTCGGGATAGCGACGATTTTTAAATTGGGAGCTTTGAATTACGGTTATAATGCCGATGTTTCCGATATGCAGCACGTCTTTGAATGATATCTCCGAATAATATCCAAAGTGTTTTTTGGCGGCATTTATGCTATTATGGAGCTATAAACATTTGGAAAATATGCCTAAAAACAAAAAAAAACGGCAACAAGGCGGAATTGATCGGCAAGTGGCAAATGCGCCTCATTTTTTTAACTTTTTTTCCAAGACGCGGATTGAAAAAGCCATCAAATTGCTGCTATTTATTTTTCCTTTCGTTCCCTTGGCTAGTTATAGCGGTTTTTTCTTTCCATATATTTCAATCAAGCTTTTCATAATCTATATCTTGTGCGAAGCGGTTTTTGGCTTATATCTGATCCTGTGTTTTTTAGACAGGAGCTACTGGCCGAATCTCTATCGCAAAAACGGACAGGGCGGGAAAAGCGTAAATTGGATCTGGATCAGCTTGGCGGCGTATATGGCGGTTTTGATCTTGACCACTTTTTTTTCCGTGGACATCGCCAAAAGTTTTTTCGGCAGTATCGGGTTTATGAACGGACTGCTGACATTGCTGCATTTTTTCTTGCTGTTTATGGTGTTTTCGCAGGCGTTTCTCGACCGGAAATTCTGGATTCTTTTTTTCCGTCTCAATATGTCAGTCGGAATTTTCATTTCCGCCTATGCGTTGGTCCAAAAGATAGGCGGCGCCGCGGCGCCGATGGCGACTTTCGGAAATCAGGCCTATCTTTCCGGCTACTTGGTTTTTATCATCTTCCAGGCTTTGACTTTGTTTTGGTGGGATAATAAAAACAATTGGAAGATTTTACATTCGGTGGCTGGAGCCGCCAGTCTGCTGGCGATCTTCCTGGCGACCGATATCCGCGGTTCCAAATTAGGTGTCGCGGCCGGATTGCTTGCGATAATCCTGCTGTACGGTTTGGCAAATGAAAAGGAAAAGATTAGAAAATCTTTCCGTTGGTTAATCGTATTGGGGTTGGCAGTCGGGGTGTCGGTTTGTGTCTACGCTATCAAATCAGGCAAAATTTATTCCGCTTTTGAACGGTCTTATACTGTCAAAACCCGTTTGGTGGCTTGGGAGGCAGGACTGCGCGGTTTCGGCGATAAATTCTTGACCGGCTATGGCTTGGAAAATTATACGGTGCCGTTTGAAAAATATTTCCAGCCGACTTATTACAACCAGGGCCGGGGCAGTTCCACTGAATTTGGCGCGGATTCCCCGCATAATAAAATCATTGAGGTGGCGGTTTCGAATGGGGTTTTCGGGCTGTTTGCTTATCTGGGAATATTCGTAGCTGTTTACCAGCTGATTTATGCGCGGTATCGAGCTTCGCATCAGAAAATTTTTCTGGGATTGGCCGGACTTTTCGGCGCCTACCTGGCGCATCTGCTTTTCATATTTGATACGGTAGTCACTTTACTGCTGTTTTTCCCGTCCGTGGCCTTTTTGATTTTCATATCGTATGCGGATGGGACCGGGCCGGCGGAAAAAGAAGAGAAGGTTGGGATTGCTTTCGGCAAAATGGTTTCTATCGCGGGAGTTGTCGCGATTATTTTCTGTACCTCGGTTTTCTATTTCGTCTGGAAGCCGGCCAAGGCGGTTTGGTATGCCAATCAGGCTATAAATTCAGCTAAAGCTGGAAAGTATGCTGAAACATCGGATAATTTGGACAGTTTGCACCGGGAAAATGTCTATTCGGTGGAGGAAAGCGCGATTTTGGAAATCGGTAAGATTACCCAGATAAATTTCTTTGATAAAATCGATTTCACGCAGGATGATAAAAAATATTTTGAAAAAATAATCGGCTTGGCGGAGTATAATTTACAACGCAATCCTGACAACCTGCATTATTTCATCGAGCTGGCCTCGCTGTATGACCGGGCCGGCCGGTATGATCAAAATTATTATGCGAAAAATATCGAGCTTCTAGAAAGGGATCTGCAACGCGGCACTAAACGGATGGAAGCTTATATGATGCTGGCTGACGCTTATGGCGCAACTGGCAACCGGACTAGGGCGGAAGAATTGGGCCTGGCCGGCGTGGCGCTGGATCCGACCTATGGCTACGGCTATTTTTTGCTGGGCAATATTTATTTCTACAAACTGGGGGATGCAGCCAGGGCCAACGAAAATTTCGAAAAAGCTTTCGAATACGGATATAAAAACGTGAATTCGTTGAAATCCTACGCGGACGTGAATGTGAAAACCGATAATTTGCCCAAAGCCATTGCCGCTTTCGAAGACTTGATCAAGCTCAATCCGAAGGACCCGCAGCAATATGCCAATCTCGTTATGTTATATTACAATAATAAGGACTACCAAAAAGCACGGGATATGGCGGAAAAAACCAAAAAGAAATTTCCCGGCACCCAGGCCCGGATCGACGCTTTCCTAAAAATAATTCCAAAATAATGTTTTATAGCGATCGATTATTGATGCGAAAAATAATCCTGTTGGCAGGTGACGTTGCGCTGTTTTTCTTTGCGCTTTTTTTGGCGCTTTCCATCCGGCAGGTGCGGGTGGTTTCTGCGGACTATTATCAGATAAATCTGCAGGTTTTTTGGCCGATTTTCGCGATGTCCGTTGTAATATATTTCCTATTTGACTTGTATAACATCAAAATGCTGCAAAAAATATACCGTTCGGTCTACTTTCTTTTTTTGGCGGTGGCAACCAACATCCTGCTGGCCGTTTCGTTCTGGTATGTTTTTTATTCGGAAACCGAGGTGACGCCAAAGACCGGATTGCTCCTCTATGGAGCGCTGGTGTTCTTATTGACGGTCGTCTGGCGCTTCCTCTATCATGACCTATTTTTCAATAACAGCAGATATCAAAAAAGAATCGTGATAGTCGGCGGGGAAGAGCAAAATGAAGAATTGCTGAAAATTGCCAATCCGCCGCAAGGAGCGGACTATAAAATCGTCGGCTATATTTCCCAAACGGCTGGCCAGGATTCGATGGTTTTCCAAAGCATACCATATTTGGGAAATTTCCATGATATCCAGAAAATCATCCGCGAACAGAAAGTCGAGGAATTGATCGTAGCTTTCGATTACCGCCGTAACCGTGAATGCGTGAAAGAGTTGTCCGACTCTTTGAATTTCGGGATCAAAATTTTCGAATGGCCGGTTTTCTTCGAACAGGTCTTCCAGAAAGTCCCTACTAATCAGATAGATCATTTTTGGTTCATCTATGGCTTGGGTGATGCGGATAGAAAGCTGTACGAAAGGATAAAAAGACTGCTGGATATGCTGGTCGCGGTGGTCGGCCTGATTTTTTCAGCGTGCGTCTTGCCTTTGGTCGCGATCGCGGTAAAATCAACATCACGTGGTCCGATTTTCTATCGGCAAAAAAGGATGGGATTCAATGGCAAGTTGTTCACTTTGATAAAATTCCGCACGATGGAGAATCAAGCTGAAAAAAATGGAGTCCAATGGGCCTCCAAGAATGATGCCAGGGTGACAATGGTCGGCCGATTTTTACGCCGGACGCGTCTGGATGAAATTCCGCAATTCATAAATATCTTGAAAGGTGAAATGAGTCTGGTCGGACCGCGGCCTGAGCGGCCGGAATTTTTGGAAACCCTCTCTGAAAAAATCCCGTTCTATTACAAAAGGAATATGGTTCTGCCGGGGCTGACCGGTTTCGCCCAAATAATGTATCCCTATGCGGCGACCGTCGAAGATTCACTGGAAAAAGTCGGCTATGACCTCTATTACATCAAAAACCGATCACTCTTCCTTTATTTGAAAATAGTCTTATTGACAGTGAGGACGGCACTGTCCTTTAGCGGCCGGTAATCCTATCTGAAAAATAACTCATTTAAGGAAATATTTTGTTTTTGGTTCAATATCACGGAATATCTTAAATTAAAAAAGACAAAAAGCGATAAGGACAGAACAATTATGGTAAAAATAAATTTCCTCAAGACAGGGGATTTTATTTTTTCCTGGATGAACTTCACGCCATAAAAAGTGAAAAAAGCGGCGATGAGATATGTCAGCGGCCAGAGCAGGATAAGCGAACGAAAAGCATAATAATTGACTGAAGAAAAAATTGTAAAAATGAAAGAGGCTGAGAAAATGGCGAGTATTTTGTATTGCTTGTAGTATGCCAGTATGAGCAGAAGCATTGAAAAAATGGCGGCTGCTGACCAATGGGGAAACATAAATTTGAAATAATCCCTTTCAAGAAAAATCATTCCCGGGAAAATGCCTGGGCTGGCTACGTTTTCCATTTTGTCTTGGGAGATATGGCTTCCATTTTTGATTATCTGGGCAGTCGATTCCTTGGAAAGACCAGACGGTCCATATGGATTATTTTTATAAAACATCGATGGGGCGATGTAGGACAAAAATAACAAAAACAAGACGAACGCGGTTTTTTTGATGATCGTCCATTCTATCCTTTTGGATAATATGCTGTAGAAAAAACAAAAAGCAATTAAAATAAAAGAGAAATATACCCCGATGGTATGCGAATAAACCATCGCAGGTATGACCAGCAGTGAAAAAATTTTCCAATGCTTGTTATCGTCAAGTATCAATGCGAATAGGAGCAAGAAAAGCAGCAGCGCGAAAAAGCTCGGAACGACCCAAAAAAAACCATGATAAGTGCCGGCGCCGTTGAATAGCGCTAGAAAAAATATTGCTAGCGCCGTTAGATTTTTGTTGTCGCTGAATTGCTTTACGAAATAAACCAAGACTGGCAGCAGCAGGATCGTTCCGATGTAAAAATTCAGCTTGAATGCTTGATAAGATGTTATATCGAGAATTTTTGCCAGCGAACCCAGCGGCAGCCTGTATGTTAGATGTTCCCAGAAAACATACCTATTCGGCGTAAAGTTGTCTGTGCTGCAAAAAATGAAGCTAGGGCAATTTTTTACGGATTCAATGTGCCGTACGTATGATGCGATGTCATCTGCCGATCCGGGGGCATTCAAGCCGTTGCTTAAAAAAATACCTATTAAAAAAAATTTCCAGGCGATGAAAAAAAATATCGCAGCGATGAGCCATTTGTTTTCATTGATAAATAATCGCAGTTGTCCATTTTTGAAATAATTATTCATAGTTTTATTTATTATAAAGCTTGATGTATTTGCCGGTTATTTTAGTCCAAGAAAAATTTTTAGCAATCCGGATGGCTTCCGCCCCGCCCCGTTTCCTTTCTTCCTTCGAGGTGATGAATTTTTTCAGGATTGCCTGATAATCCTCATCAGTGCGGGCGATATGTCCCTCCATCTGTCCAGTTAGGATTTCTTCAATCGATCCGACGACGTTGCTTATTACCGGCAAGCCGAAAGCCATCGCCTCAAGCACGGCCAGTGGTTGGTTATCAAGCATCGAATAATAAGCGAATATGTCGATCCGGTTAAAGAGATCTTCTTTTTCGCAATAGCCTAAAAACTCAGTGTTGGCATGGATTTCCAGGATAGTTTTTTTGTATGCTTCGAAAAAAACCCCGCCGCCTCCGATAACGAGCGTCGCTTCGGGAGAAACGGCCTCGATTATTCTGGCGAGCTTTACGGTTCCGTCAGCTTTTTTCCGGAAATTGAAATTGGTCAGAATCCCTAATTTAGGATTTTTTGAATCGAGGTCATAGGTCGTTTTGGTCGTTTCGGGGATATTTACGCCGTTGGGAATGACGAGAATTTTTTTAATTCCCAAGGTTTTTTTGAGGAAATTTGAAGGTGTGGTGGTGAAATCGGCTTGTTGGATGATTAATGGATAAAAAAATCGGCCCAAGTGCTTTTCGGCTTTGAAATTGCCATGGATAGTCAAAATATATTTTTTGCAAAATAAATTCGGTACCGGTACGCAGGAATGGACGATGTCGTAGCGTTGGAACATTTGTTTGAGGTAGGCTTTTCTGCCCCAAATCACCGTGACAGCATAACCACGCTTTTCCAAATGTTTGGCTAAATTTTGCGCCCAGACATACGGCCCGCCTTGGGAAAAAGTGATAATGAGTACGGTTTTTTTCTTTGATGACATAAAAAGCTCGGTTACTTCATAAGTATTTACCATTATACACTTTTTCGCTTTTTTCCGCCTCTGTTTCGTGATATATTTAGGATAGCTTATGGAAAATCGGCTTAAATTCTATGAAAAAGGCAAAAATCCTCTATATTATCACCCAATCCGACTGGGGAGGGGCCCAGAAGTACGTTTTTGACTTAGCGAACGGTCTCAAGGGCGAATTTGAGGTCTCAGTGGCTTTTGGCGGCAAGGGCAGGCTGAGTGATCGATTGCAGGCGATAGGCATCAGAACCCATCGGTTGGAGAATTTGGTGCGGGAAATCCATCCTTGGAAAGACTTTTTGGTTTTTTGGGAAATCTACCGTCTGATTAAAAAAGAAAAACCGGATATCGTGCACACCAATTCCTCCAAGGCGGAAATTCTGGGTAATATCGCGGCAAGGCTCGCCGGAGTCGAAAGAGTCGTTTTTACGGCACACGGTTTCGTTTTTAATGAGAATCTTGGTTTTTGGAAAAAAACCTTTTTTATTTTTTGGGAAAGATTGGCTGGACTTTTCGCTACACGGATAATTTGCGTGTCGGATTTTGATCGTAAGTCAGCGCTGAAAAATAAAATATCTCCAGCTAGAAAATTGTGCGTCATCCACAATGGTATTGAAATCCCGGCAGGAAATTTAGCGCGTGTTGAAAGGGCGGGTAGAAAAATCATCATCGGCACGATTGCCAACTTCTATCGCAACAAAGGACTGGAGTTTCTGGTCCAAGCGGCGGCGGAATTGAATAAAAAATTTCCCAATTTGGAATTCCGGGTGGCCGGCGATGGAGGAGAAAGGCGCAATATCGAAGATGCCATAAAGAAACAGCGGTTGCAAAATTTCAAACTGCTGGGTTTTCAAGAAGAACAATATGATTTTTTGCGGCAGCTGGATATTTTTGTTTTGCCGTCACTCAAAGAAGGTTTGCCGTACGCGCTTCTAGAGGCGTTGTCGCTGGGTGTGCCGGCGGTAGCTAGCAAGGTTGGCGGTATTCCGGAGATAATTTCCGATGGGGAAAATGGTTTTTTGGTGGAACCGAAAAATTCCAAGATGCTGGCGGAAAAAATCAACCTTCTGCTTGGGAATGAAAGGCTGAAGGCGGAATTTTCCCGGTCAGGACGGGAAATAATCCAGGCGGAATTTTCCCTGGGATGGATGCTGGCGCGGACACAGGAAGCGTATATCGGGATAGTCTGAAGGAGCCTTTTTATTTTTTACAAAAATACGTTAGACGTGAAACCTTTTTGACAGTGAATTTATGCGGATCAAGGATGATTTGGTTTCGCGCCGGATGGTCGTGATCGAAAAGGAAAATTAAAAACCGCTGTCCTTGGGATAGTGTCCGAAGCCGTCGTTCCTGCGGGCGGCTTTTTCGGTCGCGAGCGAGAAGTCGTGGGCATTGTCATAGCTCGTGCCTTTTTCCATCAGTTTGGCTTCGTGCAGTTCGTGGAGCAATGTGTATTTGATTTCCCTGCCGTCCTGGGCGTCATCGATCCAAATTTCGTTTTTTGGGACATAATCATATATCAGATTATGTCCGCCCAGGAAAAAATCCGGATCCAGCTTTGCGCGCACTTCCCGGCCGGATACCAAGAATATTTTGAAGCCCGAAGATTTTCCAAGCGGTTTTATTTTGAACGGTTCTGTTTTTATGCCGGCCGTCTTCTTAGCTGCGTCGGTGATTCTTCGGCGGACAAAAGCGCCATATTTTTCGGCGCCAAGTTCGGTTTTCAATTTCCGGTCGGCCAGGAAGCTTTGCACGATCCGGTCTTTTTCGGCCAAATAACTTTTTTCCAGCCAGAGTTCGCCCTTGGGAACGTAGGTCTGGCTCTGGCTGTCTTCGATAGCGCAGAAATTTGGGTCAAGGGTGTTTCTGATTTCGAAGCCGTCGACGATTTTGATTTTCATAAGTTTCGCGTTAATGTGATAAGTCTGGGGTTATTCTAACACGGCAGGCGGAAAACCGGCAAAGTTCCGCGGAGAATGCGGGTCTGGCAATTTTTGGAAATTATGGGATAATTGTTTGTACTATATGCGATCAGCAGATCGGAATATTTGTCTGATTGAAATCGGTGATGATGTTTTTTTAAAATCAATGAGGAGGAAGTATGATGTCTACGAGAATCGTTTACTGGAAGCCTGCGGCGAAAAAAAGAGCCACCTGCCGCATAAATCCAATCGCGAAATGGGGTGAGGCATATTGTTCTTTATGTCAGACGAAGTTGACGCAAGAAGAGGAGCGTGCAGGAATAGAATTTCATTTCAATTGCGTCCTGCTGAGATGTAAAACGCTTTTGAAGAGGCATGATATTTCCGTCCCATCGCAAGGAACGGAGAAATTTCTTAAGCACCTGTTTTTTTCTAATGAAATTACGGAAGGAAAAGCGGTGATAGCGGAGGGGACTTTTTTCTTTCTGAGCGCGACAGATCCGTTTTTTTCATTCAACCGGCTTCGTCGTGAAGCGGAGGCGTTCGGATAGTATTGCTATCCGTATTGAGTTTGTCCATTCAACTGTAATGGACAAGCTCTTTTTTATGATTTTGAAGCTGGCAGGAAAGCCATTATTGCCAGAAACGCTTCCCAAAAACAAAAATATGTTGTACCATAGAAACTCGATATTATTTTTTTATCCTATCCGGCTATGGCGAATGATAACGTGGCGGTCAGATTCAATAAGGTGTCCTTCGAATACGGACGCGACAAGCCTATTTTAGACGAGGCGTCTTTCGCGTTGCGCCGCGGTTCGAAAATCACCCTGATGGGCCAGAACGGAGCCGGCAAGAGCACGATCCTTAATATGATCACTGGGGAATTGAAAGTGCACGACGGTTCTATCTATGTCGATCCGGGTTTGAGGATCGCCTATGCCAAACAAGTCATTCCGCGCGAACAAATGCCGCTGACTATGCGGGAATTTTTCGCGGCTTGTTTTTCTGGAAAAGATTATGAGCTTGACCGGCAAATTGAAGATGTTTTGGAAGTGGTCAACTTGAAGGCGCCGTCCGACCGGCTGATCAAAGACTTTTCCGGCGGGCAACAGGCACGTTTGCTCTTGGCTTCCGCTTTGATCCAGAATCCGGACATTTTGATTTTGGACGAGCCGACCAATAACCTGGACCGGGCCGGCATCGAACATTTGACCCAATTTTTGATAATGTATGATAAGACTTGCATCGTCATTTCGCACGATGCGGACTTTTTGAATATGTTCACCGACGGCGTGCTGTATCTGGATGTTTTCACGAAAAAAATCGACCAATATATCGGCGACTACTATGTGGTGGTGGCGGAAATCGCGGCTCGCATTGAAAAGGAAGAGCGCAAGAACGCGCAATATGAAAAAGAAATCATCGCTAACAAAGAAAAAGCTAATTTTTTCGCCAACAAGGGAGGCGGTATGCGTTTGGTAGCTAAGAAGATGCGCGAAAAAGCGGCGGCTATGGAGGAGGCCAAAGTGGACGTGCGGCGGGAGGACAAGGCGATCCGGGAATTTGAGATTCCGGTCCAAGAGGGATTGGGCGGGGAAATATTGAACATCTCGTCTTTTACGATTATGCAGGATCATAAACTGGTTGAAAAAAAAGCTAACATTTCCTTGAAGAAAAGGAGCCATCTTTTGATTTCAGGACCAAACGGTATCGGCAAAAGTACTTTGATCGAGGCGATGGCGTTAGACAAAGCAGCGGGCGCCAAAATCACTGAGGATATGCGCGTGGGTTATTATCGCCAAGATTTCTCGACTTTGAATTTCGACCACACCGTGCGTGAATCGTTGTTTTCCGTGATGCGTTCTGAGGATGAGGAGCGGATGCGCAGCGTGGCTTCCGGTTTTTTGTTGACCAAGGAGGTCATCAATGCCAGGATCGGAACCTTGTCCGAAGGCCAGAAAGGCCTAGTAGCTTTCGCGCAACTGGTGCTTCTGGAGCCGGGGCTTTTGATTTTGGACGAGCCGACCAATCATATCAACTTCCGCCATTTGCCGGTCATCGCCAATGCTTTGGATAGATTCGAAGGCGCGATGATTTTGGTTTCCCATGTGCCGGAATTCGTGGAACAGATCCGGATCGACGAAGTGCTGGATTTGGAAAAATAGTTTTTGATTTTTTTAGGTTATGGCGCAGGGCGCAAGCCAGGTACTTTTTATCTTAATAACGGGGGGCGGGATGAGAAAAACCAGATTGTTTTTTTGGGTGGTAATATTGATTTTTTTCGGGGCTATGTTGGAAGAAAGAAGGGTTGGCTTGAGGATTATCCCATTCCAATTCGCTTCGGATGCGGTATGCCTGATTCCGGCGGAGGCGGAATTGGTGGAAGCGGATTACGCTCTGGCGGGTTGCTACTATTATATCGGCGGAAAAAAGCATTTTTCTGCCGGATATGTCGTTGGCGATGCGGAACCGCAGCGTAAAAACGCCTTTAAAATCGCGTTCAGCCAGCCGTAGCGGGTTTATAGCCTATGGTTCCCTTTTGTGGAACCATAGGCTGATTTTTTTGTCCCGCAGGCACCCCTTTACAAAGCGCGCAGGGTATGCTATAGTGGTTTTAATCACAGTAGCGTGCAGCAGTAGCGTAGTCGAACTTTCTTTGCATTGCGGTATGTGTATTTAATTAATTTGTACTATATCAAAATGGCACAAGGAACAATCAAACGATTGACTGATCGTGGATTCGGATTCATCACACAAGATGGTGAAGACAAGGATCTATTCTTTCATGCAAAAGAACTACAAGGTGTAGAATTCAATGACCTGAAGGAAGGCGACCGTGTTCAATTCGAAGTTAGCGAAAGCCCGAAAGGACCAAACGCTACCAACGTATCAAGAGTCTAGTTCGATTCGCGAACAAAAAAAAGCTCCGCTTCACGCGGAGCTTTTTTTGTTTGCCAAGAGGTATTGATTAATTGGATAAAACGGAGTAAGATGCTAGGATTGCAATATTAGGAAAATCTGTATGGTTGTCATCCGAACTGAGCAATGCGGATTCCGGATCAAGTCCGGAATGACAATTTTAGATAATATTATTATGAAAAGCAAAATTGAAAAATTCGATATCATGGTGATCGGCGGCGGGCCGGCCGGTATGATGGCGGCCGGACGGGCGGCTGAACTCGGCGCACACGTGGCCTTGCTTGAAAAAAACGGCAGTCTGGGCAGGAAACTGTTGATTACCGGCAAAGGGCGCTGTAATCTGACGCAGGCGGAATTCGATGATAAGGAAATCATCAAGAAATTCGGCAGGAATGGAAAATTTTTATTTTCTGCTTTGGCCGCTTTCGGCCCGGAAGAAGTAATCAGATTTTTCGAAGACCGGACAGTGCCGGTCAAAATCGAAAGGGGCGGGCGGGTTTTCCCGAAATCGGATCGGGCGCAGGATGTGTTGCGGGCGTTGGAAAGATATCTGGAAACCAGGCCTGTCGGAAATCCGGAAAACAAAGTGGAAATAATTTATGACGCCGATGTGGCTGGCTTTGATGTGGCGCCAGCGGCCAGCGGGGGAAAAATTGCCAGCGTGAAATTGGCTGAGAAGGGATATATGTCGGCGGAAAAACAAGCTATGATGCCGGCAAGAAGGATTTACGCGGATAAATTCATTATCTGCACCGGCGGAAAATCTTATCCGGCGACCGGTTCGACAGGGGATGGTTATCAGTGGGCTAAAAATTTGGGTCACAAAATAATCCCGCCTGCGCCGGCGCTGGTGCCGGTCAAAACCAAGGAGGCTTGGGTCAAGGATGTGCAGGGATTAAGCTTGAAAAACGTAACCATCGATTTATGGCAGGATAATAAAAAACAAGATTCGCGTTTCGGCGAAATGATGTTCGCGCATTTCGGTCTGACCGGCCCGATCGTGCTGGATCTCAGCAAGAAGATCGGCGAGCTGATGGAAAAGGGCGAGGTTGCCATCGCTATCGATTTGAAGCCGGCGCTGGACCACGACCAATTGGACGCGCGTTTGCAAAGGGATTTTAAGGAAAACAGCAATAAGGATTTCATCAATTATCTGCCGGAATTGTTGCCGCAAAAAATTATCGCCATCATCATAAATTTGTCCGGCATCGATCCGCGCAAAAAAATAAATTCAGTCACCAAAGAAGAGCGGAAAAAATTGGTCGGATTGCTCAAGGACCTGCGTCTGACGGCCGATGGCACGACCGGTTACAACCAGGCCATCGTTACTAGCGGCGGCGTGGATACTAAGGAAGTGGATCCTAAGACGATGCGTTCGCGGATTGTCGACAATCTTTTCTTGGCCGGCGAGATTCTGGATTTGGACGGGCCGACCGGCGGATATAATTTGCAGATGTGCTGGAGCACGGGTTACGCGGCCGGGACATACGCGGCAAGGCCTTGAGGCGATTTTGCGCCGCAGGCCAGCCGATGTCCGGACGCGGATATGCGATATGTCCGGCATTGTATTTTTTTTGCGGAAATGGTAGATTGAATAGGTTATTTTTCTTTTGATATTACGAGCGGCATAGATGGGATATGCGTCTCCGCTTGCAGGTATCGCTAAAACAAATGGATAAAAATATTAGAAACTATTTAGTGGCCGCTTTGGGAATTTCAGCGGTCTGGTCTGTCTCCAATTTCGGAGGAAGGATTTATCAGGCCTTGGAACACAATCACGAACATGGGATGTTAGTCGCCTTTTTCGTTTTAGCGGCTTTGTTTATGTTGAGCTTCATAGTTTTCTATCTGTCACATCTGGTCAAATTGCCGTCTTTCATTTTGGCGATTTTCTTGGGCTTGGCAGCTAAACCATTATTGACGCCCATACTCGATAATGATGAGCTTTTGGGTGTGATCGTGAGTTTCGGCGCCACTCTGATATTGTTCGCGGGAGGATTGGAAACGCCTTTCGCCAACTTCAAAAAATTGATTTGGAAAATATTTTCCGTTTCATTCGTCGGCCTGCTTGTCACGGCTTTCCTGTTTTCCTGGACCATCTGGTTCTTAGGGGGGATTTTCGGATTGGAAATATCCGTCCTGGCTTCCGTCCTGCTTGGAGCTTTGTTGGCTTCGACTGATCCAGCGGCGATTATTCCGGTTTTGAAAAGGCTGCGTTTCCATAACCGCTCTATCAAAGATATCATCGTTTCGGAAAGCGCCGTTACGGATGTGGTGGGCACTTTACTGACGGTGGTTTTTTTGTCGTTGGCGGTAGGCGGAGGCCTTTCCGGCGGGATCAATCAATGGTATCAGGCTATTTTCAACTATGGAAGCATGGTAGTATTGGCAGCCCAACTTTTTTTCGGGGCGTTGCTGGGTTTGGCGGGTTATTTTTTTCTGGAACTTCTTTTGCGCGCCAAGCACCTGTATGGGGAAGAATTTGAAGCGGATGCCGCTTTTTTCATCTCGGTGCCGGTCATCATTTTTACCGGCGCTATCTTTTTCGGCGGCAGCGGATATTTGGCTGCTTTCATAGCGGGATTGATTTTCCATATCACCGAACATTTGAGCGAGACTGAGAGATTTTTTAATAACCTAGTGGATGGTTTCCTGAAGCCGATCATATTCATCCTATTGGGAGCTTTGGTCGATCCGGTGCAGCTGCTGACATATGCGCCGATCGGCATCGTGGCCGCCTTGATATTCATGTTCATCATCCGTCCCGTAGCGGTATTCGTTTCCTTGGGCGGCTTCCATTTTTTCGGACGGGAAAAATTGAGTTGGCGTGACCTGCTGTTCATTTCTTTCGTGCGTGAGACTGGCGCCATCCCGGCCGTGTTGATGGTGACCATCATCAGCTTGGGATTGGCAGGTATGCGGGGCTTAGTCGAGATAGGTATGTGGACGATCCTCCTGACTTTGATCATCGAGCCGTTGCTGACGCCGTTCGTCGCTAAATATCTCCAGGTGGCCGAAGAAATGAAGGACCGGACCAAGGCGCCTTTGAATAAAAAATCCACAGTCGTTTTGGTTACGCGAGGCGAATCTTTCCTGGACAGGATGCCGTATGTGGCCAAATGGGCCTCGAAACATTCGATCAGTGATGTCGCGGTTATGCTATGTTTGGAAAATAAATATTCGGCCGCGCTGGAGAAAGATATCAAAGCGAAAGCGCAAGTGGCTTTCGCGCGGGAAACCGGAGAACTTAAGAAAAAATCCTTGGATCATATCGATTTCACTTTCATAAGCCGCAAGGGGTCGCTGCATGAAAACATCGACAATCTGGCGAAGACCGATAATAAGGTCGTGGCTATATTTGTAGGTAAGAAGATGCTTGATTACCGCTTGTCCGAGATAAAACAATTGGCCGTCCCGTTCTACTTTATGGATTAACATATTTGGGTTCTTGATTGACAACTGTTGGCGCGATAGCTATACTCGACCGTTGTAACCATTAAGCTGGCGCAGGCGAAGCCAATTTGGCAAGTTTCCGCCATAAACCGGCAAAAACAATGGAGAAAGAAGATCGACAATTGATTGCGGATTTTCTGGGCGGGGAAGACGCGGCTTTCGAACGGCTGGTCGGCCGTTATTTGAAACCGGTTTACAATTTTTTATATCAATTCACCCAGGACAGGGACTCGCTGGACGATTTGGCGCAGGAAACTTTCATCAAGGCTTGGAAGAATATCAAAAAATTCGATCCGGAAAAAGGTTTCAAAACCTGGATTTTCATTATCGCCAAAAACACGGCCTATGATTTTTTTAAAAAGAAAAAAACCTTGCCATTTTCCAATTTTATTGATGGGGAAGGAAATAATAAATTGGAAAATATAGTCGAGGACGGTCCTCGACTGGAAGAAGTCTTGGCTGGCAATGATTCGGCGCGAGAGCTGGAAAAGAAGTTGCAAGAAATTCCGGATAATTACCGTGTCCTTCTGATGATGCGGTACAAGGATGATTTTTCCTTGCAAGAAATCGCCCAAATTCTTGACCTGCCTTACAATACCGTCAAAAGCCAGCACGCCAGGGCCTTGGCGAGCCTCAAGAAGATCTGGCCGGCCTGATCTATCGATCCGTAAAATTCGACCGATCCGAAATTTTCCCAACGTGTCATCTTCACACGGCCGTGCGAAGATGACACATCGATTAAAAAGGCTGAAAGCCGGATTGCCAAACGGGCGAAAAGAAGATGTGTGTCCTTTGCGGGCGCATTTTTTCTTTTTATTCTGGATGGGATTGGAACTTTTCGCATGTTGCATAAATACAAACATCTGCTATGATAGAGGACTGCTTTTGGGCAGGATGTATTTTTAAAAATTGAGGCTTAAAACAACTGCTTTTCAGATATGAAATAAATCATCGATCAAGAACATCAAGAGGAGGGCAAAATGATTGCGGAAAAATTGCTTGAAAGGGTTATCGCGGAAGGCAAAGTTTTTAAAGTTGGAAATAGTTTCTTTTTTGCCGCGCAAATACCGGACGATTCGGTGGGATGTAGCGGTTCTCGTTGTTCATGTTGCAATGGCAAAGTAGCTTATTGCAATCATGTGTGCAAACATTGCGGATTGCCTTTTGTCGGTCCGTGTGGTTTTCCGCAATTGCCGCATTGGGAGGCTATGTCTATCGATATGAGGATAGATATGGTCGAGATGGTTTTTAATCAAAAAGATAGAAGAGGACGTCTTGAATATGCAGGGGTCAAATTTTTTCCACTAACCCCCAGCGAATTGCTTGAGGTTGAGGATCCGGATAAGCAAGCCGCCTGGTCATTTCATGATATCCATGGCGTGTATCCGTATGAGATCAGGGCAAAACTTATGGGTTGAATCAGCCGAACTGACCGTTCAACACAAGATTAAAACAATAATATTGAGGAGGTTAAGATGTATAGTCTGGAAAACATAAGGCAGTTCTTAGAGAAAGGCTGGGGTAATGCGATAGACCCGGAAATCAAGGCTGCTATTCTTGTCCGCGCCAAGGAACGAATGGATGATGAGGGCATGATTATGGGCGGCAGCACCAGCTACATCATGGGGGATGAGTGCATCGAAAGAGAGTTTGAATATGCGCTTGGCTCGGATATGAACCAATTAGCCATCCTGATCGGATTGGCAAAAAAAACTCTGGAGCGCAAATCCTAAGTTAAGCCAAGAAGATTTCGGCCCACCGACAGAAGATCCATTCTGTTCCGGTGGGTTTTCTGTTTATAGGCCGGATCTGACGCCACTTGGACTAATGGTTATTTTTTTACAATGCGTCCGATCGCGCCGGACGGTCGTATAGATGGTATGGACCGTAATTTACACGAAGTTTTTAAGGATATCGCTGAAATTGAGCCGACTCAAGGATTGGAAAGCCGGATTTTTCAAGCTGTGGCGATGGAAGAAGATAGGGCCGTCAGAAGGAAATTGCTGGTTTCCCGTTTGGGACTGGGGGTTTCGATGGCGGTTTTTTTGGCGGCTGTTTCCGTTTTTGGCAATGCGATTTTGCAATCGGAATTCTGGAATCTGGTTTCCTTGGTGTTTTCCGATATGTGGGTGGTGGCGCAAAACTGGAACGAATTCGCTTATTCTTTGATGGAAACTTTCCCGACGGTCAGTGTGGCCGCCATCTTGGCGCCGGTAATGATCCTGCTCTTTTCTTTTAGCGTATATCTGGAGGCTAACCATAAGCATAAATACATTTAAGCGTAATTATTATATAAAAAATATGAAAGAATTCATCCGATCCAAAACATTTAAAACCATCGCCGCTGTCGTCGGAGTATTTCTGGTCGCGGTTGTCAGCTTCGGAACCGGCGTGGCAGTCGGTTTGCACAAGGCTAGATTTTCGGCGGATTTCGGCCGGAATTACGAACGCAATTTTATGGGCGAGCGTTTTGATGGCGGACCAGCGCCGATGGGAGGGCCTAGATTTTTCGATGGGTCAAAATATCCCGATAAGATGATGCGTCAATTGGAAGGACGCGATTTGCGCAATGCCCATGGATTGGCCGGAACCGTCATTTCCGTCACGGATAATAATATAATCGTCAAAGACAAAGACAATAAGGAAAATACCGTCGTGGTCAATGATAAAACATTGATAAAATCCCGCCAGGATGATTTGAAAGTGAGCGACCTGAAAGCGGATGACCAGATCGTGGTTATGGGAAGCCCTGATGATAACGGGGTTGTAAATGCCAGCCTGATCCGGGTATTTAATAATAATCAAACCAACTGATATGGTAAAAAAACATTATCTTTGGATCGTAGGCGCGCTTGTGATAGCCGGGGGAAGCTATTATTGGTATGCCAAGACGCATCCGAAAGTTGAGGCGGTGCAATATAAGACGGCAACAGTTGAAAAAGGGACTCTGATAACTTCGGTTTCCGGCAGCGGACAAGCGGAGGCGGTAAATCAAGTTGATCTTAAACCGGTCGTGGCCGGTGACGCGATCGATGTCATAAACGTCTATGTGAAGAATGAACAGGCGGTAAAGAAAGGCGAACTGATCGCCCTGTTGGATAACGAGGATGCGCAAAAAACCGTGCGGAATGCGGAATTGAGTTTGGAGAGCGCGAAGGCTAAATATGCTCAGGCAAAAAGAGACTTTGATCATGAAACTATAAACAGGCTCAGCTTGGATGGACAAATGGTCACCTTGGAACAAAGCAAAAATTCTTTGGCAGACGCCAAGGAAAAATTGAATGATTATTATATCCGTGCGCCATTCGATGGTATCGCTACCGGAATCAGCGTCGGGGCGGGAGATTCGGTTTCCCGTTCGGATGTGCTGGCTTCGGTCATCACCAAGGACGTCAAGGCTAAAGTTTCCATCAATGAGATCGATGCCTCCCAAGTGAAAGTCGGCAATAAAGTCACGATAAAAATAAGCGCGCTGGCTGACGCGACGATTACCGGCAAAATCAGCAAAATAGATACGATCGGCCAGACGAGCCAAAATGTCGTTTCATATGATGCCGAAATTGCTTTCGATAATCAAAATGAATTGTTGAAGCCGGGGATGAGCGTTTCCGCTTCCGTCATCACAGGCGTCAAACAAGATGTCATTACCGTGCCCAATAGCGCCATAAAAACGCAAAATGGCAGCAGTTATATCGAGACGCTGAATAGCGGAACGGTGCCGCAGCAAGTGCCGGTCCAAATCGGTTTGGCTAATAATTCAGAAACGGAAATAACCAATGGATTGAATGTCGGAGACATCATTGTCACCCAGACTGTCAATTCGAATGCGTCCAGCTCTGCCACAACCGGCAGCGGAAGCGGTGTGAGATTGCCGGGATTGGGCGGATTGCACTAATTTTAAAAAAATGATCGAATGTAAAGATTTGGTTAAAATTTACCGCAATGGCGATATGGAAACATTCGCTTTGAAAGGAATTTCTTTCAAGATTGGAAAAGGCGAGTTCGTGTCCATCATCGGCCCGTCCGGTTCCGGAAAGTCCACTTTGATGCACATCTTGGGCGCGTTGGATTCGCCGACCAATGGGCAGTATTTTTTGGATGGCGCGGAAGTTTCCAAATTGGATGATGATGAATTGTCGGATTTGCGCCGGAACAAAATCGGTTTCGTTTTTCAGGCCTTTAACTTGTTGCCGCGGGCCACGGTTTTGCGCAATGTGATGTTGCCATTGGTGTATTCGAAAATATCTTCAAAAGAAAGGGAAGACCGGGCCAGGGAATGTTTGCGTTATGCCGGAATGGAGGAAAACAAATTCTATAACCTATCCAACCAGTTGTCCGGTGGTCAGATGCAACGCGTGGCGATCGCGCGTTCCCTTATTAACAATCCTTCGATTATCCTGGCGGATGAACCGACGGGAAATTTGGATACGAAAACCAGTCAAATTGTTATGAAGACATTGCGTGAACTGAATGACAACGGGCATACGATCATAATCATTACCCACGAAAAAGAAATTGCCGATCTGACAGACCGTATAATTTCAGTCCGTGACGGATTGATCGAGTCCGATGTGAAAGTCGCCCACAATGCGTAAATGGTTTGCTGATAAAAAATACTTCAATCGTTAGTCATAAAAATTATGTTCAGGGATTTATTCAAAGAGACGATCTGGTCACTGGCTGGAAACAAGGTCCGGTCCGGCTTGACTATGCTAGGCATCATAATCGGCATCGCTTCGGTAATCGCTTTGGTGGCAATCGGGCAGGGCGCGCAGAATTCGATCGAAGCCAATATCCAGGCGATCGGTTCGAACTTGATCGTGATTTCGCCCGGCGCCCAAAAAAGCGGCAGTGGATTAAGCAGTGGGCGTGGCAGCGCGCAGACGTTGACTTTTGAAGACGCTAATGCGATTGCCGTCGGGATAACGGACCTGAAGGGTGTAGCGCCGGAAGTTTCCCGGAGATACCAAGTGACTGCCAAAAGCAACAATACCAACACGCAAATCATCGGAACCGTACCGGCATATCCGGCGGTACGCAATATCAATATCGATTCAGGGACATTCGTGACTGAACAGCAAGTCAAAACATCGGCCAAGGTCGCGGTCCTGGGTTCGGCGGCACGGGATGACCTATTCGGCGCGGAAGCGGATCCAGTCGGCAAAACCATCCGCATCCAAAATATCGACTTCGAAATCATCGGTGTGATGTTGTCCAAGGGCGGTTCGGGATTTTCCAATCCGGACGACTCGATTTACATCCCATTGACTTCCGCCCAGCACTTCCTGTCGGGGGATGACTATGTTTCCTCGATCAGCGTGGCGGCTTCCGACCAGAATTCCATCGCGTCCGCCCAACAACAAATTACCGACTTGCTTTTGGCGCGCCATAAGATAACCGATCCGACCCAAGCGGACTTCAGCACCATAAACCAATCGGATATCGTGGCGACCGCTTCCAGTATCACCGGCACATTTACGGTCTTGCTTTCTTCGATTGCCGGCATCTCGCTTTTGGTAGGCGGAATCGGGATTATGAATATGATGTTGACGACCGTCACGGAAAGGACGCGTGAAATCGGATTGCGCAAGGCGGTTGGTATCCGCAAAATCTATATCAATATGCAATTTCTGGCGGAAGCGATAGTCCTGACTTTTTTGGGCGGAGCTATCGGGATACTGTTGGGCTGGGTCGCTTCCCTGATAATTTCCAATATCATAAGCCTGGAAGCGGAAGTCTCAATGTCTTCGATTTTGTTGGCCTTCGGCGTTTCCGCGGCGGTAGGCATCATCTTCGGATTCTATCCGGCCCGCAAGGCCGCGGCGATGAGCCCGATAGACGCGTTAAGGTATGAATAAACTGAAATTAAATAATTTTTTTAAAATATTATGCAAAACAAAAATATCGCGGTTATCGTGGTTATCGCGTCGATTGTAGGTCTAGGCGCGTTTTACGGCGGCACGGTTTATGAAAAAAACCGTCTTGCATCCCAGGGAGTGTCGCGTAATCCAGGCGCGAATTTCGGCAATCGCCAAGAAGACGGACAACAGCGGCCGGGGAGGCCTGGCGGTGCGGCAGGGAGCGATAATACGGTCCGGAACGGCGGATTTATTGCTGGACAAATCACTGCCAAAGATGATAAAAGCATCACCGTTAAAACCCTGGATGGAAGTTCGAAAATAGTTTTCTTTTCCGATTCGACGACAATCAATAAGGCCGCCCAAGGGTCAGCCACTGATTTGAATGTCGGCGGGCAAGTGATAGTCAATGGCAAGGGCAGTGCGGATGGCAGTTTGAGCGCGCAAAATATCCAAATTCGGCCGAAACAATAAGGATCATTCAGGGGATAATTTTGTTATAGCAAGTATCGTCATTTTTGCTTATGAAAAAGCTTCTAACCATAGCGGTTATAGCCACCCTGGTCCTTTGCTTGTTTTGGATTGGAAATTTATATCCAAAAAAATCTGCCATAGCACCGGTTACCAATCAACTGGAAAATGCGGATGTCGCCAACCTGGTTGAAAAAAATGCCGGTTCACAAGAAACGGACAATGTGGATATTTTCCAGCCACCGCTAGACAGGGCTGGAGAGAGAGTGTCTAAAAAACCGTTTGAAATTTTTATTACTCCGCAAAACTCCCCGATCCAACCGGAAAAATTCCGCGGCTACCACACTGGTGCGGATTTTGAAATTTTCCCGGAAGAGTCCGATGCCGATGTGTCAGTGCGCGCCGTATGCCCTGGGCGGTTGAAGGCTAAGGAATATGTCAATGGCTATGGTGGAGTAGCTGTGGAAAGTTGTGAATTGAATGGACAACCGATTACGGCGGTTTATGGCCACTTGAAATTGGCCAGCATACGGTTGGTTGTCGGATCTGATTTGAAATCCGGTGATATTATTGGAGTCCTGGGTACGGCTTATAGCGCGGAAACAAGCGGGGAGCGCAAACATTTGCATCTGGGATTCCACAAGGGAACCAGTATGAATATTTTGGGTTATGTGCAAAGCCAATCGGAGCTTTCAGGTTGGATCGATCCGTGCCTATATGTCTGCTATGATTGAAAGTTGGAGTTCGCACACTTTTAAATTCTCTTGATGAACCGATTTGAAATAATGAAATCGGTTGTGATGCGAGGTGTTTACATCTCCACATAAAGCGGTTCGCTTGATCGGGTATCCCCTAAGAATTATATCTTACTTTGGCGGCGCTCATCGTTTTGCCGAAAATTTCGCCGATAGCCTTGACGGTGTCATTGCTTCGGATATCAGTAATTTTTATGGTTTTCCCAGTTTTGCTCAGAAGGTTGGTGTTGGAATCCACCTTGACCGTATAGGTCGTTTTCTTGGTTTTCAGGCTGAACGAATCATTTGAGACGGAAACCACTATGCCTGAAATATTACTCAAATATTTGCTTGTTTTGGCATTGGCTTCGCTGGCGACGCCGGAGATCAACATGGCGACCGCCAGAGTGGAAAATATGATTTTTTTTGAATTTTGCATAGAATCTTTTAATTTTTTAAGGGTTATTTGATTTTTTGCTTATGATTTCCTGTTTAGCCGGCAATTTATCGCGATATTTTTCAAGATTTGAAAAATTTTGTGAACAAGCCGGGGGTGGGAAATCATATTTTAATGAATTACGCGGTTATTGCGCGCATAAAGTCTATTTTTTGTTTGTTTGCCTGTCGCTTTTGCATCATTAAGCTTGTTAAATTTTTTTTGGCGATGAAAGCAACACCTGTAAGGCTTATTTTTCAGATTTTGCTTGCCTTAAGGAAAAAATATGACAAAAAACAAAGCGCGACCTATGTGCATAATAAATACAATCAGCGTAATGTTTTATTGCAAGAAAAATTACGGGCGTTTTGCGGAATATGGCCGGCATTTTGGTTGAAATCGGCGGTATGGGCCGGCATATTTTCTTAACGCGGGTAATGTGCTAAAATTAAATAACGATTTTTAATATTTTAAGCCATATATTTTATGCAAGATATGCAAACCGTATTTAATGAAATACGCGAGATGAAAAAAGAAATGAAGGGCATTCGTGAGATGTATAAGGACGCGTTGGCGCAGACCGATGACTACGCCGAAATCGTGGAAAAAGCCAAAGAGTTGCGTGACAAGAAAAAGCAGATCGAAACCAGAGTACAGAACGCGATGGGCAAATCCTATGAGAAATACGAAGATCTCAAAAGCGAAGTGGCGGCTAATGAGGAGCTGTTGAACGACATCGCGATGACGACGCTTATGGATGGCAAGACGGTTGAGGTGGTGGACGAGTTCAGTAATAAATACGAACCGACATATGTAGTAAAATTCAAGAAGACCAATGAGATTAAAACCGAAGAAGCTAATCAATAACTTCATCCGGTTAATCCGGCCTATAGCCGGATTCAACAGGGTAAAACCATATGGTAAAAAATGAAAGCGGAGTCGACCGGATCATCCGGGCGGTTGCGGGAATCGCATTAGTCGCAGCAGCCTTCCTACTGGAAGCTAATGGATTCACGGTGGCGCTCTATGTAGTAGGCATAGTTTTGATCGTGACCGCTATGACCGGATTTTGCCTGTTGTATAAGATTTTCGGGATTGATACTAATCGGAAAAAATAACCGCCGAAAAGCAGAAAAAGCAGTTCTCCGCGGACTGCTTTTTGATTTGCTTTTTCGGAGCCGTATGTTAGATTATAGGTGGCGAGCTCGCAGACTGCTTTTTTATGTGACATCTCTCGCTGGCGTCCCCATTATGATGGGATTTTCTTGAGGAATACCGGCCCGGGAGAGTTTGTCGGTATCTTTCCTTGAGGTGGTTGCGGCGTCAAATCACGGCCCAAACGTTAAGCCCGACGTTTAATCGGCCGGCATAATATGGGTTCGCTGAGGATTGGTCGGATATTATCCGCCTGCAGGAAGTGCTCCTCATTCACTTCCGGGCCCAATCTTCAGCCTTTTTTATTGACAAAATTCCAGGAAAAGGCTATACTTTCTGAAGTGGATTAACTTGTTTCTGCTGGCTAACGGCAGTTTTTTAATTTCTATGGAAGTACGAATTGCTATAAAAGTACAGAAAGCGTGTTTTTGTATTTTTATATGTTTTTGTATTTTTGTAGTCTAAATTTATGGAAATCAGAAATATCGCGATTATCGCCCATGTGGATCATGGCAAAACCACTTTGACTGACGCGATTTTGCGTCAGACCGGGATGGTGACGGACGAATCCGTCAGTATGGACTCGAATACATTGGAAAAGGAGCGTGGCATTACGATTTATGCTAAAAACACCTCGATTTTCTACAAGGATACGAAAATCAATATCGTAGACACGCCGGGCCATGCCGACTTCGGTTCGGAGGTTGAGCGCGTATTGCGTTCGATTGACTCGGTGGTTTTGGTCGTGGATGCGCAAGAGGGACCGATGCCGCAAACCAGATTCGTCTTGAAAAAATCTTTGGAACTGGGCTTGAGGCCGATCGTAGTCATCAATAAAATCGATAAACCGGCGGCACAGCCGGATGTCGTGCAGGAAGAAGTTTTTGAATTATTTTTGGATTTGGGCGCTTCGGACGAACAACTGGATTTTCCGGTAGTGTATGCGATCGGACGCGAAGGCATCGCGAAGTTGCATATGGGTGATGAGGGGCATGATTTGACCCCGCTTCTGGAAACCATCATCGCCAAAGTGAAGCACGCCGATGGCGACGTAGCCGCTCCGCTCCGGATGCAGGCTTTCAATCTGGGTTATGATAATTTCCTAGGCCGGATGGCGGTGGGCCGTATCTATGAAGGGACATTGAAAGACGGGCAAACCGTGATAGCCAAAAAGCCGACCGGTGAAACCCGGACCGGCCGGATAACTAAACTCTATACTTTCCATGGCACCGAACGCAAAGAAGTCAAAGAAGCCGTGGCTGGCGACATCGTGATGATCGCGGGTTTGGCGGATATTTTTATCGGGGAAACGATTTGTGAGAATCCCGATCAGGAAGCCTTGCCGGCTATCCATATCGACGAGCCGACCATCTCCCTGAATTTTATCGTCAATGATTCGCCGTTCGCCGGACGGGAAGGAAAATTCGTGACCAATAAGCAAATTCGCGAAAGGCTGGAAAAGGAATTGGAAATCAATGTCGGTTTGCATATCGATTTCGAAGGTGATCACTATAAAGTCTACGGCCGTGGGGAATTGCACATCGCAATTTTGCTGGAAAATATGCGCCGCGAAGGTTATGAACTGCAAGTGTCCCAGCCGCAAGTCATCATCAAAGAAGAAGGTGGCCAAAAGATGGAACCGTTCGAAGAAGTGACGATCGACGTGCCGGACGTTTCGGCTGGAACGATCATTGAAAAAATGGGTCGGCGGAAATCGATTATGACCAATATGAAACAAACCAACGGCCAGAGCCGTCTGATATTCGAAGGTCCGACTCGCGGACTTCTGGGTTATCGCGGCGAGTTCGTGATCGACACCAAGGGCGAAGGCATTATGTCTTCCCGGGTCATCGGTTTTCGGCCATTTGCTGGTGAAATCCAAAGAAGATCGGCTGGCGCGATGGTCTCGATGACCAGCGGCAAAGCCTTGGGATTTTCTTTGGCCAATTTGCAAGACAGGGGATCATTGTATATCGCACCGGCTACGGAAGTCTATGAAGGGATGGTCATCGGCGACACGTCCAAAGGTTTGGATATGGCGGTCAATCCGACCAAGGGCAAGCAACTATCCAATATGCGTTCTTCCGGCGCGGATGAAGCTTTGCAGTTGGTGCCGCATCATGAAATTTCCATCGAAATCGGTTTGGAAATTATGGGCGCCGACGAATATTTGGAAATCACTCCGAAATCAGTCCGCCTCCGCAAGCAATATCTGACCGAAGTGGAAAGGCGGAGACACGAACGGAAACAATAATCTTCATTATAAAAAAACTATCCTTGGCGGGTAGTTTTTTTATTTGGAAAATTATCCATGGGGCGGAGACGGATAAAGTTGCGGTCACACGAAAATCTCTACAAAAAACGCAGAGAGGCGGAGGGTTTTAATGGAAAAGTTCTAAGCGCCGGAATGTGCTATAATACCAGGGTAAGAAAATAGCAGAGTCATTATGCAAAAATTCAAAGAAGAGCTGCGCAATAAATCATTCAGTTATATCACTACCGCTTTCGGGCTGGTAGCCGGTCTGGCTTGGAACGAGGCTATCAAAGCTTTAATTGAGAGATTTTTTCCGATGAGCACGGGCGGGATGATCGCCAAATTCATTTATGCGATTGTCATAACCATACTTCTAGTCTTTATCAGCGTATATATCCTGAAGATAGACGAAGAATCTTCCGCTAAGAAAGATAAAGAAAAAAAGAAAAAATAAATCATTTTTTTGATACGTTTTTTTTGATACGCATTTTTTTTGATTAAATCGCTTTGACAAGCTGGAATAATATGGTATGTTATATGCATGGAAACACTTTTGAAAGCTGACATTTTTTTCTTTATTTCTTCTATTGCGACAGTGATATTGACGGCGCTATTTTCTGTGGCGCTGTTTTATTTTATCAAGGCTGGAAAGAATTTATATTTGATTTCAGAAAAATTGCAAAATCATTTTGCGGAGTCGGAAGAATTCGTGCTCGATCTCAAAGAACGATTAGCGGATAATATGCTGTTTAGGATGTTTTTTCCACCAGCACGAAAAAAGCGCAATGCAAAAAAAGGCTAGAAATAAAGATATCAAACAGGATTTTCTTAAAATACTTTTGCCAAGGTCAGAATGCGCAAGTTATAAACATAAAAAATAATTTTTTAAGCCTAATCTTTATGCAAAAAGCAAAAAAAACAAAAGTGGTAAAACTGGCAGTAATTGGAGCGAGCCTGGCCGGGCTGGCAGCGACAGCCTATTTTTTCTTCGGACCAAAAGGCAAAAAGCATCAAAAACAAGCCAAGGCCTGGGCGATCAAAATGAAGGGCGAGGTCGTAGAAAAGCTGGAAATGGCGCGTGAAATCACAGAGCCGGTGTATCAAGAAATTATCGATACGGTAGCCAAGGAATATAAACAGGGGAAAAAAGCCAGCCAGATAGAAATCGATGAATTGGCAGCTGATCTCAAAAAACATTGGAAATCAATGAGTGAATTGGCTGTTGCCGCAAAGCAAGAGGTGATTAAGGATGCTGCTCAGTTAGCTAAAGCAGCCAAAAAAGCCAGCCGTTAGAAGATTAAAAACAAGATGGGTAAAAACCTATCTGAAGAGAATAGGCTATATGGACAGAATAGCGAAGCCTTTTAAATTATAATAAATAAAAATATGCAAAAGCCCAGTCTGTATTCAATAGCTATAGTGGCTATCGTAACTTCACTTGTTTCGGTTAATTCAAATACCGCACATGCAGCTACGGCGCCATCTCTTGGCGATGCGGCAAGCTTTTCTGCTTTGGCTGGTTTGTCGATGAGTGCGGCTGGCGCTGGTACCACTATCTCC
>JAUXSK010000020.1 GCA_030679995.1 Candidatus Moraniibacteriota bacterium
GGAAAATCTGGATCTGTACAAGCGGACGATAACGCTCAATAAATAACCGATGCGAATCTACGAAACTTAAACGAATCTACGAACGGAATTCGTTGATTTCGTAGATTCGCATCCTAATTCGTAATTTCGAATCGAATTATGCTAATCGGGATTGACGGCTCAAGGGCTTTCCTTAATAATAGGACTGGTATCGAAGAATATTCTTACCAGGTCATAAAAAATATGAAAAGTGTCCTTGAAGGACACCAGGTTTTGCTGTATGTGCGCAAAAATCAGACAGTCGATTTTCCGATTCCTGAAAATTGGAAGGTTAAGAAAATAAATTTATTCCGTTTTTGGACGCAGATAGGTTTGGCTTGGGAAATGTTTTTGCGTCCAGTGGACGTGCTTTTCGTTCCAGCGCATACGGTGCCCTGGATCCATCCGGAAAAAACGGTTGTGACCGTGCACGGATTGGAATATGAAATTATGCCCCAGGCATATTCGATGTGGGAACGCTTCTATATGCGGCGTTCAATAATAAATTCTTGCCGTTGGGCGAAGAATATCATCAGTGTATCAGAAAACACTAAGAATGACTTGATGAGGCTGTACGAAGTTCCGGAAAGAAAAATCCAGGTCATATATGACGGGTATGATAGGATGACCGTACTGAAGTCGGATGCCGGACGGAAAGTGCCGGAAGGCAAATATTTGCTGTTCATAGGCCGGCTGGAAGAAAGAAAGAATATACGGGGAATCGTGAATGCTTTCGAGATATTGAAGGAACGCTATGGGATACCACATAAACTGGTTTTGGCCGGCCGGTTCGGTTACGGCGCGGAAAAGATACGCGAGGAGATAAGGAATTCGAATTGCGTGCATGATGTAATTTTGCCGGGCTTCATAAGCGAAGAGGAAAAGTGGAAGTTATTGGAAAGCGCGGACATTTTCCTATTCCCGACTTTCTATGAAGGATTTGGAATTCCGGTGCTGGAAGCGCAAAGTGCCGGCGTGCCGGTGGTAGCGGGGAACAACTCGTCGATACCGGAGGTGGTATCATCAAAGCGGGGGAGCATCGGATCGGCAGATCAAAAATCAGCTTTGCTGGTGGATGTGAATAATGCGGAAGAAATCGCCGAAGCGGCGTATGGGTTGATTTCTGATGAAAATTTGAGGAAAAATATCATCCAAGGAGGGTTGGAAAACGTCAAAAGGTTTTCCTGGAAAAAATGCGCCAGCCAAGTAGCCGATATTTTGGCGGAATAAAAATCAATTCCGCCACTTTCTGGATCGCAATAATCATCCATAATACTCCTGTGCTTGTTTGCTAAATATTCCAAAACTGTTTTTAGGTTTCTTGATTAATTATTGATTCCGCCCCTTTATATATCTCTTTCATAAATTTCTAGATAAAAAATTTTCTATTTCCGATAATGTATCCGAGTATGCGAAGCTCGCTTTTCGGATTTATTGAAAAAATTTGGGCCGAATAAAATTTATTTTTTTTTAAAACTCCTTATTAGTTTTTAAACTTTTCTAGATAATCTTCAATTATTTTCTTGTGATCAAACGCTAGTTCAGCTGGCAAATCATTAAAAAAATACCATTCAAATTCAAGCGCGTCATCACCAGCTTTTGGACTTCCTGAAATTGTCACGACATATGCCATATCTATAACCTGCTTGGGGTGTCTATTTGGCGAGCTGTAAACGCCAATAAGATTACTAGACTCAACAATAACACCCAATTCCTCCTTCACTTCTCTGCCCACAGCTTCTTCTGCGGATTCATCCCATTCAACATATCCACCAGGCAAAGCCCAAAATCCCTTGAATGGATTTGCACCTCTTTTGATAAGTAAAATTTTATCGTCATTTACAATCATGGCATCAATCGAAGTGCCTCGATTGTTAAAGCGACCACATTCAGGACATCGTTCATTGTTTGATAATTCCATGTTGTTAAGATAAAAAATCAATAAAGTTTTCTTCCTTCTTTTAAGATTATAAAGAAAAGTGACGAGGAGAGCGCAGCGAGGCTTGAGTTTAGAGCCAGCCTAAAATTCTTCGAAAACTCTGATGTCATCTACTTTTTTCATATCCAGTAAAACTTTCTTATCTTGATTAACATATGATTTTAAAATTTTTCCAATAAAAATAATATGATCACCCGAATCAACTTCTTTCTCTAAGATACATTCAAAATTAATTGTTGCCATTTTTATCAAAGGTGGTTTAATGAGCGAGCTTTTTGCCGTTTCGATTCCAGTCTCATTAAATTTATCTGTTTCATTGCCATGAGCCGTGCCAAAAAATATAACCTCTTTCTCTAAGTCTTTATTTGGCACAGCGACAACAAACTCCTTGCTTTGCTGAATTAGTTTATGCGTATGACCTTTTTTAGAAAGAGAAACGGCAAAAAGCGCCGGCTCCATAGAACATTTCATATTCCATCCGGCTATCATGCCACTTGGTCGTTCGTGTTCATCAACTGAAATGACAAAAACGCAACTCTCTGGTTTAAATGCGTCGAATGCTTCTTTTATATTAACTTCTTTCATATTATTTTTTATTGGAAAAATTTAGAATTTTAGGTTGGCTCGAAATTTCGCCACAACGTTACTCACATGCGAAGTCAGCTATACTGATTTGGGTTGAGGTCTTTCGAAAAAGACCGAACCGCATGTGAGTTGTTGTGCGATGTGCGAGTTTTCCTTTTGGTCGCCTTAAGGCGAACGGCTCAAAAAAGAATCTAATTTTGTTTTTCTCGTCTTGGATTCAGGGCAGAGGGGTTAGGGGTGAATGCCCTGGAGCCAAGACTCCTTATTTGTAATTATAGTTTTTATTTTGTAGGGTGGCAAATGAATTAAAAAAGAGAGAATCCGAAGATTCTCTCTATGCGTCACTGTTGGCGACTTTTTACCGCATGATATTACCGTATTCAATGAGTGACGCGTGTTCACGTACACAATCGGCCGGAATGGAACTTGCGGGAAAAATCTTGAAAGTCGGCTCACTTAAAGATGAATCAGAACAATGGAAGCCACCGTAATGATCAAGGGCAGTGAAGCCATTAAGATTTTGGGCCTCAAAAGTGAAGAATTCGAGCTTTTCCCACTTTGTCGGGTCACGATGACTTTGCGCGACGGTTTGTTTTAGTGTGACCCTGATACCCTCGCCTTGCAGAGTGGCTTTTTCTATCCACCCAAGGTGCGTTGTTCTTTTGCTTTCGTCAAAAACGAGAAGCAGGCCACCGGTTGAATTGTCCAAAAAGTTAGGGTTTAGCGCAGTTTTCGCCAGATGTAACATAGTCTTCCTCCTTGCTATATTTTTTAGGTGCCACCGCTAATATTTCAGCGATTTGTTATCTTATCATATCTAAAAAAATTGTAAAGTCTAGTCTTACCTTTTTTAAAACTAATATTCTTTTCTGCCTCCCAAAAGGCAGAAAAATTCCATATTACCCCTCTTTAAATAAATAAAAAACAAAATTAGATTCTTTTTTAAGCCAGGGCGTTAGCCCAAAAGGAAAACATGCATTTCGCACAACGTATCGGCGTATCTGAAGTTTCGTCTCCACCTTATTATTTAAAATGAGAGACGAAATTTGGATGAGCGAGTATAAATAAAATTATTTTTTTCTAAATGAGTCTAAAAACGGCACAAGGAACAAACCAATTGAATAACTCGCAAATATTAAGCCAGCAAAACCCATAAAAAATGAAAAAGCGGGATTATCACTCCAAAACGAATAGGCTCTATAAAAAAATGCTGCAGCAATTGCCCCTAAAAACAAAGTTCCGTATATATTTTCAAATGCATTCATAATTATAAAAATAATTTTATTTATACTCGCGAATCAGATACGCCGTGTTAGACGATGTTTTGGTTGCATAATAATTACTTTGCAATAAACCCTGCAGGCCGAACCTTTTCATTCTTCTTGGACTTATATATTTTTCCGTTTGATAGCTCAACACGAACATTTTTGAAAACATTATTTTGATCTTCAATAATATCCTTCTGAAACCATGTTTCCCAAACGTCAGACTTTTCTAATTTATGCGGCAAAGGTCTTTCTTGATTTATGATGTCTATTTCCCTCGAGCTATCTTTAATCCACATATGAGTAATAGTAAACATGGTTTCGGGAGAGCAATTGATGACTTTTACAAAATAGTGCGGTTCTTTATTTTGACCACCAATAAAAAATGCTTCGTGAACAAAGACTCTAACCTTAGCTCTTGCATCTAAGGCCTGCAGGATTTTATCAGTAAGCCATGTAAAACACATACTTTTTTAAATTTAAAATGCAACCAAAATTTCGTCTAATGTGCAGCTATGCGATGTCCCAATGGAGCAGAGCGGAATTGGGATTTGGGCGCTAGCCGTATAGCGGGAGTTGTGCGATGTGTCGCGCGTGTTTGTTATATCAAAATTGTCTTTGTTTCGCATAGCCCAATCGCAGAGCTGCACATTGTGGTGAAATGCCTGCCTGCCGGTAGGCAGGGAACAAGCGGAGCGCGTGACATTTCGCCACAACGTATCGGCATCATCTGAAGTTTTTGTTTCTTTTCCTTATTATATTACAAAATAAAAGAAGAAACAAAAATTTGGGTCGAGGGAAATTGACACTCCTATAAAATACAAAAGCGTCAATTTCCCGAGCCAGATATGCCGTGTTGTGCGATGTTCGCCAGCAATTTCTTTGCAATAAAAGACTGAACGATGTTTAAATCTAAATACTTTTTTTGTATATCAAGCGGAAGATGTCGGAAATCACCTATAATGTGGCGGCAGTTTGGGCTTCCACATTTACATTCAAGGGTCCAATTATTTTCATCCATAGTTGTGGAGTAATCGTAGCAAATTTCTTGGCCAGGCAAAATATCTTCGATTGCCACAAGATAGCGATCATTTTTTACACCAGCGTTTGGCGAGCAAGAATGATTTACTAAAACTCCGGGTGCTAAAAGATCGATATATTCATAAGATGCAATTTGAATCGGGTTTCCCATATCTGGAATATATTTCTTGGTTTCTTCATATGAGATGATTGGACCTTTAAACTCTAAAATTTGCTCACCTTTTTTAATCAGCTTTGCTGTGAATAATCCTCGGCCCAAACTGCCGCTTTCTTTTATTTTAAAAATTTCCGACATCTGTTTTATTAGTTAAAATTGCTGGCGAATTTCGTCACAACTCGTTTATATGCGAACTTATTGCTGAATAATAACTGAAATTTGCAGGTTATACGAACTTTTAGTATAATTTAACTGTCGCTAACTTATAGAATAAGTATATCATATTTTTTTATGAACCTTCAAGAATTTTTGGGAAAAATCAAAGATGAACTCCGACTTCGGAATTATAGTCCGCGGACGGTTGAGAGTTATTTGGCATGCCTTAATGAATATTTTAAGGTTGCAAAAATCATCAAGCGTGAACCGGAAATCCTGGTAATTAAAAAATATTTACTTGGAAAACAGGATCGCGGGCAATCATCGCAGACAATAAATTTACATCTTCAAGCGATTAAATATTTTTATCGTGAAATTATGAAAAGCAAGGTTGCGATTGAGATTAAATTTGCCAAGACGGCAAGTAAATTGCCGATCGTGCTTTCTAGAAAAGAGATTGAAAAAATAATCGATTCAATAAAAAATCCCAAACATAAGTTGCTCATTTCCATTTCCTACGGAGCAGGTCTGCGAGTTAGCGAGGCAATAAATTTGAAAATTAAAGATTTGGATTTAGACGGACTCACTATCCATATTAAAGGTGCTAAGGGAAACAAAGATAGAATAAGCCTATTCTCAAAAAAATTACTTTTTCAACTCAGAGAGCTTGTTGTGTCATCAGGCGCTAATAGTTATATTTTTGAGAGTAATCGGGGAGGTAAATTAACCGAAAGAACCGCACAAAAGATTTTTGAGAAGGCTCTTGAAAAAGCGGAGATTAAAAAAAACGCGACATTCCATTCGCTACGGCATAGTTTCGCCACGCATCTTTTGGAAAACGGAACAGATGTCAGGTATGTGCAGGAATTGCTGGGGCATGCTAATATTAGGACGACGCAGATTTATACGAAAGTGACCAATCCGATGTTAAGAAATATTAAAAGTCCGCTGGAATGAAAAAAAATAATTTAAAAGTGGCTTTGGTGCATGATTTTTTGGTGGATTTTGGCGGGGCGGAGAGGGTTTTGGAAGTTTTGTGCGAGATGTTCCCGGAGGCGCCGATCTATACCTTGTTGTACGATAAGAAAAAGATGCGCGGGCGGTTCGCCGGCAAAACCATCCGCACTTCCTTTTTGCAAAAATTCCCGGCTTTTTTGCGCCGCAGGAAAAAATGGCTCTTGCCCCTGATGCCGGTGGCGCCGGAAGTCTTCGATCTGCGCGATTTTGATTTGGTTCTGAGCAGTTCGGGCGCTTGGAGCAAAGGCATCGTCACGCGGCTTAATACCATCCATATCTCCTATATCCACAGCCCGATGCGTTTCGTGTGGGATGCCAACGGCGAATATCTGCATCAGCAGGGGAGAGGCGTCGCCATCAGGCTATGCGCGCGTTGGCTGATGAATTATATCCGTGTCTGGGACAAGGTGGCTGCCGACCGCCCGGATTTTTTGCTGGCCAATTCGAAATATACGCAAAGGAGGATCAAGAAATATTACGGTCGGGAAAGCACGGTGATATATCCGCCGGTAGGGGGTTATCTCGAATCCCAGAATGATAAAGTTTCCAATGTAAAAACGGATAGCGGATATTTTTTGGTAGTTTCCAGGTTGTCTCCGTATAAGAAAGTCGATGCGGTGGTGGAGGCTTTCAATCGGTTGGGATTGCCACTGATCGTAATCGGGGAGGGGCAACAGGAAGGATATTTGCGTTCCATCGCCAAAGAAAACGTGAAAATCCTGGGTTACCGGTCGGATAAGGAAACAGCAGGATATTACGCCGGCGCGCGCGCCTTTGTTTTCGCCGGCGTGGATGATTTCGGGATAGCGCCGGTCGAGGCTATGGCGTGTGGCGTGCCGGTTTTGGCGATCCGCCGGGGCGGAATCAAAGAAATTGTCACGGAAGGGAAAACCGGGGAATTTTTTGACGATGCCGAGCCGGGACTCATTATGGATGGCGTGCGGAGCTTGATTGAGAATGAGAAAAATTATGACAAAAAAGCCATAGTGGACAGGGCGAAGGATTTCAGTAAGGAAATTTTTATGGCGAAAATGGAGGAATATATCAATAAAATTACTAATTTACAATAAGATAATTTTCAATTTTGTAATTTATTTTATATGGATATCATCGGTAACGCGAAAACCGTAAAATTGCTGGACAGAATCATTGAAACGGGCAAGATCGCGAATGCCTATTTGTTTTTGGGTCCGAGCCGGGTCGGAAAATCCAAGGCCGCTTTGGAATTTTCCAAAAAAATAACCGGCGGCAAAGGAAAGATAAATCCCGACCTGATCATTATCGAACCGGAAACGGAAGAGAAAAAAGGCGTTACGAGGAAATTGGATATCAAGGTTGAGACTATCCGGGAATTGCAACATAAATTGGGACTGACTTCCAACGGCGGAAAATACAAAGCGGTCATAATCGACGGCGCTGAAAGGTTGAATAAGACGGCTCAAAACGCGCTGCTCAAGACGCTGGAAGAACCGAATGAAAAGGTAGTCTTGATCCTGGTGGCGCAAAATGAAAAGAAAATCCTGTCGACTATCGTTTCCCGATGCCAAAAAATACGATTCGGTTTGGTGTCAGATGCGGAAATTGAAAAAAATATCCTGTTTGGGCGCAAGGATGCCAGGGAAATGGCATTTTGGTCGATCGGACGGCCAGGAATCGCTTTGGAGTTAGCCGACGATCCGACGATGTTGGCATATCAGCAGGCGGCCGCTCGGGAATTGGCGGAGATTTTTGGTAAAAACTTGAGCGAGCGTTTTTCTTCGGCTGAAGTTTGGAGCAAGGATGCGGCTGGGCTGCAAAAAAGATTCGATATCTGGCTGATCGTCTTGCGAGAATCGATGTTGGGCAAGAATGCTAAAATCAGGGTTTCTCCGGACAAGGCTTTGCGTCTGATTGAGGAAATCGCGGAAACTACGCGGATAATCAAAGAAACCAATTCAAACCCGAGGCTGGCCGTGGAAAATTTATTCCTGAAATTTTAAAATAAACGCAGATGTTTGATTTTTTAAAAAAATCACCTGTTTCGCATACCGGGCGGACAGACAAAAGTAAGGTAGTCCGGACATTATCAAAAACCGGCGCAGGCAAACGAGTCGTCTCCGGTAAAAAAAATGGTAAGTCCGGCGGAATGAACAAAGCCTTTTGGCTCAGTATCTTATGGGTATTTTTCGCATCCGGATTCCTAGGCGCATCTGCGTATGCTTTATTTTTTTCCCCGTTGCTTAGGGTCAAGTCCGTGGCGGTGGACGGCTTGGAAAGTTTGGATCGTCGGAGCGTCATCGATGTGGCGGATGGGGTTATGGGCCGGAAATATTTCGATATGTTGGACGGATCAAATCTTATCCTGGCCAGCCGTAGCGGGATAGAAAAGGCCCTGAAGGATAAATTTAAAAAAATTGAAAGTGTCGAGATAGATAAGCGGTTTCCCGATAGGTTATTGATCAATATCAAAGAACACAGGTCGATTATGGTTTTTTGCAGCGGACCTTCGTGTTATGTCATCGATCGGAATGGACGAGCCTATGCCCAGGCCGATTTCCAGTCAAGCGAGCTTGATGAGCAAAAGCTTATTGTTTTGCGCGATCTTAGTCAAAGGAATCTTCCGATGGCGGAGGTTTCTATTGAAATCGGGCTGGCTGAATTTTTAAAAAAAGTCAAAAATGCGATGGATAGGGATTTGAATCTCAAAATCAAACAAGAATGGTCGACCCCTATTTTGATTTCAGGCAATTTGCGCGCGGAAACAGCAGAGGGCTGGAAGATATATTTCAATTATGCTATCGATGCGGATAAGGAAATCGAGATGCTTGAGACGGTCCTGAAAAACAGTCTCGATGGGATCGCACGCGCCGATTTGGAATATATCGACCTGCGTTTGGATAACAAGGTTTATTACAAATTGAAATCCGCTCCTGCGGTGGAGAACAAGCCGGATGAAAATCAAGAAATTCCAGCGGTAAAGGAAGCGGAAAAGAAGAAGAAAAAATAAACCAGCCATAAAAAAATCCAAGCTCGCAAAGGCTTGGATTTTTTTGTCCAGGATATCAGCGGATTTCCTGTGGGGTTATGTGATAGACAAGGATCGAAGTTCCGACCTGGTAATCCGGCCTTCTATTTTTCAGCCAGCGATATGACGCGTCATCCTTTTTGGTTTGGTCATAAATTCCTTCTTGCAAGAATAGCGCCGATATGGCATACCAACCCGGTTCAATCGGCCTTTTAGCGGACCACCATTTTTCGTAGCGGTTGCTAAGATAATAATCCAAGTCGGTCATCCCGAAATAATCGACTTTGATTTTTTCTATCTCCGGATGGTCCTTGAGGAAGGCTTCTAATCTTTTTAGATCCTGCCCCCAATCGGCATTGGAGTCGGTCACTATCCGGTAGCCGTTTTTCGGGCCGCCGGCCGATTGGTTGAAGTAGGACATATAATATGGATAGGCTGAAACGGTTTCAACTATCAGGAAAGTCACAAGTGCCAGGGCGGCCAGATTGAAGATGTGCTTGCTTTGGTTATGGCGCCGGCGGATAAACCTGAATACGCTGACGGCGATGAGGATGTAGATGAAAGGAAAGATAGGGAGGAGGTGTCGCAAGCCGATGTTCAACCGTCCGGTGATGCTGGTGGCGGAATAGACAAAGATGAAGGTTAGCATCGCGAACTCCGCAATATTTACACGTAAATAATGGATGAGATTGCGGAGTATTTTCTTAGGTTCAGAGAAGGATGCGCTTATGATTCCGAACAAACCGATGGAAACGGCAAAAAATAGGAAGAATAATGTCGGCAGCGGCTCTTTGAGGATAAATACGACAGGGAAATATGATAAGAATCCTTTATTGCTGATTTCACCTATAAAATAAGTGATATTGCCTCCGCCCACCCTTTGGAATACCCGGGCAACCCCGAAAACATAATCAGCTAACGGAGCGAAAGCCGGATATTTGTTGATACTGATGATAACCTCCCGGGTATGGACGGTCAGCGGACGCGGGTCGTCCGGTTTCATATAATGGTCCATTATTTCCACAAGCTTTGTTTGCGGCATAGCGTAGGCATTGGCAAAATAGCCTATCCAGACGACTATGACGGATATGCCGAAAATCGCGAGGCCCTTCCAGATATATCCGGCCAATACTTTGAACTTGCTTTTTTCCCGATGGAGCTTGACGAGCGGATAGACGATAATGAGCAATCCGAAAACCGGAAAAAGCAGGACGGAAGAGAATTTGACCAATTGTACTAAGCCAAGAAACAGGCCGGCCAAGAAGATGTTTTTGCCGATCGGTTCTTTGATAAAGCGCAAGAAATAATACAGGGCGAAGGTGATAAAGGCGGCGATGCCCAGATCGGTGGTGACAAAGTGGTTGTGGCCCAAGATATTGGGATCGAAAGCGTATAGGACTAGGGCGAATATTCCAGCTGTGATGCCGGCCAGTTCGCGTGTCCATTTGAAAATGAATATGCCTAAAAGCAGGGAAAGTAGTATTATCGGCAATCTGGACAGGAAGATTATTGCATCCGGATCGTTGCTGGAACGGAAAAGGAAATTTTTCCCGGCATTCCATTGGCTGTCATCGGCGTTGTCTTTGGTCCAGAAATCTTGCGTGATATCGAAATTGGGTTTGATGAACAATAGCGGCAGGGCTGACAAATCTTTCAAGAGCGGCGGATGTTCGGGATTGAGCCGGATGTCGTGCCGGGTCAAATAACTGTAGCCGGCCGGGATATGCGCGTCTTCATCATAAATCAAAGAATCATTAGCGGCATTCAAGAAGGAAACTATCGCCATAAACCCTAGGATCAGAGCGATGACGATCTTGTAGTTTTTTTCTAAAATTTTTTTCATAATGCATCCTTGCCATTCTTATGGAACAGCTTTTTATTTTAAAATATAATAAACGCTACCCAAGGAATTATCTATTTCCGCGAAAGCCAGGTCAGGGAATTTTTGCCGCATTTCCCGTATCGCATCCTGGTTATATTCGGTGAAGAAAATCATAAAATCCCGGCTGTTTTGCGGATTGATCTCAGACAGTCTGTCGGGGAAAATGAAAGATGTGTTATTCGGATGGATCAACACTTCAATCGGCGCTTTTTCAAGGGTGTTATAACTGGTAATGACGAATTTCTCTTCTTGGGGCGGCAGGGTTTTGATGTATTTGGCGATATCGGTCAGGTTTTTATTGAAAGATAATCCGACTTTCTCTTTGTTAGCCCAGAAATAATGATATTTCACGGAGTTGAAAAATCCGATTGAAGCTAACATCAGGATAACGATGGACGCGACGATTTTTTTGTAAAATTTCGAATTTTTTTGTGCTTTTTCCAAAAAATATTCAAAGGTGATGGCGGCGAATATTATGACCGGCGGCAGGGAGCCGATGGATCGCAGGGCGTGCGGCAATCCTTCGGCTGTCATAAATTCAGGCGCGAGCATAATGAAAAACCAAACGATTAAAAGCGAATGGATGTTCATCCGTAAGTCTCTTCTCCGGTGTTTGATCCTGCGGATAAGAAAATGGAGCAGGGTAGAGGCCGAATAAACCATACCGAATAGGAAGGCGATGCCGACCAATGGATCGAGAACCGGATATGGCGGATAGTTATGGCGCCAATTCTGGTCGCCCCAAAAATTAAATTTGGCCAGGCTTAATCCAAAACCTTCAAATACGGTCAAAAGCGGATGGCCGTGGTTCATCGCGGGCGAGAGGGCTGAAATGGAATCCGAACGGGATTCGAAAAATTCAGGATGCGCGTAAAAAGTATAGAGCATCGGAGACGCGGCTAAAAACATCGATGCGGTAAAAACCGCGATATGTTTCCAATATTCGCGCAGGAATTTTTTTTGTGACAGGATGAGGGAGAAAAGCAAGGCGATCAGGATCAATGGCGCGATGCGGAAAGCGATGTAGGTGTGGACGCCGATGCCGAAAACTAATCCGCTGGCGGCGAAATAGGCATATTTTTTCGTACGGACCGCTTTGAAAAGGAAATAAAAAGTAAAGACCAAGACGAAAGGCAACATATTGGCGCGGAAAGATATCCGGCTGAAATTGATGGCCCAGAAGGATGTCGCATAGAGAAAAGCCGCGATGAGTCCGATTCTTTCTTTTTGGAACAGTTCTTTGGTAAGCAGATAGGTACCGAGGATGGTAAGTGTTCCGAAAATTATGGCGGGTAGTTTGAGAGTCAGGATGCTGATGCCGAAAAATTTGAAACAAAAAGCGATAAGGTTCATAAATAAACCTTCGCGGCCTTGGTTAGCCGGATAGAACCATTGGAATTCTCCGGTTTCCAAAGCGCGGATAGCATCTTGTCCGTTGACAGCCTCATCCGGATAGATGCCGGGCGGAGCGGTATCGATGTGATAGGTGCGCAAAAACAATCCTAAGGACAGTATCAGGAATAATAGGATGTAAGTCAATTTTTTTTTGTTTTTTTCTTTGGTAGCGGAAACTGGGGGATTTTTCATAGGATTTATTTTTTTTGTTTGTAATTTGTTTTAGGCTGATTGAATGATACCATATTTGATATCCGTTCCAAAGCGATTTTCGAGTTATCCACACCTTCTTGAAAGAGCGGGTGTGTGATATAATCAAAGTGCGATAAGTTTTAAATTCGTCGGATTTTTTAATTTTTATGATGAGCCAGGAAATCAAGATGATGCGACCAGCCGGAATCGAAGCGGCAGAGGGCGACGGAGGACTTTTCGGCCGCATCAGAAAAAAAATAGATCCTAATAATTTCAGGAATAATCCGGAATTATTATTGAAGGCTTTTCGATTGGAATTGCAGTTGGTGGATTTGCATGACAAGCCGATCGGCGACGATGAAAAGAAGGCATCGATTGAGGAATTCCAGGCAAGTGATGAAATGCAGGATTTTTTGGAAGCGGCTGTCGGTGCGAATAGCGATGCTGCGGATGGATTTCCACGGGAAGGAAATATGGATGGCGGATCGCAGAAAGAATTGGAAAGGCTGGAAGCGGCCGGTTTATTCCAGGATTTGGAAAAATCCGCGCCGGAGGCATCCGTTGCGGATAAGATGCTTCCTATTAATGTCCAGATCGGTAAGGAACTGGAAAGCCATGGAATCAAAAAATATCAAGATGGAAATTGGGCCGTCGAATCCGATATGCGCGAGGAGAAGAATGATATCAGTGGATTAAAGGATAGATTGGATGTCGCTAGGCGCGTCTATATCGCCAAGCGCGATACGGGTCAGGAAAAATCCTCGTTATTAAAGAGGATTTTCGGGTTTGGCGCGGATCTGGGAAAATTCAACGCTGAATTGCAAGATGCGAAATCGAATTATGAGAATGCTCTGGAAGCTTACAAAGATGCCGTAGCCGGAGCGTCCGTAGTAGAGAACGGTTACGATGCCGGAACTATGATGCGATTTTTGGATAAAAGCGAATATTTGGATCTTGCGGGAGCGCAAGATGATGCCAGATTTGAAGCTGGCGGGTGGTTAAAGAAACTTGAGTCTATGGCGGTTGAAAGTGGCAGTAATTTCGGAAAGATCTTGATCAAATATTTGCGAGAAGCTGGAATATATGTGATTAAAGCTGTTGATGGCCGGGAAAACAGTATCCACCCGGGCGCGCATATCGGATCGGATGCGGATAGTGGGAACGTCGAAAACATAAAAGAATCAGGATATGCAGCTTATCCTGGAATGCCGAGAGCTGAAACGGAATTCGCCGCGGTCTTGCCGGATGAAATACCAAACGCGCCGGAAATACCGATTGCTGAAGTCCCGCCGATTGAAGCTGCGCCTGCCGGGAATGAATTCGATTTTGAAATCAATATGTTCGCCCAGCAATACCGCGAAACCGCAAAAAATGTCCATAGTCCGGAATATGCCAAAACTTATAGTGACAATGTGATCGCTCTTCTGGGCGGCAGGGGGGTTTTGATGGGGGAGATTATGGATCGGAACGCCCAAGTATATATCCGTGAAAATACGCAAAGTGACACCGTGCAATTTTTGGATTCATTGCGTAAATCGCTGGCTGGCGATGAAGTCGGCTTGAAGGAATTGGATCCTAAGGCAGACGAAAATATGTTTGATTGGTCTACCAGGGTGGCTGAAGTGATGCGGAAGCGCTGGAGTAAATGAATTTTTGCCAAATAAAAATATTATGAATACTCAAATACAAAACGCTACAATCAGGGAACTCGGACTGGAAAACCTTCCGGCTGACAAACAGGAAGAGCTGATCATCAAAATGACCGAAGTGGTCCGCAAACGGATGTTCGTCGAAACTATGGAAAAATTAAGCTCGATCGACCAGGAATTGTTCGGCGGGATGCTGGAAAATCAGGCCGGTCCGGATGAGATTGAAAATTTTCTCAAAGAAAATATCCATAACTACGATGAACTATTGCGTAAAATAATAAGCAAGTTGAAAGTGGAAGTGCAAAATGCCTGAAGCTAAACATTAAGAAAATCCGGTTGGATTCCGCAAGGTGGGATGACCGGCCGGTGATAAAAAGATATGCCATTGGAACCAATCGAAGAAAAAGATCTGGATATGAAAAGCAAATTTATGGAAAGCGGTCCGTCTTCCGATGGCGCGCAGGAAGCCGTTCAGCCGGAGAATAGGTCCGTCCCGGAAAGGCAAGTTGAGAGGCGGGAGGGCGTGGTTGAAAAAGACGATGTTTATACCCAGATAGTTTCCAAAATAAAGACCCAATCGCCGCCGACGGACGATTCGGATATTGAAAATGACGCGGATGCGATCGGAAAGGAGATTGACGCTGATTCAAGGATAAATAATCTGGTGGATATCGCGATGCAAAAGGGCGTAGCGCACGCGGTCAAAGTAGCTAAACGGATAAATGACAATTATATATTGGACGGGCTGCATGACAAGTTGATGTTGGAGGAATTCCATGATGCTTTGATGGAAAAGGGTTTGATCGAGGAATTGTAATACGGGAAATAAAAATAAAAAAAGCTGTCTGTCGATTCGTTCCGTAGCTGGAATGAGAGGCGGATGGCGGAAAATGATAGATGGGCAACTTGGATATCAATTCGATACTTTTTTTACTGGCCATCGTTTTGGGATTAGTGAGCGCCGCTAGCGGGGCATGGCTGGTCATCCGCAGTTTTATCAATTTCCGGGCGCAACTCAACCGGTCTTTGAATATGGATTTGGAAATCATCCGGGTTTCCAAGATAATCAAGCCTCGGGATGAGAATGAACGGCAGGATGCTTGGAAGGAAGAAATCGGAGCGATGGAGCAACTTTTAGCTTCGATCGCCCTTATGAAGGATAAAAAAAGCTTGTGGCAACGTTTTTTATATGACAGTCCGTATATTTCTTTGGAAATTGCCAATGCTTCCAAAGATGATGAAATAGTCTTTTTCGTGTCAGTGCCGAAAAAATTCCGGGAGGGTATAGAAAAACAGATAAACAGCTTTTTCCCGAATGCTTCTTTGGAAAAAACCGTGGATTATACGGTATTCTCGCCAAACAGTTTCACGTCGGCGGCTATTTTGGAATTGAAGAATAAATATATCCTGCCTATCCGGACCTATGAAAATTTGGAAGTCGATCCTCTAAATGCTATTACCAACGCGTTGGGGAAATTGGAAACGCAGTCCGAAGGTGCGGCTATGCAATTGATTTTGAAGCCGGCTAACAATAGCTGGCGGCATGCCGGCCGTTCATTGGCGCAAAAAATGCAGCAAGGCAAGCGGTTGAAGGATGTGCATAGTTCTTTCGCGACCAAAGTCGGCAAAGGACTCGGCAATGCTTTCCATGAGGTCATAGTCAAGAAAAAAGACGGCGCGCCGGCGCAGAATGATAAAATATTCCAACTGACGCCTGAAGAGCAGGAGTTGGTCAAAGGAATAGATCAAAAATCAAGCAAGGCCGGATTCGAAGTCAATATCCGTTTGGTGGCATCGGCGGCCAGTTCCGAACGTGCCGAACAGATTTTGGCCCAGTTAGAAAACGCTTTTTCCCAGTTTGAAAACTCGGATATAAACCTGTTTAAAGTCAAAAAGCGTCTCAAGCAAAAAGATATCGCTTATGATTTCATATTTAGGAATTTCAATGAGGAACACGCTGTCATCTTGAATACCGAAGAGATCGCCAGTATCTTCCATTTGCCGATTTCTGTGACAGAGGCGCCGCGCATAAAGTGGCTCAAATCGAATGCCGCGCCGCCGCCGCTGGATATTCCGCAAGATGGATTGGTGATGGGATATAATACTTATCGCAGCGTTAAAACGCCGATCCGCTTGGGGATGATAGACCGTCGCCGCCATCTATATACGATCGGACAGACTGGAGTCGGAAAGTCTAACTTTTTACAGGAAATGGCTAAGCAAGATGCGCGGGAGGGTCGCGGTTTCTGCTTTATCGATCCACACGGCGATGCGATAGAAGATATTTTGACCGCTATTCCGAAAGAACGGGCGGAGGACGTGATTGTTTTTGATCCGGCTGATACCGAACGGCCGTTCGGTCTGAATATGTTGGAATATGACGAGAACCGTCCGGAACAAAAAACTTTCGTAATTAATGAGATGATTGGCATTTTTGACCAATTATATGATCTCAAGGCGACCGGCGGACCGATGTTCGAACAATATATGCGCAACGCGATGCTCTTGATTATGGATGATCCAGCTAGCGGTTCGACATTGATGGAAATTTCCAAGGTCCTGTCGGATGAAGATTTCCGCCGGATGAAAATTTCCCGCTGCAAGAATCCGATCGTAGTCGATTTTTGGACCAAGGAAGCGGAAAAGGCCGGTGGTGAAGCGGCTTTGGCGAATATGGTGCCTTATATCACCTCCAAGCTGACGACTTTCATTTCCAATGATATGATGCGGCCGATTATCGCCCAGCAGAAAAGCACCATCGACTTCAAGGATATAATGAATAATAAAAAGATTTTATTGGTCAATCTTTCCAAAGGTAGGATCGGGGAAATCAACGCGCGGCTGCTTGGAATGGTAATCGTAGGCAAGATCCTGATGGGAGCGCTTTCCAGGGTGGATATCCCGGAAGACCAGCGGGTCGATTTCTATCTGTATTTGGATGAATTCCAGAACGTGACGACCAATTCGATCGCGCAAATCCTGTCTGAGGCGAGGAAATATAAATTAGTCCTGATATTAGCACACCAGTTCATCGCCCAGCTCAAAGAGGAGATTTCCAAAGCTGTTTTCGGCAATGTCGGTTCGATGGTATCCTTCCGGGTCGGTCCGGAGGATGCGGAATTTCTACAGAAGCAGTTTGAGCCGGTCTTTACGGCCAATGATTTGGTGAATGTGGATAATTATAACTGTTTCGCGCGGATTTTGGTCAATAATGTCCTGACTAAACCTTTCAATATGGCCACCTATCCGCCGACTAAGGGCGATCAGGAACTTGCCAACGCTTTCAAGGAATTGTCGCGCTTGAAATATGGACGTGACAAGAATCTGGTTAACCGGGAAATAATGGAGCGGACCAGGATAAGGACTTCGCTTGCTTAAGAGGTCTGTTATGTGGATTATCGCGTGGCAAGCCTGATGCGGAAAATAAAAAAATTCTTCGGATTGATCCGAAGAATTTTTTTATCGGCGATGTTATTCCAAGGAGAAAGCCCTAATATTGTTTTTAGCGGCAACATAAATCTTGCCGGTCTTTCCGTCCGCGGCTATGCTATCAGCTAGGCCTATTTCCGGATCGGAATACTGGGCGATTATGTTATTATCCGCACCTAAACGTATTATGCGGGAGTTTTGTTTATCCAGAATGAAGATGTCTCCTGTTTGCCCGTTGACGGCAAGTGAAGCGGCGACAATCGGCGTGGCTGTTTCTTCTGGAGTGAAATCCTGGATCTTGCCACGGAATAGTTTGAGGATATTATTTTTGTTGGCGATGAAAATATTGTCACTGATAGCCAATCCGGTGACATTGGAAAAGTCAGCTGAATCTTTAAGCCAGTCGGATCTTTCTCCGAAGCCGCCATTGGCCCGCGGATAACGATAAATTTGGTTGTGTTTTCCGTCAATCAGGTAGATATAAGTCAAATATGTTCCGATAGCGCGGATATCCGATCCAGCCGGGATGTCCAGATTATTAGATTGGAAATCGCTGGAAATCGGGCTGAATGAAATTAATCTATCACTATCATTCATCAGGAAAATCAGGTTGAGATCTTGCATCCCAGCCATATATTTGGGCATTCCGAAATCCGCAGGGATGGGGAAGGCTCTATTATTTCCAAGATCGATGATTTCGGTTGCGGTTATGGCAAATGGCATATCTTTCAAAATCAATATTTCCAAGATATTATTGCCGGAATAAATCGGGTCAAGCCGATCTATTCGGACTACGTTTTTATCTTGCGCGAGCGGCAGGGTCGCTGGAGGGGTTTCGGTCAGTACTTGGGCTGGTTTATCTTGATTGAAAGCGTTTTTTATTTTTATGCCGATCAGCGGAACGACCAATATGAGGATCAGGATGAGCGCCGCATACAGCCTTTGTTGATAGTCCATTTTGCCAATGTTCATTTTGATTTTTTCAAGACTGGGAGTCAAGAGGCCTAGTCCGGAAATCGACTTTCGATAAATATTCCTGCTTACTTTCAAAACGGCGCCTTTGTTTTTTTGCGAAAAGGCTATTTTTGCCTGACTTGCGATTTTAGAGGATATTTTTCTTGCAATCAAGAGCAATGCCTCTGCTTTTTCCCCTGATGATTTTTGTAAGTTATACTGGATCGATGAGATTTCCGGCCGTTTAAAATTTAATTTAGTGATCCGTTTGAGATGTAAATTTTTAATTCCATCGCGGAATGCCCTTGCAAGAACGATACTTGAATTTTTTAATAACCCAAGGGAATTTTCCAAAATTAGCTTAAGTTGGGGCAGTCCATTATCTTCTGGCAACGAGGCGCTGGAAGATTCTTTGATATAGATATGGCCGGTTTTTTTATCCGTAAATTCCGGGGATGTTTTCTGGAGCTCCCTTTTTATTTCACCACTTATTTTTTCTTTTTCAGTCTTAGTGGCGGACGATTCTTTGATAAACGCATCGTTGCTGAAGGCATTGAGGCTTTTTTGGGGTTTTCTCGCGGTTTCTATGATGGATGTTTGTTCTTCCTCCAAATCAACGATAAGCACAGCGGCTTTTGCCAGTTCGTTGCCAAGAGCGGTTTTTAGGAATTGGGAAAATTCTTCATTGGAAAAACGCAAGGAACTTTTCTTGATTTCTTCCGGGGAAAAGATGTCGAAGATGCTGTCAGTCGTTAGGATGATTTTATCATTTTTTTCAAGCCGCCCGCTGGAAACGCTCACGAAGGTTTTCATCGGGTATGGTTCTATTTCATCGGGCGCAAGTCCTTCGCTGACGTCAGTCAATATTTTGGAACGCAAAAGAAAAGCGGAAGCGGTCCCGGTTTGCGATAGATGGAGATTGTTCTTGACCGTGACGGCTATGAGAGCGTTGAGTTTGCCCAACCAACCGATGTTCCCGTGTTCGGCCAAGCCCGAAAGGGCTAAGTTGGCTTTGTGCAGGGCGGATTCAAGGCTTTCAATCGGGCCACGCTTGGGCTTGGAAAAATATTCCTTTTTAATGACTGAAACCAGATAATTTACGATATAGGAAGAGTCTTCAGAAGTGTCGGTTACTTCTAGTACGCCGATAAGAGTTCCGAGATTTTGATGGGTGATGTTTTCCGGTTCTTGCACGATGATTTCGATATAGGGTTTCAGCCGTCGGTCATTGCAAACCAAAATACTCTCAAATTCCGGTTTGATGTCGATGAATTTATTTTCAGATTTATTTTTAGCCATAATTTGTCGTTCGCTTGTATTATAGCATAAATTTGGCAAGTATGGGTATTTTTTTTGCGTATAGTGGCGGCGGAACTGATAGCATATTCGCGGGATTATTGTGGATAACTTCCTGTTGTAGATAAACTACGGTTCTGGTATAATTAAAACCAAGGAATAATCCAGTCTCGATTATCTAAAAAAACCAAAACAAAACCCCCAAGTGGAAAAGGCAAAAAAAACAATTTCCCAATTGGCAGTTTCTTCAAACCGAAGGAGCGGATTTCTATCCGGCTCTTTTTTAATTGCCTCAATCAAAAATCTCATCCAAAAGAAATCCACTAAGATTATTGCAACCATAACTTTGTTTTCCTTGCTTTCCGGCATCTATTTCACGAACCGTGCCCAAGGCGTGGACTTCACTTTCACCCAAGTCGATTGGAGCGGGGGACAATCAGACATCACCGCCACCCATACCGACAACCAAACCGATTGGAACCGCTACTCATCTAAAGATCCGAACATCTCCGCCACCAATACCGTGCAACTGTCCAACTCAGCCCAGACCGCCAATATCGATTTCAATACTGAAGCGGAGTATATCCAGGAGGATGCGGATAGTGGGACGGATTTTACAAGTGGGCAAGTGAAATTGCATTCAGTCCCCGGATATACGGTTGACTTATGCACTGATGGCGCCAAGGCTTATGCTGATGAGGCATATGCGACTAATACGGGGGACAAGGCTTTCGATAATATAATCGGAAAGCACAATGCAGGCACTTCGTGGTATCGCTATCAGACGCCATTTCCGGGATATCTCGGGTATGATTTTGGAGTGGGTAATGAAAAAGTGATTATAAAATATACATTAGCTAATGTTACGGATCGTTATGCGACTATGTTCCCAAGGGATTGGACCTTTGAAGGATCGAATGATTCAACGAACGGTTTGACAGATGGGACTTGGACGGTGTTAGATACCCGGAGCGGTGAATCAGCGGCTTTGGCTGAAATCAAGAGTTATGAATTTTCCAATTCATCCGCGTATAGATGGTATAGATGGAATATTACGGAATCCAATTATGGCGCTGTGAGCAATCTTCAAATTTCAGAAGCGGAAATGATCGGACTTGCCAATACTTATTCCATCAACAATCCCAAATACATCACCACCTCCGACACTTCGCATTTCAATCTTTCGGGCATCGCTAATATAAATTCCGCCATTGTAACCAAAACTGAACCAACTAACACCTCTATTAAAGGATTGGTCTCTTTCGACGGTCGCGCCACCTGGCAAAAATGGAGCGGCTCAGCTTGGCTGGTCCAATCCGGAGGATTGGATGATCTTCAAAATGGGAATTCGGTAGCGGAAATTCAAACCGGCCTTACTAATTTTACTGTCCCTGAAGGTGTCACTTCTGTAGACTTCGCTTTCGATCTAACTACTACCGATCCAGCTATCACCCCATCTATTGACAATATAGCTATAAATTACAGCACCGCCTCCCAGGGCACCCTAACCTCCTCCATCTTCGACACCACCGTCTCCGGCGCCAGCCTCGCTTCCCTCCAATGGTCCGAATCCCTCCCATCTAACACCGACATCCAGTTCCAACTTCACACCTCCAGTGACGGCACTAACTGGGGTCCGTGGTGCGGACCGGAAAACGGCACAA
>JAUXSK010000021.1 GCA_030679995.1 Candidatus Moraniibacteriota bacterium
TGGTTGACTAATGAAATTATTTTCGCCATAATAAGTAAAGTATAGCACATTTGCCCGAGTGATGAAATTGGTATACGTAGGGGACTCAAAATCCCCCGGTCGCAAGGCCATGCGAGTTCGAGTCTCGCCTCGGGCACCTAAATGAAAATCCTCCGTTTGACGGGAGGATTTTTTATTTGACCCTATATTTTCCAATATTCCATCACATCCGGGTATTTTTTGCCGCCAGGTAGACGTTCCGCAAAAGACATACGATGGTCACCGGACCGACGCCTCCCGGCACCGGCGAGATGTGGCCAGCCAGGCTTTGCACGGAAACGGGATCCACGTCCCCCACCACCTTGTCGCCGACCCGCGTGATTCCGCCATCGATGATAATCATACCATCTTTCAACATTCCGCCCTGGATCAAATCCGGTTCCCCGCAAGCCGTAATAATGATATCGAAGTCTTTCAGATCCACCAGGTTGTCCTGGATGTCGTCCCGGAAAAAATACCGGGCCGCGACGCCTTCCCTGCCTAATGCTGATCGCATCGCTTTGCCGAATTCCTGCGAATTGCAGATGATGGCGGCTTCCTTATTTTCCAATTTTTCACCGGCCGATTTCAATAGCTCCAGGATGGCGCCCGGGAAAACCGGAAAGAACCTTTCCCGCCCGGCAAAAAACAAATCTATATTTTCCTCGTGGAACCCATCCACATCCTTTTCAGGATCGATCGCCTGGATGATTTTTATCTTGTCCAAATGGCCAGGTAAGGGCAGCTGCACGATGATGCCGTTTATTCCCGGATCGGCATTGAGCCTGGAAATCGCCGCCAGCACCTCGCTTTCGGAAGCTTTTTCATCCATTCCGATCTTGCGAAAAACAATCCCGGCCTTTTCCGCCGCCTTGCCCTTCAAATTGACATAGATTTGAGAAGCTTCATCCGAGCCGACCAAAACGACTCCCAGACCGGGCTGCAAATCTTCTTGTTTGATTTTATCCTGCAAATCATCCAAGATCTCGTCAGCGATTTTTTTTCCGTTTAAAATTTCCATAGTGATAAAAATCAAGTTGTAATCGTAAATTCCAGTTTCTTATAATCCGAATCTTTCGTATGCCGGGAATATCCAATGATTATCTTTTTAGCTTCGTCCATAATCCCATCGGTTATCTTACCGCGGATCACAACCGATGGTCCCATAAAATCTTTCAATTCTAGCAACATATCGCCCTTTTCCCACAGCGACTTCAATCTCCCGTTATCCGCGCTGTTCCGGCCGACGATGATCCGCGTGCCATCGATCCAAAAGATCCGCCCTGTTTGCAACAAGGCATAGTCGGAAGCCGAAGGATGTTTGATATTTTCCAGCAACTTTTTCAATTTTTTCCCGAACCCGATTTCCGTCAGCATACACCCCCCGCCCGGCGAAGGATAATGCTCCACGCCCCATTCCTTGGCCAGTTCGAATTGCCTTTTGCGGGAGCGGCCGGAAATATCCAATAGCTGTCCCCTATCGACCAAACCCGCTTTTTCAATCGCGGTTTCTTCCAATAATTTAGCCGACAGCGGCCGCAAGAGCTTGCCCTCCAACCCGGCTTCTTTTTCAATCAATTTCAAGGCTGCCAAATTTTGCGACATCGGGCGCTGTCCCAAGATTTCGCCGGTCGCCACGAAATCAAAGCCCTCTTCCCGCATTATACGCCCTGCCTCGCGGATCATCAATAAGTGGCAATCGATGCAGGGGTTCATAGCGGAACCGTAGCCCCGTTTGGGATTTTTCACCACCTCGGAATGCGAATCTGAAAAGTCTGCCGAACGCATCCGGATACGGTTTTTTTCCGCTGAGACTTTGGCTTTACTATCGTCAAAAAAATAACTGACAAAAGACAAGGCGGTCACTTCGATATTTTGCTTTTCCAATATTTTAGCTGCCAGCACCGAATCCAATCCGCCCGAAAAAAGCACCAGCGCCCTCACCTTCTTTTTCATCATATTCGAAAAATATAAACCGATAAAATCAGGATTGCAAAAGCCAGTCGATACCAGAAAAACACGGCATAACTCGTTTTTTCCACAAACCGCATCAGGAGTTTTATGGCCAAATAACCGCTGATAGCCGCCGCCAATATTCCTATCGCGATTTGGACCGTTATGCCTGATTGTAAAAGTTGCGGCACCTTGAGAATCGCCGCCCCGAAAATAATCGGAGTGGAAAGCAAAAAGGAAAACCTGGCCGCACCGACCCGGTCAAGTCCGCAGGCCAATCCGGCCATAATAGTGATGCCTGAACGGGAAATTCCCGGTATAATCGCGATTGCCTGCGAAAAGCCGATTATCATGGCATCTTTCCAACCGACCTGCCTGATGCCTTTTTTATGCCGGACATTCTTATCTACCAGATACAAGGCCAGTCCCATCGCGCCCAATGCCGCGGCAATCAGAAGCGGGTTGCGAAAAACCGTTTCAGCTTTGTCTTCCAACGCCGCTCCGATCAGCGCGCCTGGAACCGTAGCCGCCGTCAAAAACCATAGGGTATTTTTATTATAACCGTTTTTAAATTTAGGATTTTCTCCGTTCGAATCCAGCTTTAATCCGTCCTTAAATGCCAACTTGAAAATTTCCAGCCAATCCCGCCAAAAATAGGCCAAGACCGCCGCCAGCGTACCGAGGTGCAACGCCACGTCAAATGACAGGCCGGGATCGGAAAAACCGAACAGCCAGGGGAAAATCGCCAAATGCGCCGAACTTGAAATCGGCAGGAATTCGCCCAAGCCCTGGACTAAACCTAAGACTGCTGATTGTATGATTTCGCTTGTCATTTCAATATTATAGCCTTATTTCCTGGCAATCACAACCAGATTTTTATTATTTATCACTTTCGCTTCTTTGATTTTAAATCCGGCTTGCGAAAACAACCCGCTTAATTCCTCCAGCGTATATGCGTGGTGGAACCTCGTGAAAATCTCTCCGGTATTATTTTTAAACGGTATTTCGCAATCCGATATATCCAACCGGCTGCAGAAAAATATCTTACGTGCCATATTTTTCCAAATGTACTTTTTATATTTCGATTGCCACAAATTCCAGGTTGTCACTATGATTTCACCGCCCGGCCGTGTCACCCGATATAATTCCTTAGCCATATCCGAACGGAATTTTTTATCCGGAAAATGGTGGAAGACGGCGATCGAAACGACGTTATTGAAAAAATCGTCCGGAAATGGTAAACTGGTTTGACCTGATGTTTTTGTGATATTCCGGCTAAATCCAGGGTATCTGACCTTCGCCAAATCTACCAGCTTTTGCGAAATATCGACACCGTAATATTCCAGCCTTTTATCTTGTAAAATTTCCAATAACCGCCCATTGCCGCAACCGTAATCAAGGACTTTAGCTCCTTGGGATATATGTTCCCTGATAAACGCCAGATCCGGCCAGAAAAAATTCCGCGTCCCCGAAAATTTTTCCGCCATCCGATCATAGCCGACCTCGGTTTCCTGTAAAATTGTATTGATTAATTTATTGTTCATAAAACTTAGTTAGGCCATAAATTTTATAATTTTTTAAATAAACCTGAATTTTTAATATTTTAAACATTTGAACATTAAGAAATTATTTAAAAATTGGAAATTAAAAATTACCGTGAATAAATCCTACGACAATTTCATAGAATTAGCAATGGAAGCGGACATCCGGAATGCGCAGGATTTTTCGCGCCTCAAAAAACGGATCTGCAAGGAACTCAAGGTGCAACCGCCGACCAACGCCGATATGCGCGAACACTATGAAAAAATGGTAGCCCGCAAGGCGATCCACAGGAACCCGGCCTTTGAAAAAATCCTCCTTAGCAAAAAAATCCGCACCGAATCCGGCGTAGCCGTAGTGGCGGTCCTGACCAAAAGCTATCCTTGCCCGGGAAAATGCATCTATTGCCCCACCGAGAAAGATATGCCCAAAAGTTATCTTTCCAACGAACCGGCGGTTATGCGGGCTATCAGCGCCAAATTCAATCCTTACAAGCAA
>JAUXSK010000026.1 GCA_030679995.1 Candidatus Moraniibacteriota bacterium
GGGAAAACGTCCGTTTTCCGATTCTCACCAGCCGAATCGGGACTCCAAGCGCTTGATAAATGCCTGATAGCAACATTGGCAAAGGCGGCCCAGAAATTAACACATAATCATTGTCCCGAAGCCAACACACAACATCTTCAGGAGGCAGTGTTTCAGAAAACTGCCTCAGTAATTTTCTACCGTAGTTAATTCCCCTCTCACGCCCGATATCTTCAGGCGAAACAAAGTTTTTCCCCAGGATGCCGCGAACTTCGCGATATCCGATTTTCGCGCGAGATTCTCGCACGACATTTGCCAGTCTTCTCATACATTCCTCCGTTGTTTGCCCTTGTGCAAGGCTTTTTGTTTTGATCCCCCAATGGGGAAATCCGGACGACATCCAAAATATTTACTCCATTGTCTGACAAAATAATTTAACTTCAATCAAATTGTCAAAAAACTAAATAACTTTTTATCCTGATTATTCCGCGCTTACCCCGGGATTTTCCCTGGATTGCCGGATTTTACCAATATACAAAAAACGCCCATCCTCTTGCCCGAGCTGGATCTGACCTTCCTGGTTATTTTTCTTTACGGAGTTTTTATGCCCTCCTGTGGAACCTCTGCGTGATTTTAATACTGAAAATTATACCATTGCCTAATTCCAGTGTCAACTTGAAAGATTTATACAGATTTTTTATTAAATTTCCCCCAGAAAACCGCGGCCAAACTGGAAAAATAAATCAATACCAACAGGGCGGAAGAACCCAGATAGGCGCCGGCGATATAAACGTTTTCCATATCCGTACCGTTATGATATCCGTGCGACACTACGAAAATAAACGCCAACGGATTCAAGAAATGCAACACGCGCCACAACCGATGGCTTATATGCCGGCGCAAATACGACGTGACGGTCATAATCGCCATCATATAGAAAGCCATAATTCCCAATGCCATATAGTTAGTATCTACAGCCGCGGATTGGGAAAAATACGGAATCGATATATCTTTGATTCCGAAACCTATCATCGGATCGAACAATAGGCTAGTAGCATGCACCAGTACCCAGAAAATCGCGACGGCCGCCGTAAAGCAATGTAAATCCAAACTATAGAACGGATCGATGATTTTTTTAAGCAGCGGATTACGGATTGCCAAACCTAAAAAAATAGTCAGCCACAGAAATATGAAACTTAATAACCCCGAAGCACGCACGATATACCATACCCATGGCGTTTTATCACTCACAACCGCTACGGCCTGCGCGATATCAATTTTACCCGGATACGATCCGACGGATGTCGGGTCGGCTCCGCTCAAAATTTCAGCGCCATCCAAATACCCATCTCCGTCGGAATCCGGATTACCGGGATTAGTGCTATAAATTTGTTCCTCGCCCTTATCCGTCAACCCGTCCAAATCGCTGTCGACGATGACCTCCCCTTTATAATCGACTTGCCCTTCCTGCGCCAAAGCTATTTTTGCGAAAAGAAAAAATATCAAGATAACCATTAAGGATGTAGCTATTTTTTTCATACTTATTTTGACAATTTTTAAGCGATATTTTCTTTTATCATTTTGGAAAGATACACATTACCCCGATAATCCAAGAACAATGCCTTGATACCATTTTCATTGGCAAATCGCAAACCTTTTTCCTTGCCCATAATAACCAGCACTTTCGCCCTTCCATCCGCCTCCACGGTTTTCTTCTCAACGACAGTAACCGTCTTGATTTCGAAAGAAAAAATTTCCGGCGCTTTCGGATTCACCAAATGATGGAATTTCCTCTCTCCGATTTGCCAACGTTTCCGTGAAATTCCGGAAGTTGCGATTCCCTCATTGTCCAATTTCAATGCGAAATTTTTGTCGTCCAGCCCCTCGATGCCTATCCTCCAACTTTCATTTTTTCCATCCGCGCCTGATGCGAACATATCGCCGCCCGCGTCAACCACGAAATCTTTGAAACCTTCTTTTTTCAGATACCGCGCCGCCTCATCGACCGAATAGCCCTTGGCGATACCGGTCGTATCGATCCTTCTCCGGATCAAAACGGTTTTTTCTCCAGCCGGCTGACCAGCCGATAAGACCAGCTCCTCCCGCAAATCACAATCGATTTTTTCCAATTCGATCCGTTTGTTTTTCCCACTATTCAAATCATTATTTCTGAAATCTTTGTCATAACCGATCTCTTCCAAACTAGCCAACACGCGCGGATCAAAATAGCCCTCCGATAATCCATAAAATTTCATGCATAATTCCAACACTTCATACATCTTGTCCGAAACCCGGATTTCTTTACCTAAATTCCCATTCAGCATCGTAAGCTCGCTATCCTTCCGGAAACGGCTGAAAATTTTTTCATTCTCGCTGAAAATTTTTTCTACATTCCGCAAACATCCATCGGCAGACGCGCCGCCATCCACGATTTCTACTGAAACATCCGTACCCATAGCTCGGAATTCCACATTGGCCTTTTCCCGACTATTGTTCATATTTATCATCTATGCCATTATTATCTGCATCCTTTACGATGAAATTTTCATTGATTGCCGGATGTTCATCCTCGTCATCATATGTACCGTCGCCATCGCTATCATGCCGGATGACCGTAACCGTAGTCTGGGTCACTGTATCGCTCAGTTTGGTATAAACGGTTTTGGTTTCAGTTTTTTCAATTTTTTCATCTTCCGGATCGGTATTTATAATACGGGATTGATCATCATCATATTCCTCATCATCACCATCCTCATCATCCGCCAAAGCGACTCCGGATTCCTGTGTGAAACCACGCTCATATAAAATGAAACCCGAACCGGACATGGCCAACAATACGATGGCTAGTCCTGCTATTTTTCTTTTTAACATAATCATATTTTATGAAGTTTTTGTCGTTTTAGAAGCGCTTGATGAAGTTTTTGAATTAGAAGCTACCGGAACCGTCTGTTTTATTACCTTGCCGGGAATAACCGTATTGGTAATGATATTTTGCGCGATATCCTTAGCCGGTGAATTAGCCGCATTGCTCAAAATATTTTCACGTGTCCGGCTTATCGCGTCCTGCGCGCCAGAGACATTATTATTGGCTGAAGCGGCTTCTAAATTCCCCAACATCTGTGCGATTTTTTTATTATCGTCATTCAACTTAAAGCCCAAGATGGCGATTGTTACAAGAAAAATACTCGACAATCCCAGCAAGGCTTTTTCCATTTTATTTTTTACCTCCATACTATGTCTTTGTTATTTTTTAAATTGGCGCTGTCCATTATAACAACAAGTCCAAGAATAGTACAGGCTGAAATTAAGTAAAATTTCATCTGATCGGATTTATGCCTTGCTTCAGCCCTATTCCAGATCACTCCAGCTGAAATTCCAAGGATCATCTTTTCGGCCCGGCGCAATCTGGTTATGCCCCAGGACATATTTGATCTTATATTCACTTTTTATCCTGCTGATCAATTTTTTAAGCGTCGCATACTGGGCATCAGTAGGTTTATCGGTTTTCGTATTCACCAATTCGATACCGATCGAAAAACCGTTCACGCCCGTCCGACCGTCCGGAACCCGGCTGACTCCGGCATGATAGGCGATATTCCGATCTGCTACCAACCGGTATGCCACACCATCCCTAGCAATCAGGTAGTGGGCTGAAACGCCGTAGGCTTCATATTCCTTGATTATGCCGCTGACACTGAAAGGATCGCTTCCTAGGGCGTCATATGAAGAATGGATGACGATCGTATCAATGTTTCTTTCGGAAGCCTTCTCGTACCCGAAATCCACCAATTTGTCGACAATTTTGAGTGAACCGGTTTTTTTAGCCGGTATTTCCTCAGCAATCGGATCTTTTTTCTCCGGAAGCGCGGCTTTTACCGGAGTTTCCGGCGAAACATCTCCTGGCACTTCTTTCAGTACTTCTTCTGGAACTTCTTCCGGTTTGGCAATCCCGCCTGTCTCCGCCACCTCATCGGCGACCACCTCCGATTTGTCGCCCAAATCGATCATCGTCTTGTCCGAATCGGAAAATCCATCATAAAACAAAGCGCCGAGAAACACGCCGCCGACCAGTAAGATACCTATTGAAATTTTCACCATCCAAATTTTCATATTTCCATACTAACACATCCCGCCTGATGGAAAAACAATCCGTGCTAAATCGATTTGTCTTTGCGCGAAAATAAATGATTTAACGCACCACGACATCCCGCATAATATTGTTTATATATTTTTCATCCTTGCATTTGAATTTATCGCTCGGTGAATAAAAATTCTTATTCGGACCGTAACAACCGTTGTTTTCCTGATTGAGAACCGCCAAAAAAGGCATCATAAACCCCGTTTTTCGCGTAGTGAATTTCTTATACAGCCGATCCAAGGTTTCAATTCTTTTTTCTTGCGGCATCCGGGCAAAAATTCCCATATCATCCCAAGTGAATCCGCTCCAATCAAGATGCAAAAGGACATTATTCGCCTTGGAACTATATCTTTTGTCCCACAACAACGCCCAGCAACTCGAATGTCCACTGAAGCAAGGCTGATCCTCAACATTACCCAAATTGTCAATTCCAACCCCGCCTTCTATATAATCGAAAAGCTTGAGATATTTTTCATCAGTGACATCATCCGTCTGCGCTCCGATAATTATATCCATATCCCTTTCTTTGGCATAGCTCCGCATATCATCCAAAACCTTCCTTATTTCAGTTTCTTCAAAGTTAGGATGCTCATCTTGTAATTGGATTTGCCCGAACATGAAACTTTGGATCCCCAAATCCATAGCCCGGTGCGTAACCGCTTTCAAATAGCGCCGATATTCGACATTCTGGATGCTCGGGATACAAGTGTCGTCGCCCCAGCGTCCCTTGGTGCCTTCCCGGCACATCTGATCGAAGCGGTGTTCCTGGTCCAGGATCGGGTCATCATATTCTTTCCGCATCGAAATCGCTTCCGCCAAGAACATCCCATACACGATCGGCCTTTTTTCAACTTCTTCCATAATATCAAACGCTTTCTCAAAATTCGGCGGCTTGAGCCAAGTTTCTAACGCACGATGAAGATAGGCGCATTTAGACCGGTTGATCATTTTGACCGCCTCTCCGGTCCGGCCACCGTAACCGGACAAAAAACCATCCGCGACACAACCATTGCTCTTTACCAGCGCCATTGAAATCGGTCCGGGGGAAAAATGCCGGGCCGCATTATCTTCCTGGATCGGAACCGTACTGGCGGCATCAATCCGCTTAATAAAAATACCCGCATAAGCAGCCTGTTCAGTTATTTTATCCCGCCCGCTATCCAGCAAATACAACACGCCTCCCGACAAAACGAGCATAATTAAAACTGCGGCGCTAAATGGGACATTAGCCCGCATTAAAAACGGTTTCCTTCGATTATTGAAATAATTTTCCATACCTCTATATAAAATACAATCCAGCAGGCATATTAGCTCACTTCCACCTGATATTGACTAAATCCCTATAAGGATATACTATTTACAGGTAGCTTACGGGGTGTTGTGTAATGGTAGCGCGCTTGGTTTGGGACCAAGTAGTCAGAGTTCGAGTCTCTGCACCCCGACAATTTAAAAATGCCACCTCCGTCCATGCGGGGGTGGCATTTTTGCACATACTGTCTATCCTTTAAGCCATCTATACAAGGTGGCTTCCGTAATACCCAAAATGTCCGCGGCCCGGCGCTTATTGCCGCCGGTTTCTTCAAGCACCCGACGAAGCAGATATTTTTGCAAACGGGCGGTTTCCAGGTAGAAATCTAACGACTCCACCGAAAAATCCCCACACTTCTCGGAGGATGCGACAATATCATCCACAATGATGATGCTGTCATCACTAGGAATGCGGACGTTTCTGCCGAAAATCACGCAATTCTCGATAAAATTGCGCAGTTCGCGGACATTGCCCGGCCAGGAATAATGTTCTGCTCCTTGCGCCAAAAGACTGCTGGCTATTCCTGCCATATCGCCTTTATTTTTGCCATATGTAGCACAAAAATAATCCATAAAGTAATCAATCAATGCGGACAAATCATACAGACGTTCCCGCAATGGGACAATCTTGATGGTATGCCCCGCTAACCGATCATAAAGATCTTGCCGGAACAACTTCGCATCAACAAGCTCCTTGAGATTTTTGTTGGTGGCTGAAACCACTCGCGTCTTTATTTTCCTAGTAGTCATCGCGCCGACCTTCGGCGCCTCCCCATTCTGGATCAAACGAAGAAGCTTAGGTTGCAATAGAAGCGGTAAATCTCCGATTTCATCAAAAAACAAAGTTCCGTCTTGTGCCATTTTTACTTTGCCTTCGACATTCGCCGTCGCTCCGGTGAAAGATCCCCTGATATGTCCGAACAACTCACTTTCAAAGAGACCTTCTGGAATAGCGCTGCAGTTAAACACCGCAAAGCCACCCGACCTGCCACTTAACTTATGCAAACTCTCGGCAACCAACTCTTTTCCGGTTCCCGGCTCGCCTTGAATCAGAACCGCGATATCAGCCGGCGCCAGCTTTTTTAAAGCTGGCAAGATAGATTTTCGGAAATAACTTCCGACCAACCCATAATTGTCACAAACTGGCAAAATCTTCAATCCTGCTTCCAACTCGTGCATATGCTCACCTTCGTATTTCAAATTTTAATATACTATCATCCTTACTGCCATTACTAAGGTTACATTTTTATCCGCTTTCGGTCAATGATTGACTTTTGCTAAAATTAATTATAAAATATCTATGTTATCAAAAAATCAAGCGGGTGTCGTATAGTGGCTATTATATCAGCCTTCCAAGCTGAGGAGGGGGGTTCGATTCCCCCTACCCGCTCAGTCAAAAAAGTTCTCTTTACTGAGAACTTTTTGCGTTGAGATTGCGAATGAGGAATCAAACCTGCCTACCGGCAGGCAGACGGGCAGAAATGAGACAATTCGTCGCGACGCAGTCGAATGTCGATGGATGCGAGTAGACGAGCATTTAGCGCTGCCCAAGACAAGAAATAACCCTTATTTCGGTTCTAGCTGTTTTTTTATTGGCTTTTTTAAATTCACATATTGCTTATGTTTTTCGCGGCATCACCTTTGGCCTCAACTAGTGAAATATATCCAAATTTGACGGGTACTATATATTGGGTATATATTCATAATATATGGATGACCCTAATAAAATAAATTAGAAAGGTAGGTGATAAATATGCCAAGACAAGATACGACAGGACCAATGGGAGTGGGACCTGGCACTGGAAAAAAAATGGGTCCTTGCGGAAAAAGATCGGGCTTGGGGATGGGTAGGGGCTATGGAAGAGCGATGTGCAGTTGGTTTTACCGAACATACCAAGCTATGCCGGAAGATGAAAGAAAAGAATTGCTACAATCTGAAATTGAAGATTTAAAACAAGATTTGCAAATGATAGAGGAAGAACTGAAAGGACTGGAAAAGTAGCGATTTCTATCGGAAGCGGTCTTTCTCCTTCTTCGACTAGCAAGGAAGGAGAAGATTGTTTTGGATGGCATAATAAAATAAATTGTGAAAAATACCATGACAAGACCAAGATTGTGCAGGCGACTGCATTTTAAACCCAAATCACATTATTTCAAGCCCCAAGGCATTCCAATGACCGAATTGGAAGAAGTAATTTTAACCAAAGAAGAAATGGAAGCAGTGAAACTCAAAGATTTTGATGGAATAGAGCAAACTGAAGCTTCTGAAAAAATGAATACTTCCCAGAGCACTTTTCAGCGTATTTTAGCATCAGCCAGAATTAAAATTGCCGAGGCGGTTGTAAAGGGCAAGGCATTGAGGATTGAAGAATAAACCAAAAAACATAAAATTTAATTTTATACAGAATAATTAAAATATAGATCTTTCGCCCAAGCCCCGCCTTCACACCTATCAGTAAAAAAATAAAATCCTCCCGAAGGAAGATTTTATCACTATCTCTTTCTATATAATAGCAGAGAAAAAGCCTATTCAAAAGAAGACTATTTTACAGCTTCTTTCAACGCTTTCCCAGCGGTAAATTTCGGTACGGTCATTGCTGGAATTTCAATCGAGGCCTTAGTCTGAGGATTGATTCCAACTCGAGCGGCGCGGGCTGAAACTTTAAAAGTTCCAAAGCCGGTTAATGTAACCTTGTTGCCAGCCTGCAAAGACTTGGTTATCTCTTCTACCATCGTATCGATAACCAATTCGATATCCTTTTTGGATTGCTCTGTTTTTGTCGCGATAGCGGAAACCAAAGCATCCTTATTCACATTTATCATAGTTGTCACCTGCCTTTCTAGTTTGCCCCGTCCCCGCTACGAACGGTTAACGGGATTATTTGTTTATTCCGCTTAATCTAAGCGATTCACTCTTAGTCTATTATACTCTTTTTGTTTCAAATAAAGCAATAGTCGGCAAATACCCTATCTAGCCACTTCCATCGCCCGCGTTTCACGGATGACATTGACTTTGATTTCACCCGGATATTTAAGTTCTTTCTCGATTTTGTCCGCTATAGCTCGCGCCAATTTTATCGCGCCGAGGTCATCGATCTTTTCCGGCCGGACAAAAACCCTGATTTCCCTTCCGGCTTGGATAGCATAGCTTTTTTCCACTTCCTCGAATGAATTGACCACATCTTCCAATTCGCCCAATCTTTTCAGATAATTTTCCAACGTATCCTTGCGCGCGCCCGGACGGCTGGCCGAAATCGCATCCGCCGCCGCGATTATCATCGATTCCGGACTTTCAAACGGATAATCTTCATGATGCGGCTTCATCGCATCAATAATTTCTTTGCCGATATTGAATTTCTGCAGGATTTTTATACCGATTTCAACATGGGTGCCCTCGACTTCATGATCGATCGCTTTCCCGATATCGTGCAATAATCCGGCTTTCTTAGCGATTGAAACATCCGCACCCAATTCCGAAGCCAGAGCGCCGGACAAATGCGCCACTTCCAAAGAATGCAACAAAGCGTTCTGCCCATAACTCGTCCGATAACGCAATCGGCCTAAAATTTGAATAAGCTTCGGCTCCAGACCAGCCACACCTACGTCATACGCGGCCGCTTCGCCAGCCTCCCGGATTTTATTGTTGATTTCTTGCTTGGCAAATTCCACCGCTTCTTCGATCTTAGTCGGATGGATCCGTCCATCGCCGACCAATTTCTCAATAGCGATTTTGGCGATTTCCCGTCTGATCGGATCAAAGCCGGAAATCACGATCGCTTCCGGCGTGTCATCGACGATAATTTCGATTCCGGTCAATCGCTCAAGCGCTTTGATATTCCTTCCTTCACGCCCGATAATCCGACCTTTGACTTCATCGGAGGGAATACTGACCGTACTGGTCGTCACATCAGCCGAATGTGAACCGGCATATTTTTGGATCGCCGAAGTCATTATGTCCTTAGCTTTTTTATTAAGTTCTTCTTGTCCGGTAGCCTCCAAATCCTTGATTTTCTTCGCAATGACATCGCGATTTTCCTCCTCAGTCAACTGCAAAAGGACATTTTTAGCCTCATCCTTGGAAAGCCCGGCTATTTTTTCCAACCTTTTCAATTCCTGAGCCCGTGTCTCCTCGACTTCTTTGCGTATTTGCCTGATTTCTTCAGCTTTCTTTTCAAGCATCACCCGCCCACGTTCAATCTCATCCATCTTGCCGTCAAGAGTGGTTTCTCTTTTTTCCAAGCGCTCTTCCAGGCGCATTATTTGTTTTTCCCTATCAAGTTCTTTTTTTTTCGCCTCCTCAAGAATATTTACTGCTTTGCCTTTTGCTTCGATAACGACTTCTTGCGCCTTTTTTTCAGCTTCTTCGACAACTTTTGAAGCCTTAGCCTCAGCCGTGTCTAATTGATTTTTAGCGATGACTTGCCGTATGTAATAGCCGGAAGATACCCCGATGGCCAGACTTAAAACGCCAATTATGATTTCCATGGTATTTTTTTCTATTCAGTTGATAAATAATATTAGTAATAATCATCCTTATATTTTCAGTGCGTATGCGGATATCAGCGGAAGATTTTACAACCCCCAAAGAAAATCCCGGCTTATCGGAAGATAATAGCCTTTCTGCACGATTTATCAATAAATGAATCGGTTTAAACAATTATTTAGATTTATCCTCGCACCATTTTCCCTAAAACAAGCCTAAAAAATTCTTCAGACTCTTTTTATTTAGGATAAATGGCACGAGGATATATTGGAATATTATTACATAAGAAGCTTTTTGTCAAAGCCGGCCTAAAATGATATCATTATAGGTAGCTAAAAAATAAAAACTAAACTTTTATGTTGAAACCTGTAGTTTTGATTATTCTTGACGGTTGGGGTATTGGGAAAAGCATCAAAGGCAATGCCATCGCCCAAGCCGATATTCCGACGATCGACAAACTTAACAATTTTTATCCCAACCTATCTCTTCAGGCAGCCGGAATTTCCGTCGGTTTGCCTTGGGGCGAACCAGGCAACTCAGAAGTCGGACATACGACCATCGGCACTGGAAAAATCATCTACCAGAGCCTGCCGAGGATCGCTATGGCGATCCAGAATGGGGAGTTCTACCGCAACCAGATTTTTCTAAAAGCTATGGGCAGCGCCAATCAGAAAAAATCCGCCTTGCATTTGATGGGACTGGTCGGAAAAGGAGCTGTGCATTCGCATACCGAACACCTCTATGCCCTATTGGAAATGGCTCGCGACCAAAAAGTGCAGAACGTTTTCATCCACATTTTCACGGACGGGCGGGATTGCGCTCCGGATTCAGGAGTCGAATCTATCGCCGCTCTTCAGGAAAAAATAGCGGAATACGGCATAGGCAAAATCGCCTCCATCGGTGGACGCTATTTCGGAATGGATCGCAACAATAATTGGGACCGGATCAAAAAAGCCTACGATGTGCTGGTTATGGGCGAGGGACCGAAAATCAGCGATCCGATCGCTTACTTGCAAGAGTCCTACAAAAAAGAAATTTTCGATGAATACATCGAACCGGCCGTAATCGTTGAACAGGGAAATCCGGTCGGACTGATCAAAGACGGTGATTCGGTGATATTTTTCAACTATCGGGAAGATCGCGCCCGGCAGATTACCGAGGCGTTTGTCATACCAAGTTTTATGAAATTCAAAAGGACCGCGCTTAAAAATCTTGATTTCGTGGCTATGACGCAATATGAAGACGGCCTGCCGGCCGATGTAGCCTTTCCTCCGGTCAAAATCACCAATTGCCTGGGCAACATCCTTAGCAAAAACAGAAAAAGCCAACTGCGCATAGCGGAAACTGAAAAATTCGCCCACGTCACTTATTTTTTCAACGGCGGACAAGAAGACGCTTTTCCGAAAGAAGACCGGATGATCATTCCATCAAAAAATGTCGCCAGTTTCGATCTCGCTCCAGAAATGAGCGCCAAAGAATTGACTGACGCCGTCATCGAAGTCGTTGAAAAAGAAAAATATGATTTCATCCTGATGAATTACGCCAATGCCGATATCGTCGGCCATACCGGCAATGAAAAGGCTATTATCAAAGCAGTTGAAGCCATCGACCGGTCCTTGGAAAGATTGATTCCCGCCATATTGCTGAAAAAAGGATGTTTATTGATAACCGCCGATCACGGCAATGCCGAAGAAGTGAAGAATATCATGACCGGAGAAATAAATACCGAGCATTCTATCAATCCGGTTCCGCTTTGGTTCGCGACCAGCGAAAACCATCGCAAGGGGACGCCGGGAATTTCCAGTGAACCGCAAGGTCTCCTGAGTGACATAGCGCCCACCATCCTGGACCTGATGGATATAGAAATACCCGAGGAGATGACCGGAGAAAGCTTGTTGCCGCTATTGAAATAATTTCTGAAAAATACATCAGGCAATAATAAAAGTCGGATGGATTTTTAAATTTATTTGTCATTTGGAATTTTAAATTTGGAATTTAAAAAAGCCTTCTTATACCAGAAAGCTTTTTTAACTTATTCAAGCATCTTTTAATCCAAAAACTATTTGATGATCTTATCCACTATCCCGTATTTTTTAGCTTCGTCGGCTGTCATAAAATAATCGCGTTCGGCATCTTTCTCCACCTTGCCGATAGATTGGCCGGTATGTTTGGCCATTATTTCATTCAATCTTTTTTTCATCCTCAGGATATGGCTGGCATGGATGGCGATATCAGTGGCTTGCCCTTGCGCTCCGCCCATAACCTGATGGATCAGAACCTCCCCGTTCGGCAAAATGATGCGCTTGCCCTTTTCTCCAGCCGTCAAAAGCAAAGCCGCGGCCGAAGCCGCCATCCCGATACAGATCGTGGAAACGTCAGCTTTCACATATCGCATCGTATCATAAATCGCCAGCGCCGATGTCACCTGTCCGCCCGGCGAATTGATATACAACTTGATATCCTCCTTGTCGGATTGGGAATCCAAAAATAGCAATTGCGCGATCACGCTATTGGCCGTGATATCATCGATCGGTCCGCTCAGAAAAATTATCCTATCCTTGAGCAACCGCGAATAGATATCATACGCCCTCTCGCCATAACTGGTCTTCTCAATGACAGTAGGAATCAGATATTGATTGGTTATTTTATCGTTACTCATAGAAAATTAATAAACCCGAATTTCAAAGCTCAAACTTCAAATCGAAAAAGATGTTTGGATTTTAGATTTGATTTGGAACACTTTGGATTTTGGTTTTTGAAATTATACCACTTTCTCTAGCATTTTAAACACTGCTTCATTCTCCAAAACGCCCTTCGTATATGAATACAATCTTTCCATATCTATATTCTTATCGAAGTCTTTCACGTTTTTGTAATATTGTACGGTCTTGTTCATTTCAGCCTCGATATCCGCCGTCTCAACCCTGACCTCCTCCAATTTCACGATTTCCTTAAGAGCCAGCGCCGATTTGACCCTTTTCACGGCTTGCGGCTGCCAATCCTTTTCCAGATCGGCCTTTTCTTTCTTAAGTTGGGCCAGATATTGATCCAATTCCATCCCCATCGATCGGACTTGCTGTTCGAATTCCAAAAGCATCTTTTTGGTTTCTTCCTCAACCATCACTTCCGGCAGATCGGTTTCGACATTTTCCACTATCTTATCCAAATATCGCGTCCGTTTCTCTTCGTCCAGTTTGTGCTTGTTTTCATGCTCAATCCCTTCTTTCATATTTTTCTTCAAAGCTTCCAGATTATCAAAGCTGCCCAATGATTTGGCAAAATCATCATCGACCGCCGGCGTCTGCCTCTCCTGGACCAGATTGACCTTGGCCTTGAAACTCGCATTTTTTCCAGCCAAATCTTTCTTGTGGTAATCCGCCGGAAACGCCAATTCGAATTCCTTTTCTTCTCCGGCCTGCATCCCGATCAAATTATCCTCAAATCCCGGAATAAAAACGCCTCTGCCGATTACCAGCGGATGGTTTTTGCTCTCGCCGCCTTCGATCACCTTGCCATCGACTGAAACTGAAAAATCGATCTCCGCGCTGTCATTTTTAGCCACCGCACGGTTCACGGTCACCAGCTTGACCCGGCTATTAGCCAACTGATCCAACTCATTTTTAATTTCTTCTTCCGTCGCTTCGACAGGTTTTTTAGCGAATTCCTCGTTGATTTTTTTGATTTCTTTCTTGTATCCGTCCTTGACCGCCACCGCCGGCATCACAGCCACAGCAACCTTATATGTCAAATCCTTTTCCACCGCCAATTCTTCGACTTCGATTTTCGGCGATCCGATCACATCCAATTTTTCTTGCGTGACAAAGCTGGCATAACTTTTCTGCACGGCTTTTTCCGCCGCGTTATTAAGCAGCACGCCGACGCCGACTTTTTGCTCCACCAAATTCCGGGGCGCTTTGCCCGGACGGAATCCGGGGAATTTCAATTCTTCCGATACTTCCGCCGCGGCCTGGTCCAGATATTTTTCCCAATCCGCCCAAGCGATTGTGACTTCGAATTCAATCAAAGATTTTGGTAATTTTTTAATCATCATATTTTTTATAAATTACAAACTTAAAATTACAAATAGCGAATAAATTCCAAATTCCGATTTTCAAAATTCAAAACTACTAGAGAATTTGAGATTTTGGATTTAAATTATTTGTTTAACTCTTCCGTCAATTGCGGCACGATCTGTTTTTTGCGTGAAACCACGCCGGGCAAAAACATTTCGCCTTCGGTTATTTTTCCGGCAAAAACTTTTTGCAAAAGTTCTTGCTCTTTTTCACTTACGATAAACAACAAACTGTTTTGCGCGATAATATCCACTAGCATAAAAACGATATGATCCAGATTGTCTGCGGTCTTTTTTTCCGCCAGCAATTTCATTATTTTTTCTTTTTGGACGGTTACGCTTTTGGGATCGGTCGTTTCCCAGGCCGCGATACCTACTTTACTAGCACCCATTTCAAATGTCTTGTAGTCCTGCGTAATGAGCGTTTCCAAAGAAATCCCTTTCAAACTGGATTTGGCAGCGAACAATTCCGCCACGAATTTTTTCAAGTCCAGCTTGGCGATTTTATTCAATTCTTTCACCAATTTCCTGTCAGTTTCAGTCGCAGTCGGAGAATTGAGATCCAGCGTGTCTGACAATATCCCCGCTAAAATAAGTTTCGCGACATTGGCCGGAATTTTCTTGCCAGCTTCGCCATACATCCTGGCCAAAACCGAAGCGGTGCTGCCGATCGAATCAACCCGCAAAAAAATCGGAGTCTCCGTCTGCAAATTCACTTTATGATGATCGATAATCCGTTTGATTTGCCCGACTCGCAAACCATCCGTGGCCTGGCTCAATTCATTGTGGTCGACCAAGATGAAATCTTCATCCCCTTTGATTTTTTTCAACAATTGCGGGGCTGACATCAAAAACCTGTCCAAAACGAATTTTGTCTCATTATTAAGCTCGCCGGCCCGGTAAGCCTTGGCCTCGAGTTTGAGGACATTTTTGAAATAATATTCCGCCACCAAACTTGAAACGATCGAGTCGGTGTCTGGATTTTTGTGTCCGATAATAATTGTTTTTTTCATACCGATTATATTATTTGTCTTGTTAGTCTTGTTTTTCCTATCTTGGACTATTCTTCGCTCTCGATCGCTTCCTCGGAAGCCTCTTCCGCTGCATCCTCAGCCACAGCTTCTCCAGCCGGCTTGACCCCCAAAATATCGATTTTCCAGCCGGTCAACTTAGCCGCCAAACGCACGTTCTGGCCTTTCTTGCCGATTGCTAAAGACAATTGATCATCCGGCACGGAAACCGTCGCTTCTTTCAAATCTTCATTGGCATCCACTTTCAAAACCTTGGCTGGTGAAAGGGCTGCCGCGATGAATTTCGCGATATCTTCGTTCCATAAGATGATATCGATTTTTTCTCCGCCCAGCTCGTCGATGACCGCTTGGACCCGCGTACCTTTCTGCCCGACGCATGATCCGATCGGATCGATGCCTGCTTCACTGGAAGCTACCGCAAGCTTAGTCCTCTCACCGGCCTCCCGCGCGATAGATTTGATTTCCACCGTACCCGCGAAAATTTCCGGCACTTCCAATTCAAATAATCGACGGATCATCTCGCCATGGATCCGGCTTAGAGTTATACCAGGCCCTTTTGAGCCGGCTTCCACTTTAGCCAAATATACTTTTAATCTCTGTCCGACCCGGTAGTTTTCGCCCGGCACTTGCTCGGATGGAAACAAAACTCCGACTGATTTGCCCAGATCGATGAAAACGTTGCGCCCTTCAACCCGCTGCACCACTCCGGCGATTATTTCACCTTCGCGGTTCTTATATTCATCAAACATCGAATCACGCTCCGCTTCCCGGATGCGCTGGATGATGACTTGCTTGGCCGTCTGAGCCGCCACGCGCCCATAATCCTGATGTTGTTCCAATCCGATTTCGAGCACATCGCCGACTTTGGCACCGGCCTCCAACTTATTTGCGTCTTCCACCGTCAAATCACGCTCCGGATTGTAGCGCAGCAACCTTTCTTCGCCTTCGACCGGTTCGACTTCAATATGCGCGACTGGCGTTTCATCTCCTTCTTCTTTTTCCTCGACGAATTCACGAGTAGTCTCATCCACCACCTCTTTCAACAAAAAAAACTTTGCGCTGCCGGTCTTTTCATCAAAAACCGCTTTGATGTTCTGGCCTTTTTTGCCGTAATCCTTTTTATAGGCCGCCGCCAGCGCCGCTTCAATCGTCTCGATCACTTTTTCCTTAGAGATGCCTTTTTCCTCACAAATCTGCGTAATCGCGCTGCCAAAATCGCCCAATCGACTTGATTGCGCTTCCGGAGCGGAATTTGTTGTTTTTTTCTTAACCATAGATTTTCTTGCGACGATAGGACTCATCGGTCCAATTCGTCCTATTACAATTAATTGTTTAAAAATAAAAGCCCGCTCTCGCGGACCAATAACTGCTCAAACTGTATTCTTAGTATAGCAGGATTTAAAACTTTGTCAATCATTCCCGCCCCTTAGGCAAGATAGCCATCCCAATCGGTCCTCTTCATCCCATCCTGTCTTGTTGAGTCATATTGAACCATTCCCAAAAATCCCCTTCCCTTTTAAGCCTAAAACTAGCCAAAAACCGCCCTACACTTGATTTTTTCACCATTTTGTGCTAGGATATTAGGTTATCAGTACCTATTTTGGAAATAACTGGTAACGAGTCGACAGGCGACTCGGTACCTTGAAAATTTTAGGCCCGTGGGCCAAAGGAGAAAATGCCATGGAAACACTGGCATATGTAGTATTTGGAAGTTTCTTGGCGATCGGAATCAACATGGGATGGTCCTGGTGGATTATCTCCCTGGTTGCCGTAGTTGGTGTCGGGCTCATAGTTTGGGCCCTGGATGCCGACGAATGGCTTCGGCCATTCGTGACGATCGCGATTTCGATCGTGATCGTCCTGGCAGCACCGCCCTCCTGGCGGTATATCAACGACCACCTGCCCCTCGCGGTGTCCCTCGCGGGTCACCGTTGGATGGCCATCGACACGAAAGTATCGGTAGCCACCACCTCTCCGGCAGTCGTCGCCAAAGCTGCGGCTTTAACTGCGCAAACTGTCCGGGAGGATGAGGCAGCGGCTGAGGTCGCCCGCCTCTTCAAAGCCGGCAAAACGCAGGAAGCTCTGGATTTAATACAGAAGCTTTCCGCGGAGGGCAAGAAGGTCCGCGCCGTCATCTCTGGCGACGAGCCGCCGACTCCCGCCACCCCGACCAAGACCAAGGTGCCAGCCAAGGCCACCACCCCGCCTGTAAAAAAGGCGGCGAAAGTGGCCGCAGTAGTGCCAGTAGTGGTCGTGCCGACCACTATAAAGGTTGGCGCAATGTCAACCTCCACCGCCCCGCCGGCAGCTCCGGAAACCTGGAATGTCAGGTATTATCGCGGAGGACAACTTCGCGAAGACAATTTCCAAGTTGTCCGGACTGGTGCTGATATTCTAATGTCGGCATCGGATGGGACAAAATTAACCGGCAAACTTTCCGCCACTGGATATAGTGGTAAGGTGTTTGTCCGTGACAAATATGCCGGAGTATTCGGCATAAGTTTGTCCGAGCAATCCGGGTCTGGGTGGTGGCATGACACCCAGACAACCCAACTCACTTGGAGACGGGTCAATTGAGGACTGACCCACTCCAAAAAAGGCGCTACTTGGTATCCACCAGGAAGCGCCTTTTCTAATTTTCCAATTTTGCTAAAAACTCGAATATCCCCGCAAAGCATAATCGATCGCTTGGATAATCACCAAAGATGCCATCACCACCACGATGCCAATGATGGAATTTACCATATTTTGTTTGGCGGTCTTTGCCATATCTTCATTCCCGCTGGAAATTATATATTGGATGCCGGAAATCACAAACCCGATCAAAGCTATCACGCCTACGATGCCCAACAGCCAACGTAACAGGCTCGTCAGAAGCGCTTTGATGCCACGATCGGATAAGCCAGTTTCAGCTGCAGTAGGGATATAAACCCCATCCGCCGTTGTTACCGATTTTGAACCAGGATTGATCGGTGTCGTTACCGGCTGCGAACCAGGATTAATCGGTGTCTCAGATGTATTACTGCCGGACGACGGATATGCCGACTGTAAAAAATCATTCACAGCCTCATCCGTCGGCGTCAATTCAGAAGCAACCGATCCCGTAGTCACCGGAAAACATGCTCCTTCAGGAGTACATTTTCCAATCAGACTTCCATTTACCGGATTCGCGAGCGTACACGGACTTCCCGCAACGCAAGCCGCGTAAATATTTTTAGAAAATACCAAGCCGACTACCACTAGTAGAAAAAACAAAATTGTTTCTTTTTTTATTTTCATTCCCATTTTTAAAAAATTTAGATAGTGTAGCCGGTGGCTAAAATCGCATCGATCGCCCGGATAATCACCACTCCGGACAAACCGACCAGGACGCCAATAATCGAATATTTCATCCCGCTTTTGGCTTTCTCAATCATATCGTCATTTCCGGAGGCCAGGATATACATTATGCCGGAAATCAGGAAGCCGATGATTCCCAAAAGTCCGAAGATCAACAAGAGCCAATCCAATATATTCACGATGATTCCCGTAATGGAACCTTCCGGCAGACCGAAACCAGAAAGGTTGCCCGGGCTCCAACCGCCGCTGCTCATTCCACTTGAACTGCCCACGCCGAATCCGAAATACCCATTGCTTCCTGAATACATTCCGGACACGCCTCCGCTGCCGACGCTGACGCCGAACTGGTCCGCCGCCAAAGAAATCGAGGGGAACATAACGACAACGATTACCGCAAAGGCCGCTATCGTGCTAAAAAACTTTTTCATTTTTTATCTAGCCTGTCGGATTTTTTGAGAATATCCGATCGGGTTATTTTAATATTTATTTTAGGGTTTATTTTTTCATCTGATAAACCTGTCTGTATTATACCACATTTTTTGAAAAACCTTCAGTTTCAAAAAATAAAAAACGGCCAGTTATCCACAGGCCGTTTTTCAATATAGGAATCGCAATTAGAAAGTCGAACTTGTTCCGCCCAGCAGTCCTTGCGCCGCCTTGATGACCACGACACCGATGATTGCCACGATGACTCCCACGATGGAATATAACATCGCATTTTTCGCAGTGTCTATCCGGCCTTCATCTCCAGCTGCGGTCAAATACAAGATACCCGCGATCGCAAAACCGATAACGCCGATTATTCCGACCAGCATCAGCAGCCAATTCATTATATTGGTGATGATTCCGGTAATGCTGCCTTCCGGCAAACCGGTCCCTGTCGGCGCTTTGAACGCAGCCGCGGAAACAAGCATCGGAAGCGCCATCGCCATCACCGACACGGCTGACGCGAACGCCCTGATTTTATTTTTCATATTACACCTGCCTTTCTATTTTTATTTTTTATTTTATTTCCAATCTGTCTTTTGTCATATTCGGATCTAGCCCACTCCTAGAAGCGACGCGATTTGCCTGACGATCACTAGGGCCGCCATCACGATTACAATTCCGATTATCGCGGAAGTGATGATATTTTTGCCGGATTCCGCCCGCTTTTCATCACCATAAGCCGTTAGATAATATGAACCTCCGATTACTAATCCAATTATAGCAAGGATGCCGGTTATCGACAATAACAGATTCAATGTCCGCATCGCGATCTGGTTCAACGTCAACGCATTATTGACCAACTCGTCGGGATTCGCACCCGATCCGCCGCCCAAGATATTCTGTATCTCTTTCAAAAATGTCGGCGCGGCCAACGCGATCGCCAGACCGATCATCGCGGAAGTGATCGTATTTTTAGCGGTAGTGATCATCTTTTCATTCCCACCCGACAGAATATACATCGCGCCACCGATAACGATGAACAAAATAGCCACCGTCGCGATTATGCCTTTCAGATTACTAAGTAATGCGCCCACTACTTCCGAAACAGTACTGAAACGGATCGGATTGACAAAAGTCGTGGTGACAGTTGTTCCGGTTTTCGCGGTATTGGAAGATGGAACGACAGAAGAAGTTGGAACGTGTGAAGGCGCAAGAGAATCAGCAGGTACGGAAGGGACCGACTCATGACTAGATCCTATCGGAATCTGCGTAGTTGAGTCGGTTTCAGCTGAAACAACATACACCGAGCAAAACAAAAATCCCGCCAAAAATATCATTCCAAAAAAATATTTATTGTTCCGCATACAATTATTTAAAAAAATTATTTTAACGACTCGGTTGAACAGGTGAATGAAAACCAGCCTGCTTGTCCGACGCCCATATCCGACACCCCGTCATTATTGGAATCTTTCGCCGACAACGCCCACATCGTCACGTTCACGATCAGGAAAGCGCCCAACACCACCACGAAACCTGTCACACTGGCTTTCAGGAAATTTTTGGCACTCGTCATCATCGTTTCATCCCCGGCCGAAATTATATACATCACCCCGGAAATAAAGATTCCCGCCAAAGCCGCGGTAACGACCAGTTTCAGCATAACGCCCACCATATTATAAAATCCGATGATAAAATGACACAGCGTGCACGGATCATTCCCATTGCCGCATGGCACCAAGCCGCCCGGCAAAGTCTGCGCCAAGGCAGTTGACCAAGGAGAAAAAACCCCGAAAAGAACGGAAGCCACTACGCTGAATACTAAGAATTTCTTCATAGAAAAATATTTGAAAAAAAATAAACTCCGCGGCTATTGGTTCATTATCTGCGTAACGCTGACGGCTGCCGCCTTGATCGCATCCCGCGCGGAAATTTGTCCCCGATTTATCTGGTCGATCATCTGATAGAACAAAGTTTCGATGGCGTCAGGATCACTGCGATACCAATCTTTGGCGATCAAATTACCTTGCACGAAAGCCCCCAATCTGACATCAGCTTTCTGTTTCTCAATCAAATCCCGCCTGGCCGCCGGTTTATTGGTCTTTGTCAGATAATCGATAGCTGGATCAAAAGCAGGCGCCGCTCCCGCGACCTGTACAGGTCTGGTCGTCAAGAAATTCAAGAAATTCCAAGCCTCCGCCGCCCGTACATCATTAGTGACCATCGCCACATTAGCCGGATCAGTGCCACGCGTGTCCGGCGTCCTTTTTTTGGCTACGGCATAGCCCCAATAATTGGAGAAATTAGCTTGCGGACTATTCGTGAATTGCGGAACCGGCGCCACGGCATAATTCAATTTAGGGGCTTTACTAGCTAGGATATCCATCTGCCAGGAATAATTGAACATCATCCCTACTGTTCCCTCACTGAAAGCGTCGATAGAATAGTGCATCCGCGGGTTCCAAGTGTATGGCACGACCGCCGAACCGCTATCGGCGAACTGGGTATAGAAATTCAAAGCATTTTCACCAGGCGAGACATTGGAATCCCCTTGGCTCGCATATTGGTCGAATTTCGCTTTACGATCGACCGTATCGACCATTTCCGTCCCGCTTTGCAACATCAAAAGATTCAATATGTCAGTCGTGCGATTGATATTCGCCGCCGTACCCATCGCCGCTCCGGATTGGACGATTTGGCCTTGCGCGTCGATTTTAGTCATCTTCTTAGCCGCTTCGATAAATTCGACCCAGTTCCGCGGCGGAGAAGTTATGCCCGCCTCATTAAAAAGATCCTTATTATAATATAGCCCCAGCGAATCGACCGTCAGCGGCACCGCGCCTACCAAGCCCTGGATTATAAAATCCTGTATCGCCACATCGACAAAATTGTCGCGGAATTTCTGTTCATTCAATACTTCCGGAGGAGCCGGATACGTCCGGTTTTCAAAACCCGGCAACCAATCATTGTGAATCAGGAAGATATCCGGTCCCTGGTCGGAAGCCAACGCATCTACCAAGTCCTTCTTATATGTATCCGGGCTTAATTTTTTGTAAGTGATCGTTCCTATATTGGGATTGGTTTTCGCATAGGCATCGAAAATATCTCTGAAAACATCCGTATCGTCAAAAAGGCCCCATACCTCAAGATTCAGGGTATATTGCTTAGGATTGGCCTGCTTCAATCCGCATCCGGAAAGGACCAGTATGCCTATCATAAAAAGAAACGCAAGTAATGATTTTTTTTTCATATCCTATTTGGCAAGTATTAACCCGTAATGAAAATTACTGGCTGAGATTTCATCCAAAATCCCTAATCCGGATTTTTGGATGACCTCGGTCAGGGCTTCTTTGGAAATTCGCAAACTTTTGTCCGGACCGATGGAAACATCGTTGTCATTCCACTCGATAAGTAACACCCGGCCTTGATCTTTGAGTATCCTTCGGGCTTCGGAAAGCACCGTCACCTTGTTTTTATTCTGAAAAAGCATATCTTTCATAACCACCCAGTCACAACTGCGATCAGCCAATTTTGAGCCTCCTTCTTTTTCTAAATTCACCCGTTTAACGATAATATTAGTTACGCCTGCAACCTTGGCCTGGCTACTGACGGTTTCAAGGCTGGAAGGAAGGATATCCAAAGCATACACAATACCTTGTTCTCCGATTTTTTTCGCGATCGGCAAAGAGAAATAGCCGCTGCCGCAACCGAAATCCGCTACGATACTGCCAGGCGCGAAGTCAAGCTTCCCTACGATCGCGTCCGGATTGATAAATCTGACGTTAAAAGCTTGGCCGGCTTGGAAGTTGCCACCCCCGACCGTATTATTCAATACCATTGGTTTGCAAAAAAATATTTACTGATTTTATTTTACAACAAAATCAGTGTTTCGGCAATCGGACGGTTGATAACATTTGAAAAGTAAGCTAGATTAAATGAATGGAAGCGTGCCTGAGCGGTTGAAAGGGGCACTCTCGAAAAGTGTTGAACCGGAAACGGTTCCGAAGGTTCGAATCCTTCCGCTTCCGCCATCACCTCGCCAATGGACGAAAATAGATTTCAACTTTACATAAGCGCATATAAATGCTAGCTTTAATATGCAATTAAGGCTTTTATATGCAAAATATCCTAATTTTATTGGATCGATACGAACCAATTATCGTTTCAGCGCTGTCATTGATAGTCATTATGCTGGTTATTTGGAATTTTTTCCTGGATCGGAACCTCAAAATAATGCGCCAGCGCAGCATTGATTTTTTTTCCGGCAACAACGTCAAAAGCATAGAAGATGTCGTTATAAACCATTCCAGAGCCATTAAAACGCTTGATAAGGATATCCAGGAATTGTATAACATATCCAACCAAATCAATCTGTTGGCACACCGAAGTCTGCATAAATTCGCAATGATCCGTTTCAATCCTTTCAAGGAAGTCGGCGGGGACCAGAGTTTCGCGATCGCTATGCTCAATGGGAAAAATTGTGGCTTGGTAATTTCCTCCCTCTATACCCGCGATGGCACCCGGGTCTATTCCAAGACCATCACCAACGGTGAATCGGAAAAATATCCACTGACAGAAGAGGAAAAACAAGTCATCAAACTAGCTAATTCATCCGGTATAAAAAAATAATTTAAATGGCAGAAGCTACATCTAAAAAAATATCCATCCCCGCGTCAGTCACTGTTAAAAAATTCAGTGAAATTTTAAATTTACCTCTCGGAACCGTTATTACCGAGCTGATGAAAAATGGCATCCTAGCCACCATCAACGAACAAATCGACTATGAAACCGCCTCTATCATCGCCCAGGATCTCGGTTTTGAGGTTCAGGAAGAAATCATCGAAACAGGGGAAACGATGACACTGGAAAAACTCATCGAACAATTGAAAAAAGAGGGGGAATCCGGCGAGACTCTTCAGGCCCGCCCGCCGATCGTAACTATCCTAGGACACGTGGATCACGGAAAGACAACTTTATTGGACACTATCCGGAAATCCAGCGTAGCCGCCAAGGAGTCCGGCGGCATCACCCAGCATATCAGCGCTTACCAAGCTAAGAAGAAAGGCAAACTGATAACTTTCGTCGATACTCCCGGACATGAAGCCTTCAGTGCTATGCGCGAAAGAGGCGTATCTATCGCCGATATCGCCGTCTTAGTCGTAGCGGCGGATGACGGCGTGCGTCCGCAAACCAAAGAGGTCATCGAATATCTCCTGACTAAAAAAATCCCGACTATCGTAGCTATCAATAAAGTCGATAAACCTGAAGCCAATATCCAGCGTGTTAAACAAGAGTTAGCGGAAAAAGGCATTTTGGTCGAAGATTGGGGCGGACAAATCCTTTGTTCCGAAGTAAGTGCCAAACAAAACATCGGGATTGACGGACTCCTGGAAAATATCCTACTGGTAGCTGAAGTCGAGGATTTCAAATCGGATTTCAAGCGCGACGCTCTGGGTGTCGTACTTGAATCCCATCTTGATCCGCAAAAAGGCCCTGTGGCAACCATTCTCATCAAGACCGGTACGCTCAGAGAGGGACAAGACATCATTGCCGGCTCGGCCCACGGCCGGGTACGGAGAATCGAGGACTTCAGCGGCAAAAGACTGGCCGAGGCAGGGCCTTCTACACCGATCAGCCTGATCGGACTCAATGAAACCTCCAATACCAATGATATATTGCAAGTGGTCAGCGGCAAGTCACTAGCCAGACTCGAAGCGATGCGATCAAGCAGTCGGGGACTTTCCGGAAAAATCGGCGAATTGAACGCACAAAAGATATACAAAACCATCGCTGATGAAAAAATCAAAAAGCTCAATATAATCCTTAAGTCCGACGTGCAAGGTTCGCTCGAAGCCATCCAACAGATCCTGTCAGAAATAAAATCCAACGAGGTCGCCATCGATTATATTAGCATCGGCGTAGGCAATATGACCGAATCGGATGTCAGATTGGCTCAAAATTCAGGAGCAATCCTCTTCGGTTTCAATGTCGAAACGACTCCTGTCGCTAAAAGAATGGCTGAAACAAGCAAAGTTGAAGTCAAAAATTACAAAATCATCTATGAATTGGTGGCGGATATCAAAAACAGATTGACCGAAATGCTCCCACCATCCATCGAAAGGACCGACTTCGGCAAAATGGGCGTTTTAGCGCTTTTCAAGACTGGCAAAAAAGATATGATCGTCGGCGGCAAAGTCATTTCAGGAAAAATCGCCAAGGGTTGTTTGATCGAAGTTATGCGGGCGGACAACATCATCGGCAAAGGCAAGCTGATAAACCTGCAACAGAACAAAGTCGATGTCGATGAAGTCGCCAAAAATAACGAATGCGGCATCACCTTCGATGGCGAAACGAAAATCAAAGAAGGCGATACTTTGGTTTGCTATACGGAAGAAGTGAAGAAACAAAGTTTATAAAATTCAAAATCTAAAATTACAAACTCCAAATAAATTACAATGAGCTAAATTCAAAATTCAAAACTGTTTTGAATTTTGAAAATTATGCTTTAGATTTTATTTGATATTTGTAATTTTGAATTTATAATTTAAATTATTATGTCCGCAAGAACCATCAAAATAAACGAGTTGGTCAAACAGCACGTGAACGATATCATCCTCAAAGAACTCTCTCTCAAAAGCGGGGTTTTCGTGACTATCGCCAAAGTTGACACCACGCCCGATCTCCGCTATACTCGTATATTCGTAAGTGTTTTTCCGGAAAAAGAAATCGATTACGTGGAAAAAACACTCACGAAGGAGCTCTATCACATCCAAGGCGCGCTCAATAAAAAACTCCATATGCGCCCTTTGCCGAAAGTCCAATTCATCACCGATCTGACCGAATCCAAAGCGGATGAAATTGAAAAACTCCTGAGACAAATATAAATAGACAAATTAAAGAAAGCGGCTCCGGTCGTCTTTTTTATAAGCACTTAAAAAACATTCCGCGCTTTGGCGTAGCGTGTTTCTCTGTCTGCCGGTAGGCAGGTTTGTAACTTTCTTTTGTGTGCCAAAAGAAAGTTAGCACAATCATTATGCGAAACTTCAAGCAAGAATTCAATACCCTCAATTTCGTCATCAAGGAATCGCAAACGATCCTGCTTTTCGCGCATTCGCGCCCGGATGGTGACACCACCGGATCAGTTATGGCGCTTCAGACATATATAAAAAAACTTGGAAAAAACGTCGAAATCGCCTGTTATGACCCGTTCCCTGATTATCTCAAATCACTTTCCGAAGAAACATTTATCAGTCCCGAAAATATCGACTTAAAAAAATACGACCTGATCATAGCGGCTGACAGCGTTGAACGCGGCTTTCATAAAATTATCAGCTCAATCGCCGATAATCAGATTGTCGCCATCCTGGATCATCATCCTGACATCACCATCAAAGGCGATATAACCATCATAGATGCCACGTATTCTTCCGTCTGCGAAATCATCTATGATTTTTTCACCTTCAATAAAATAGACATAAACCGCAAGATGGCTACTTTCCTTATGTTAGGTTTGATGTCTGATACCGGTTCATTCCAACATTCCAACACCACTTCCAAAGTTATGGAAATCGCCTCCCAACTGATGAAAAAAGGCGCGCCCATTTCCAAAATCGTCGAAACGACCTTCGCCAATAAAAACATTTCAACCCTGAAGCTTTGGGGTAAGGCTTTTGAAAAAGCCAAGATCAATCCTGACAACGGTATGATCATTTCCGTCCTTACCCAAAAAGACCTGGAGGAATGCGAGGCCGGTACCGAAGACATCGCCCAGGTTTCCAGCATCCTCAATACCGTCCCCGGCACTAAATTCGCCCTCATCCTTTCTGAACGGGAGAACGGGACCATCAAAGGCAGCTTGCGCAGCGAAGAATACAAAGGCGTCGACGTTTCCAAAATCGCCGCCCAATTCGGCGGTGGCGGCCACAAGCTCGCAAGCGGTTTTGAAATCAAAGGCACCATCAAAGAAACGGAGACTGGTTGGGAAATAGTGTAAAAAATTCAATACTCTTAGATTTGAAACGCTGGTTTTTCTTCACAGAAAAAACGATTGTTCGCCATTTTCTTTGGCGGCAAAGAAAGTGGCAAAAAGAAACCGCCGGCACCGGCTTGTGCTGTCTAAATTCCTAGTTTGGTCGCTAAAATTTTTAATGCGGCCATA
>JAUXSK010000027.1 GCA_030679995.1 Candidatus Moraniibacteriota bacterium
GACATGTTCCGAAACGGTTTTGACGTTGCCGCCAAGCGATCCGCAGATTCCGTCCAGCGTAATTCCGTCATTGTCAGCCACGATGAAAAGGATCGCGATCCGCCGATGATTGGCCACACCTTTCAAATGGCGCTCCATCTGTTTGGGCGTTTTTTCATTTTTGATAACTTTTCTTTTTTTTGGCTAACATTTTTGTTTCTAATTGTACCACGCCAAGACATTCATTTCGACATTCTGGCTTTCTGCAGAATGTCGGAGTGTCTATAAATTATCTGGTGGCTGTCGTGATGGGCATCTTTTGATTGCTGGATTTTTATCCGCTCGCCTCGCCTGAAGCTTGTCGAAGCGGGCCTCTGGAGGAAATTCATAAATTATAGTCGAGGACCGTCATTGCCATACATTAATATTATAACATTAAAACAAAAACAACCGCATAAGCGGTGTTTTTGTGGAGGGTTGCGCCTTTAGGTCGTCGTCTCAGCAAGTATTTAGCCGATCAGACTCTACCAACTCGGTCACATTTTCCAAGGCGACCCTTATTTTTTTCTCCTATTATAAGGAGATTGATTTGTTGGACTTAGACTTATGTCATTTCGAGAAGCGATTTTTCTCACAGAATCCTCAGTCCTTCCAATTTCTAAACCAATAACTCTTGTTGGCGTGTTGCTTTTAGCAAGTTGGCGAACTGCTTTCACATCCGCTGTTGTTATTGGCTTTCCTGAATTTCTATTGTACTTTGCCATATTTTTTATTATTTTTTATTTAAATTCCACTAGCATCGACCAATTTACTAGCTCTCATTATTTCTGAAAAACAAACAGATGTTCATGCATTATCAAAAGAAAATTGCTTTCTTTTGAACGATTTACCCAAAAGCCGGTGGCCTTGCAATTATGTTGTCTTTTTATTATGTCCTCTTTTAGCACGAATCCTTGATTCAGAAATCTTTCCATGACCTTGAAGGCCAGGGGTTGATACATCTTATTCCTTCTGGTGTCGCCCATCAGGATTGCACAATATTTTCCTTTTTTCAAAACACGATACAATTCTTTGGCAACTTTTTCAATTTCATCCACAAAATCCTCTATATCATGAATATTGGATAAATCATCCTCTATTTTTCCTTCGCTATATTTCACTATATCTGCATATGGCGGATGAGTGAGAACAAAATCAATTTCTTCGTCTTTTATAAAACTCAGATTACGAGCATCACATTTTATTATTTTTTGTTTGGATTTATTTTCAACTTCAAATTCCAAAGATTTTCTGGTTCTCTCTAGCGCTTCCTCGTTCACATCAACGCAAGTAATGTGGCGGTTCAAAATTTTCGCCTCAATCGCCGTTGTGCCACCACCAATCATGCAATCAAGCAAGTGATCATTTTCTTGTGAATAGCGCAGAATTAAATTCCGCACCACTTCCGGCGCCCAATTCCCACGCCAATCAGATTTATGCGTCGCCCAATTCCCACGCCTTGGAAATGACCACACTGTCGTGCATTCCAAATCAAATTCCTCAGGATGAAGTTTTAATGTCTGTGCTTTTTGCATTTTTATTGCCAATTTAATTCTTCAAGAATTCCTTGTTCAACCATATTAAGATTAAAAACGTATTCATTGTGATTGTATGTTTCTTCTAATGGTCTTCTTGTTGTATTCCACCCTAGACCATCAGTAATCCATATAAAATCTATGCTTTGATTTTTAAGTTCATCATACAAGCTCTTGAATTCTCCGCAAACCGCTTTCAGCTTCGATCCACCACCATTATAGAAATTAACTTCAAATAATTTAATCATCTTATTACTAGGATTACATACGGCAAAATCAAAACTTCTTTCCGATTTATCCACATTCACTTCAACCCCCCATTTAGCACGAATATCAGTCGATCTTGCCTGTGCAATATACTCAAATCCTTTTTGCGCACATAATTTGCTTATATGAGATTCGACTATTTTTTCCATGAGTGTTCCTCCGCGATTTTTTCGTCCATTACTATCTAACCCAACTTCAACACCAATCACATAATCAACTAGATTTTTAATACCCTCCCTATTAAATAGATTTATCAACCCTGTTTTTTCAAGAAATAAATAATATTTTTCAAAACTATCATTTTCTTTCTGATTATTGCTAAAATCAAAAAATTCTGAACTACCATCACTCAAATTGAAAATCTCTAGTTGTTTTTCTCGCACAGCCAACAAAACAGGGAAAGCCTTCACAATATCCGGATTACCCTCATACAATCTTTTAAATTCTTCTTTTAAATTTTCTTTGCCAAGAAGATAATTAAGTTTATTGAGAATAATTTCCAATTCTGAGCTTTTAGAAAAAACTTTTTCCCAATTTACAAAATAATCCCAAGTTTTAATTGAATTCTTAAAGGTATTTATTAAGCACTGGAAATCTTTTTGCATAGTTCTATCATTCTAATTTTTAATTTTATAGCATAAACCATGATCTGGATCATTTGCCAGTCTCCAATGCTTTGAAGAATATTTTATATATTAACGATGCCACTTCATTTGCTCTTTTATCAATGGCCCTCTCTGGATTCTCATCAAATTTATATTTAATTATTTTTTTATTTCCACTAAAAATATTCTTGCCATACAAAGGGTATTTCTTTGAAAAAACCTGGTTGAACATTTTTTCACTACTATTTTCACTTTTTTCTAAAATAGTTAGATTGCCTAAGCAATTTATTTTTCTTATTATTTTTTTCTCATCAATTTTAAAGGCATTAAATATTGGATCGTTTTTATCTTGGGGAATAATATGCTCAATTGTTGGGTTAGAAAACTTAGAAGGCTTTCCTAAGAAATACAAATACTTTTCTAGAATAAATTGAATGTCTATGCTATTTCCACCAGTATATTTAATTTTTTCTACTAATTTACCGACAAAATCAGCTTCCTTATTACGACAAATAACAACAAGATCATTCATGAGACTGCTCCTATCTAACTTACCAGAGCAAAAATTAGCAAACTTTTTTTCAGGTAAGCTCGGACTACCGGGAATATATTTAAATATAAATTGAAAAGCGGACAGCCTAATTAAATCCTTTTTAAATTTTCCTGGCTCATTATTATAAATGTTCAGTAAAACAGAATAAATTTGATCTACACCAAGAGAAGACATAAATTTTAAAATTTCCTTTATCTCATTTAAATCATTCCTATTTCTATTTAATTTATCTAGCAATTCAACTTCTCCTTTTCTAATTGAATTATAGACTGGGGCAAGATTAAATAAAGATTTTGCATATTTTAAAATATCATCCTTATCCTTATATTCTTCCATAAAGTCATCAAATAACTTAGAATGACTAGTATAATCAACAGTGCTTATCCAGTGGTGACGTATGTAAGTTTTTAACTCTGTACTATTTTCATTAAATTCCTCAGTCATCTCTTTCCATCCTAATTCAACAAAATCAAATGATTTCTTATCTTCATACATAGATTCAAAAATAGAATTTTTTATTAAATCATTTGTTGTTAAATCTACACCCGTTGCATTTATACTTTCAAATAATTTAAATGCAGCGGATTTATCTTGACACCTTATAAAAATTAACTGTAGGTTTTTTATACGATCTAAAATATCGACTATTCTTTCCAATTTATATTTTCCTTTCCCACAATATTCGCTAACTCTAGATTTAATATGTTCAAAATTTTTAATAAATCTTTTTTGTATTTCAGTCTTATATAAATCAAGTTTCTCATTATTAACAATAGCTTTATAGATAAGATTAGATCTCTCATTGGTAAATGATAATCTAATCTCTTTTCCATCCCCCCTATATTTATTTAAATAATCATCTACTTCCAAAGCAATATCTCTTGCCTCTTTATCTTTTAATGTAACTGCAAAGTCTCTTATGGCAACCAACATCAAATAAATAGTAGCTAGTCTCTGTTGTCCATCAATTATCTGATCTTTGCTAATACTGCCATCTCCCATTATAGAAACAATACTTCCTATATAATATGGACTTTTATTTTCCACAACATCATCCCATAATCTATCTACTTGTTTCTTTGCCTCCCATGTATATGGCCTTTGCAGCGATGGAATATAAAAAATTTCTGACGCTTCATGATGAAAATCCTTAAACAATACATCTCTAGATTTAATTTTTGTTTCCATATTAATTATAATACTTATTAATAGTTAATTACTACAACCTCCTTAATTTTCCCTCTTCCTGTGCCTTTCGAATTAATCGCCCTTCCAGCAAATACTTTATGAATTTTTATTTTTTTATCTAATCCAGAGTATAAATCATTAATGAATTTCGTATCAGAATTTGAAAGCATTACAAAACAACCTCGTTTATGAAGTTTTACAAAAACATCTCGCAATTCTTCCTGTTCTTTTTCTAAGAATGCTTCCTTAGTGTAGCTTGTAAAAGCTGAGGTTTTGCTGACTGGATAGTACGGAGGATCAAAATATACAAAATCACCTTTCTTAGCTTTTTCCAAAACTTTCTTATAGTCTCGATGAAAAATTTCAGTTTTTTTCATGGCATCATGCGCTTTGCGCAAATTCACCTCATCACAGATTAGGGGATTTTTGTTATTTGCATATGGCACATTAAATCCTCCGCTTCTATTGACTCGATACAAACCATTAAAACCTGTTCGATTGAGATATATAAATCTTGCTGCAACATTCACATCCGAAAGCCTTTCTACTTCTTGCACGCGAACTTTTAGAAAATAATCTTTGCTATCCTTCTTCTTGTGTTCTTTTAATTTCTTAATCAATCCCTCAACATCATTCTTTATGACATTATAAGTTTTTACCAATTCAAGATTCATGTCAGACAACACAGCTTTTTGGGGAAGTAAATTAAAAAACATTGCGCCACCACCCACAAATGGCTCAAAATAAGTTGCCTTTTCTGGATCAAAAGCATAAGGAGGATATAAATTCATATCTCTGAATTGCTGGATAAGCTGTCTTTTCCCTCCAACCCATTTTACAAATGGTCTTGGACTTTCATCTACATATTTTTTATAAGAAGCTCTTACCATGTCTTCGGATGGTTTAGTTTTAAATTTAGACATAAAAAGCCTAATATGGATCGAGTGAACATTAAGTTGTGCGGCAAGATTTTGTATTGTTTCTTGTGTCATTGTTTTTATTTTATCTTATCCTAGTGATATTATATCACTTTTTCTCAAATCGCGCCTGTGGATAACTTTATTCCTTCCAATCCTTAATCATCACTCCACCCCTGACTTTCTTAATCGTGACTTTCTGCTTCTCCCGCCAGCCTAGCTCGCGGACGATTTCAATGGGCAAGGTAACGGACAAACTGGTTTTGCCGACACGGGTTATTTTCCGGGTGTTTTTGTCCTTTAGCTTCATATAAGTATTTTAATACGTATTAAAGTAAGTATTAAATCCTACCTCCATTTTACGCCAAAACCGGCCGCAAAGCAAAAAAATCGGGCTAATATCCCGATTTTATACATTCACTCCTTATGATAGCACTCATCACACTCCCAATATTCCTTCTTATCCGGAATCTTGAAAAAATAGTGCCCGCCCTCATAGGTCTTGTCAGAAAACAAAACAACCGAAATGTCTTTCCCGCACACCGCGCAACGCCTGTTCATTTTTTCACCATTTTTTTCAATTATACGTTTATAATAAACTTTTTTTCGCGGACGATCGACTTTGGGAAGGTCTTTTATTTTTGGCATCATTTTTGATTTATTTCCCGCCTACCGGCCGGCAGGCTTCCAATCCTTAATCAACACCCCGCACCTGGCGCACCGTATTTGAGCCAATATCGACCATTTTACTGAATGCAGTAAAATGGTTATCCACAACCTGACCGCTATTGAAACATGCCTTACTGTGGATAATTTTATTTACCTAGCCGCTATGATGCCAAACGCGACGATCAGAAACACCACCAGCCAGGCCAAAGTGAAGCCGAAAAGTTGGAGCGCCTCTTTCTTTTTACCGTCGAGGTACAGCATCAAAGGTTTTCCCAAAATCAAAGCGCCTGAGATTGCGGCGGAAATGACCAAAAGCAAAAGGAAAGCGATCGGCGCGACGATGGCGGGATCCGGCTTGTCGCCGAACAGTTTCCCGACCGTAAACATTAGGAGTGCGACCAGAGAGATATAGATCCCCTCGCCCAAAGCGAGAAGAAAAGCTTGTCGGATGATTTTTTTCGGCATAGTTTTATTTTAAATTCATATCTCGCATATTTCTCGGTTTTACACCGATTTATATTTAAAACTTTTCGTATGTCAAATTTATCCCCAATTCACCTATTTTCCGTATGCCTTCAGCTATCACTTTGTCCCTGTCTTCCTTGCTGGCGCGCAATATATCAATTTGGTAGGAATTTATTAAATTTATCAGTTCCTCGTGTTTCGGACTTGATTCAGATTCAAACTTCACAATAATACTGTCGGGAATATCCGCAGCTTTGAATTCAATTCCATTTTCACCGAAAATTTCCATAATGACAGTTCTGCTGATTTCTTTCTGCTCTTCTGACATTTCTGAAACGTTCTTTTCCGCCTGTTTACCCTCTGAAATAATCTCAGTTATATTTTTATTATTCACATCGACCTTGAACCTCCAAATACCGCTCGGTTCTACCACTTCATAGCTGGCAAATCCAGCATATTTGAATTCACTGACCATCTCCACGACTCCCATCACATCCGTTGATGACACGGCCATCGGGAAATTTCCATTTTCATCCGCTTCGATATCATTTATTCCTAATTTTTCCAAAAAAATTTTCTCACTTTTCTTGGGATGCGTATGGACCAGACGAATGTCCTCAAATTGCGATATGTCATCGAACATAACTTCAAAATTCTTGATCGGAATATAATATACAGAACCGCTATTTTGGATCCCCCGCGCTTCAAACCAGCCTGACTGCACCTTCTTTTTATTTAAAAAACCAACTTCGAATTCCTTTTTGGCTTTGAAATAGAATTTCCCGACCTCATGCTCATTTTCAAAAACTTCCCGGCGCAAATCCTTTATCCCATCCTCATAGCTGCCAAACTCGACATGTTCATAATCCAAAACGTCTTCCAATTTAGCCATGGCTTCTTCAGGATGAACCACGCTCAAAACCCCGAGCGCTGCGGAAGCCTTCAGGAATTCCCTTCTGTTCATTTTCGGCGGTTCCTGACTTTTTTGTAAATTAGATTCGAAATTCATAATTTTTCTACGCTTATTGATTATCCTCAAGGATTACGACACCTGATCCCTTCATAAAACTCCATTGCCGCCAACCAAATGCCCTATTCCGCCCATTCCGCGCTCTGTCGCGCCAATTCGCTTTCAAAACGGGAGCAATTAAGGTCTAAATATCTTTGCAAGACCGCATTGCCCACCTTGAATTTCTTGAGCCGATAGAGGGCTTTCCAGACATTTTCATTTATTCTGCCCCTGTCCCGTTCGACGCCGCCCGAAACGGTTATCAATTTTTTTCCTTTCATCCCCTCTATGTCCAAAAATAGCTTGCGGACTTCGGTAACAATATAGTGCTCCAGCTCCCCCATCACCATATTGGCCGCCAATTCCTCAATCTGTTTGTCATCCAGACTACCGCGGTTCAAGGCTATATCCTTATCATGCAAGATCTCCACCAATTCCGCCATCCGTCCGTCCAGATTATCCAACTCGCCGTTCCGCATATCCGTCTTGATATTTTTCAGGATATCTATAATCCCAGTACTTCTTCTGATGGCAAACTTGACTGAATCGGCAGCTATCCGGCCTTTGATAGATATCCGCTTGTCCTTATCCACCCACTGGCCGTCCGGAGTCCGGTACTTGTTGACATGCATGACCGGCGGCGACATTTCCGCGTTTTTGCGCAACCAATATTGATTGGATGCCCAGACCCGCGTCCGGATAGTTTGGTCCAGGTCTTCCGGCAAAGCGTCATCAGGAGAAAATTTATTCGGAACGCCAAGATTACTGCTATGCGCGGCATATCCCTCGCTTGGTTCTATGACTAATATTAAAATCTCTTCCAGAGTGGCTCTGGAAAGGAATTCTTGCCGCTTTTCTTCCGGGAAATGCTTTGATCTCTTCACCATCTGTTCATTCGATCCGTTCTGTTTATCTTTCTTGAGTTCATTTTGAGGAAAAGTAAGCGCGTACGAAGGTGAAATCAGCAGATTGGGCACTTCTTCATTAAACTCAAAAACTTTTTTTTCTTCGATACTTTCCAGAGACATGCCGAAAGTCCCGTGAAAAAAATATTTATATTCCGGCCGCCGCTCCGCCTCAAAAAAGCTCTCGAACTTTCTCGGCTTTCCCTGTTCCCCGCTTTCCAATTTAATATCCTTTTCAAACATACGTGTTTCCATTTTACGCCCAAAACAAGAGCTTGGCAAAATAAAAGCCTGATTGTTTCCAACCAGGTCAGTCCCTCCATCGTTATGGTTTTATTTATCCCGCCATGCCTCAATCCTGATAATCGAGATGCCCGGAAGCCGCATGCCTATGATTATAAGCAGCAGTCCGCCATGCAAAGCGGGGGCTCTGAAAAATCCGTTCGATATGTCAGATTGGCAAATCAAGCAGGCGCCGGACACGAACGCGAAAAAACTTAGGATTCCCGGGCAGATGTGGACTTTTGTCCCATATATCCTGTCCACCTGTTTCTTGGTCAAGCATTTCCGACCCTCCTCATGTTTTCCGGAATCCAGAAAGGCTTTCAATGTGAAGAGGCCGATTTTCAAAAAGATTCCCATAAGCAGGATAGCGATTGAGATTATGAAATACCATGACAACAAGAATATCGTAGCTGAATCCCAAGCCATTTCAAGCATCCCGCTTTTGAAGAATTCATGGCCACCGATTATGCCAGCCAAGACCAGCACAAAAACATACAACCAATTCAACGGATTCATGCCTCACCTCCTATACGTTTATTTGAAAAGAAAGAACCGGATTGACGAAGCCAAGTTGACAAACTTGTTTCAAAACATCATAGCACGGCTTGGGATAAAGTCAATGTCAGACCTGAATTTATTTAAGCTTGTTTTTCCACAATCCGCGTAGGGAAAAGAAAAAGGCCGTGGCGGTGAGGGCGCCGAGAGTGTCGGCCAGCATGTCTTTTTGGGCGTCCCAGATGTCGCCCTGGCTGCCGAGGTAGGCGATGCCCGCTTCCGGGTTGGCCAGTATCGCGAAAATCCATTCGATCAGTTCATAACCCATCGCGACGGTAGCGATTGCGAATACCGGATAGGTGAACAGCAGGAATTTGTTGGCCACCGACTTTTTACTCCAGAGCCATTCCGCGATCGCGAAAGCGTAGAATCCCACTGAGAAATGCGCCAGACGGTCGAAGTGGTTGCGCGAAAATCCGAAAAAGTCCGTCACCCAATCGAACGGCACCAAAGCGAAAGTCCAATGTCCGCCGATGGTGTGGAGATAGATCAACACGAACATGAGGGCATAGGCCGCCTTGGAAAAACGGATATTGGCCCGGTACAATCCGAGGATGACCCCCACGATGATCACCACCGTGATGTTTTCCACAAACCAGGTCATCCGGTCGAAGGGAGCGATCGCTAAAACCAAAAATTCCAAAACATAAATCCCCACGAGCCACCCTAAAAATTTGGACGGGTCTTTTCGCATAAAGTTATTCTAAAAAATTTATCCCTTAAAAAAATTTTACCGGCACTTCGAACGATCCGGCATGCTCCGGCAATCCGGATGGATTGTCTTTTTCCAAAATTATCCTGCCTGAGCGCGCCTCTGTGACATCGAAAGTCAGTACGGCTTTGAACGGCACGAAGTCCTCCGTCATCCAATCGCTTTGCGCGGTCGCGACCGCCCGCGCCAATTCCTGGCCGGACGCGTCCACGAGCCGGATCGGGAAACTGGCTTCGAAAAACCAAGCGCCGCGCGCTTCGCCGGAAATTTCCACAGGGCTTTTGATTTCCGCGCCTGAAGCCGGTTGGCTCACGCGAATGGAATTGTCCGCTTGCGTGTAACTATTTTGCTTTTCTTCCACAACAGTCAGTTGGCTTTCCGGAGCTATCACTTTTTTTGCCCGATGGAAAAATCCGAAAGTCAGCACGATTCCTAAAATAAGAATCAAAATTACAGCTAAAATATATTTTTTCATTGTCTTGTTTTTTATATTACCATCGATTCCCTGCTTCCATTTTACGCCCAAACCAAGCCTTTGGCAAAAACAAAAAAAGCTTTTTTTAGGCTTTCAATAAAAAATAACAGCCCTGCCGGTCGAGTTGACCAGCAGGGCGCATTGCCTCCATTCATATTTTTAATATGCGATGGGAGAAAAATCTTCTCATTCCATTTATAACAGATTAACGGACATTCAACTCTTCTTCATTGAAGGTGATATCGAGAGGCTCAATGACAACCTCCTTCTTTTCGCTGGCCTCGACATAACCAGCATCCAGAGCGGTAAAATCAAGATTCCCAGCAATCCGCAAAACCTCCTCCACATTCTCCGGCGGAACAATGAGCGCGAATCCGGCACCCATATTGAGATTTCCATAGGCTTCACGCAAGCTGACCTTGCCATGCTCCATAATGAAGCCGAATATCTCCTGTGGGGTCGGGATATTTTTGATGATATACCGGAAGGATTGCTGGGCCCGCATGAATTTGCGCCAACCATGCCCAGTGATGTTGATCGCGTAATGCGACAAATGGGCGCAGGCGTTCACAAGTGGCGCATAAATAATGGTCGGTTCGAGCAACGCTTCACCGTAGGTGATACCGCTTGGCAGCTCAGTCATATAACCCTTATCCAGCAATTCTTCTATGTCACGGCAAAGCGTCAAGCCATTAGCATGGATTCCCGAGCTATAAAAGATGATGATGGCATCCTTCGGCCTGATTTTGGAACCCAGCAAAATATTGCTTTTCGGATTGATTACGCCGGTAGCCGAACCGGCATAGACCGCCGTGCCTGGAAATATGATGTCCCTTAGCATAGGAGACTCACCTCCGCCCCAAACGCATCCGGCCAAATCACAGGCTTCGGCATGACCGTCGACGATATCTTTATTCCGCTTTTCATTGGTAAAAAATTTAGCATCGCCAGCCGCTAAATGCATCATACTGACAAACGGAGCTGCTCCGACCGTTGAAAGGTCGTTGAGTGCCATAGCGGCGTTGCAAACCATGATACTTCCATGGTAAGTCCTGCCTTCCAAACCATGCATCGCCCTTGCTAAGGCCATCATATCTTCAGCTACCTTGTTTTTGGTACCCAGACCTTCTTCTACGAAGGCCAGCATGAATGGCCCGACATCCACGACATAGGCGCTTTCCCCTCGACTTTCGCGAACTTCACTGAACCCATGTTGGGACAGATTATCCGCTGTTGGCAATGCCGCTTCAAGTGCCAGCCGTTTCCATGGGTCAATTTTGTTATAATCAACCCCAGTTCCAGCATACGTTCTTTCATTTTCTATCCTTGGCATGTTTTCTCTCCTGTCAGTTGAATGAATAAATCTATTTTGATAACGGATGTTATCGCTTGAAAAATCTTAAGAACTATATCTAATGTAAGCAAATATAGCTGGAAAAGTCAAAAACGGCCCTTTGCGGAGCCGTTTTTTATCGTAAAGTTCGGTTTATTTATTTCTTCTTGCCGGTGATGATTTCCTCCGCCACGTTTTTCGGCACTTCCGCATAGTGGTCGAATTCCATCGAGTAGTTGGCGCGTCCCTGAGTCATCGAACGCAATTGGGTCGCATAGCCGAACATCGAAGATAACGGCACTTCCGCGTCGATGATCTTCACGCGCGACGCGCCGGTTCCGCGGTCGTTCATTTCACGGATGATGCCCCGCTTGGAATTCAGATCGCCTACTACGTCGCCCATAAAGTTTTCCGGGGTGATGGCGATAACTTTCATAATCGGTTCCAGGATGATCGGGGTCGCCCGACGGGCAGCCTCCTTGAAGGCCATCGATCCAGCGATACGGAAAGCCGCTTCGGATGAGTCGACATCATGGAAAGATCCATCATACACGGTCGCCTTAATATCCACCATCGGATAGCCGGCCAACACGCCGCTGTCCATCGCGTCTTTCGCGCCTTTTTCAATCGGCGGGATAAATTCCTGCGGGATCGCTCCACCCTTGATTTCAGTGACGAATTCGAATCCTTTGCCGGCTTCTTGCGGTTCCAACTTGAGCCAACAATGGCCATATTGTCCGCGTCCTCCGGACTGCTTGATATATTTTCCTTCGGCTTGGGCGCTGGCTTTGATCGTTTCCCGATACGCCACCTGCGGCTGGCCGATATTGGCTTCAACTTTAAATTCACGCTTCATCCGGTCCACGATGATATCCAGATGCAATTCGCCCATTCCGGCGATGATGGTCTGTCCAGTTTCTTCATCAGTCCTGACTTTGAAAGTCGGGTCTTCTTCTGCCAATTTACGCAAAGCGAAGCCCATTTTTTCCTGATCAGCTTTGGTTTTCGGTTCGATCGCGATATGGATGACGGGATCTGGAAAAGTGATCGATTCCAGAAGCACCGGATGGTCGACATCGCACAAAGTATCGCCGGTCGTCGTGTTCTTCATACCCACCAATGCGCCGATTCCGCCCGCTTGCAGCTCTTCGATTTCCTCGCGATGGTTGGAATGCATCCGCAATATCCGTCCGATCCGTTCTTTCTCACCCTTAGTTGAATTCAAAACATATGAACCGGCTTTGATCGTTCCGGAATATACCCGGAAGAAAGTCAATTGCCCGACGAATGGGTCGGTCGCTACTTTGAAAGCCAACGCGGCAAACGGCGCGTCGTCTTGCGGCAAAACAGCCACCTCCTTGGTCAAATCATCGACTTCCGTTCCTTTGATAGCCGGCACGTCCAGCGGACTTGGCAAATAGTCGATCACCGCATCCAGCACCAACTGCACGCCTTTATTGCGAAGCGCGGTTCCGGTCAATACCGGATAGACTTTGTTAGTGATAACCTCCCGGCGCAAAGCCGCTTTCAATTCCTGTTCGGTAATTTCTTCTCCGCTCAAATATTTTTCCACCAGAACATCATCGTTCTCGGTGATTTTCTCCACCATCTTCTCACGCCATTCTTTGGCTTTGTCTAAAAGTTCAGCTGGAATCTCGCCCTCGATGACTTTCTCGCCCATCTGACCGTCAAAAGTGTAGGCTTTCATATTCATCAGATTGACCACGCCGGCAAAATCGCCGCGCTCACCGATCGGAATTTGGATCGCGACCGCGTTCGGTGTCAATCTTTCCCCGATCGTATTGAAAGAATAGTAAAAATCAGCGCCTTCCTTGTCGATCTTGTTGATGAAACAGATGCGGGGCACGTCATATTTGTCCGCTTGGCGCCACACCGTTTCCGACTGCGGTTCCACACCCTCTTTGCCGTCAAAAACCACGACTCCGCCGTCCAGGACGCGCAAAGACCGCTCCACCTCAACGGTGAAGTCAACGTGTCCGGGAGTATCGATAATATTGATCTGATGGTCTTTCCAATAGCAAGTCGTCGCGGCGGAAGTGATCGTAATGCCGCGCTCCCGTTCCTGCTCCATCCAGTCCATCGTGGCGGCACCTTCGTGCACCTCCCCGATCTTGTGGGTGATTCCGGTATAGAAAAGCACGCGCTCGGTCGTGGTAGTCTTGCCGGCATCGATATGCGCGATGATTCCGATATTCCTCAGGTGATTCATGGTGTGTTGTCTTGACATAATGAAAAAATTATAAATTTATTTTAAATTCTAAACCCAAAATCACAAATCCTAAACAAATTCAAAATTCAAATGTTTAAAATTTTGGATCTTGTGATTTGTGATTTATTTGCCTGCCGGCCGGTTTACATGCCGTTAGGTGTGCAGGCAGGGAATTCGAGATTTTTAATTTTGGATTCTCAATTTGCCTTAAGCAAAGTGGGCGAAGGCTTTGTTAGCGTCAGCCATCCTGTGGACATCGTCCCTCTTCTTCATCGCCGCTCCGGTCTTATTGGAAGCGTCAATGAATTCATCGGCCAATTTCTCAGCCATCGCTTTGCCCTTTTTCGAGCTGGCCGCCTTATTGATCCAGCGCATCGCCAAAGTCGTCCGGCGTTCCCCGGAAACCGGCACCGGCACCTGGTAGTTGGCACCTCCGACTCTTCTTGATTTCAATTCGACCAATGGCGAAACGTTCTTGATAGCCTGTTCGAAAGTATTGAGTCCGCCTTTCTTGGTCCGCTCGTGGATGATATCGAAAGAATCATACATGATCCTCTCCGAAGTGGTCCGCTTGCCTTCTTTCATAATGTAACCGACGAACTTTCCGATCAGCAAATTCCCGAACTTGGCGTCCGGTTTTATATTCTTCTTAAAAATTCTTTTTCTTCTTGGCATATATTTCTTTAACCGATTCGAAACTACGAATGTAACACGAATCTACGAACATTTTAAATAATTATTCCACGCGCTATTCCTTAGCCTTGGCAACTTTCGCGCCGTATTTGCTGCGCCCTTGTTTGCGGTTGGCTACGCCGGCTGAATCAAGCACCCCGCGGACGATATGATAACGCACGCCCGGAAGATCTTTCACTCGGCCGCCGCGGATCATCACGATGGAGTGTTCCTGCAGATTGTGCCCGATACCGGGGATATAGGCGGTCACTTCCATTCCATTGGTCAATTTCACCCTGGCGATCTTTCGCAACGCCGAGTTCGGTTTTTTCGGAGTGGTGGTGCTGACCTTGAGGCAGACCCCGCGCTTGAAAGGACTTACGGTTTCGATAGGCTTATTTTTCAGCGTGTTAAAAACATTCCTAAAAGCAGGAGACTTGGTCTTCTTCACATTCGACTTTCTGACTTTTCGCTTCAATTGGTTGATTGTTGGCATTTTGTCTTTCAGGACCAAGATAGCAGAACGTCTAGCTTGAGCCTCTGATTTTTAAATTTAATAAAAAACCGCTAGGATGACTAGCAAAATAATCATAAAGGATATCGCGTTTTATGTCAATACTGGCCGGTCATACCGTTATCCCCAAAAACAGCCTCAGCATAAGATCCAAAAAGACGCCCATCGGAGCTGAAAAGAAGACGATGAAAAACAGCAAGAAGATGAAGCCGAATTGCTCAAGCATCGCCATCGTCTCGATTTTCACGGGCAGGATCGCGAACAAGAGTTTGGAGCCGTCCAACGGCGGAATCGGGATCAGGTTGAAAAAGGCCAGCAGGACGTTCCAGAAGATGACCACCACGCACAGTTCGAAAAAAATCGAACCGGTCGAACCGGCGATTACAGCCGAGATATTGGACCAGTCGTTGAAATTACTGATAATATCCATTTTGACCGCCACCGGAATATCGATCAATCTGGCTACGATAGCGAAGATCGTTGCCAATAGGATATTGGAACCGGGGCCCGCCAAAGCCACCAAAGCCGGCCCCCATTTCTGGTCGGTGAGATTGTATGGATTATATGGCACCGGCTTGGCCCAGCCGAAAGCGAAACGGAAATTTGAAACCAGAAGCATCAATAAAGGCGCCACGACCGAACCGATCGGATCGATGTGTTTGAAAGGATTAAGGTTCAACCGGCCGGCATATTTGGCGGTCGCATCCCCCAGCCACAAAGCCATCACGCCATGCGCCACTTCATGGATGATCACCGTGTACAAAAGGATGATGATATAAAAAGCTATAAGGACGATTTCATTTAACATATTAGGACTTTACAAGTTAGCATCTATATGATACTCTAAATTCTGTCAGTAATCAACCTATAAATGTGTGGAGCGTAGGACGTAGAACGCCGGTCTTAACAGATACGCGTTGTGCGATATGCGATATGCGAACTATATATCATGAGTAGAGTATGTGAACTTTGCGAGCGCGGCGCCGGAAGCGGCAACAAAAGGAGCCATTCCAACATCGCGACCCTGCGGAAATTCGGTATCAACCTGCAAACTAAGAAAGTCGACGGCGAGAGGCTGAAAGTCTGCACCCGTTGCATCAAGACTTTATCCAAAACGAAATAATAATTTCCGGGCTGTTTTTTTAGGCCTTCGGGATTCCCTCTCAATGCGAGAGGGTTTTTTGTCTGTTTTTTTACAAATAAAAACAGCCACATACCTCATGTTTGCGACTGGTGGTTGCCAGGGTTTTTCAGGCTATCAGCTATCGGAATAGCTTGGATAATCCGCAAGGCTATCTGACACAGGTTTCTTGGAAAAGCGCGATGTCATCCGGCGTAATGTCCGCGCTTTGATTAACAAGTTTCGGATACATTATAGCTGATCGGTTCTGAGCATGCTCCAAACCCAGCGCGTGGCCCATCTCGTGGATCAGCACGGCCAAAAGATCTTTGTCATCCGCGAATTGGAAAATATCGATCGACTCTGATCCCCGGTCATTCGTATAGAGGCCAGTTTCAAATTCGCCCCGCTCCGCTTGCGTTTCGTTATATTCCGCCACCCTTTCATTGGTCTGGCCTGCGATTTGCTCCACATTGCCTACCAGGGCATTGATCCTAGCCACCAGCGCGTTCACTTCCTGGCGCCTTTTTTCCAGACCATCATAAGAAATTTTCAGGCTATTTTCCTGGTTTTTGATAGCTTCATAATAATTATCCAGGTCTTTTTTCTGATCGACAAGCTCCTCATAGTCACTGCCGGTCGCCCCGCCCCGGCTATTCCAAAAATCGACATTCCGTTCATAATCTTCCAGCTCCTGCTGATAGCTAGCGACATCCTCATTATAGGCTTGCTGTTTTTTTTCATAGGCGGCCGAATCGGAAGTAAAGGAATTTTTTTTCTGTTCCAGTTGGACCGTCAGCGTATTATAGTCATCCAAGGATTGGCCAGCCGCCTGTTTGCCGGATTCGATATCCGTCCCGATGGTTTTCAGATTCTCAGTCGTCCGTTGCCGGCCATCGTATGCCAGATTAACTTTCACGCGTCCATCCGCTTCCATCCGCAAAACATCGCGCCCTAAAGCGTCTTCCCATTTCCGTTCCGCCTCTTGCGCCATAGCCGTGAATTTTTCTTGGGACATATCAAACCGCGGATCGACCGCGCCGATAACATAGGTCACCGGGATGTCGCACTTATATTGGGAAAGAGGATTATGCTTCGCCACCCAAGCCCGGTTGCGTACGACAAAAACACCGATTGAAACCAGCAGGATAGTTAGCAGGATGATTTTTCGGATTATTCCGCGCATACCACCATAATACTCTATTCCAGGAAAATAAACAGCGCCCCTCGTCTTATTTCCGGCTGGCTACGATGAAAGTCGTGAAGTTGAATTTCAAATCCTGTATCCCCTCCTCCAAAATATCCAATCCGTAGATCTGCGCGCAGCCTTTGGAAGCGATGACCGCCGTCGAAACCGGAAATTTGCCTTCGCTCAAATCTTTGGCGGCCGAGGCCGTGTCGGAATATTCTTCTAGTTCGACGTCCGCCCACTTGCGCTTGAGGTACATCCGGCATTGGCGCAAGGCTTGCTGGTGCGAGGTGATTTTTTTTATCCCGCTGGCATTAGCCCCCTTCTGGCCCAACAAACAATGTTTGATATCGATCTCGAACATCTTTTCAATTTGGAAATTATGTCCCGCCATCGCGTAGACCGCTTCGATCACGATGCCTCCGTTGGAATTCTCAATCGGAAAAACACCCTGATCAATTTTGCCCGCTTCCAAATTACTAAGGACGCCTTCGACACTGGTCAAATATTCGATCCGGAAACCATCAATGCCGTTTTTCTGGCAATAATATTTGGCAGCTTCTTCGGAAAAACTGCCGACTTGTCCGGATACCCCGATTACCGTTCCCTCAGATGTATTATCAATCTTGTCCATATTATTTTTCAATCCGATATGATTGGTTAAAAATTATTTTATAAAAACTTCGGATGAATTTCCCGTCCAATCCGCTATTTTCCAAATTTTTAGCTATGATTTCTTTTTCCCGCTTGGCATTCCGCACCGGCAGGCCGTTTTGCGCCTTATATTTCCCCACTTTTTCCACTACCGCAAACCTCTCTTCCAATAATTTAAAAATTCTGGCGTCAAGTTTGTCTATCTTGCCACGGAACTTCGCCAAATTTTTGTCCGCTTCCATATTTTTATTTGACATAACTTAACCACTTTTTATATTTTTTATTTTCTCCGTGGATTATCTTGGCGTAATTCTCCCGGATTTCCCCGGTCACGGCCCCTTCGCCGCCCGCGCCGAAAATATGGCCGTCGATTTTCCCGATAGCGTTTATTTCCGCCGCCGTCCCGACAAAAAAAGCTTCATCGTATTTCGGCAGGTCTTTCAGTCTGACATCTTTCTCCGCTACCCCATATCCCAGCTCGCGTGCCAAAACCATCACGCTATCGCGCGTCAGTCCGGGCAGAATCGTTCCGGCTTTCGGCGTATATAATGTCTTGTTTTTCACGAAGAAAATATTTTCTCCCGGTCCTTCCGCGATGTTGCCGCGCCAATCCAATAGCAGAGCTTCGTCAAAGCCGGCTTTTTTCGCTTCCAAGGAAGCCACGATCGAATTGGCATAGTGTCCGGAAATTTTGGCAGTCATCACGCTCGAGCCCGGATGGATGCGCGCGAAGGAAGAAGTCTTGACCGACACGCTTTCTTTTGCCAGATATTTTCCCCACGGCCACGCCGCGATCGCCAGCTTGACCGGCGCGCCCGCCGGATCAAGGCCCATTTTTTCGCCATAAAAAACGATCGGGCGGATATAGCCTTCTTGCAACTTGTTTTTCTTGACCAGATCCAAAACCGCCTGCGCCACTTGTTTTTTCGTGAAAGACATCTTCATCCCCATCGTTTGCGCCGAATGGAACAGCCGGTCGATATGCTCTTGCAACCGGAAAATCGCCGGACCGCTTTCGGTCGCGTAACACCGGATACCCTCGAAGACGGCCGAGCCGTAGTGCAGGCTGTGGTTTAAAACGTGGATTTGCGCCTTCGCGAAAGGCGTGAATTTCCCGTCCATCCAGATATAGCCTTTTTTATCCGCCATATTTATTAGAAACCGGTTACTTTTTAACTTTTCCATTATAGGCCACAAAAGACTTTTCGCGCAAATTAAATAGAGGGGCCCGAACGATGTTCGAGTCCCTCTAGCCTGCCGCAAAAATCAATTGAGTAGGAATTGCGGCAATCCCTGGTATATGCAGGTTTTGGTTACAACTCCTGCCTGGAAACCCAACACCCGAGCACCGACCACGTTACATCTGGCAATTTTGCGCTCGTGCTGGCTACCCACAGCCAGTGGAGAGGCACTGTAGACGGCAATACCCTCCTTTTGCATAGCGACCACAACCATCTGGTCGGATGTCAGGCGAATGGCTATCGCCTGCCAGTTTAAAAAAACTTGGCCAAGCTTCAAGGGTTTGCGCGCCAGTAGCATCCGGCGCTCCTCTTCCTCCGATATCATCAGAGGGGCCTCATCCGAAATGCCACAAATCAATCCGTTCATCATATCCCTCCTACACTGAGTGTGCGTGCATTTCAAAAAGATGCCCGCTCATTTTATTCTTAATACTGTTCCGCCCGAGAACTTTATTTTCCTCATTCCACTTCTCCCAATCTGAGCAATCCGCCCATTCGGGACACTTATTGCCCGCCAGACAGCTACTCGGACAACCCTCACATGGCGATACACTCCCTATCCCCCTTACAACATTAGATTCAGACATGCTCTCTCCTTAAAAATTGATTTTCACTGATTTATTAACCCGGGAATAACCGCAAATTTTTATAAATTTCCACTCATACCCGGAGCAACAATTTTTTTAAAGAACAAAAAATCCGGCTCTTCGCCGGGTTGCTTATTTCGATAACTTAGTTTTTGATCGACTAACTCGAAATTTTACCCGGCGAAAGAAGACTCATCATAATGAGTTCCACGCTGAGATAAAATTTTTGCATCGAGTTATTCATATCAGTATTATCTTACACGCGGCGATTTTTGTCAAATCCTTATGGCGGATAATCAAAAAGCTGGAAAATTTCCCAGCTTTTTGAAAAAAACGCGCCTATTTTTTGATTTATTCCAAGATTCCGTCCAAGTTCACATCATACAAAATCGCTTCCTGCGCCAATCGGTATTTTATGATTTCACTTTCATCGAACCAAATCTTGATTTCCCTGGCAGCCTCCTCCGGTTTGTCGGAACAATGGATCAGGTTGCGCACCGCGCGCTCGTCGATTCCGGCCATATCATAGGAATCGACAGTCAAGTCGCCACGGATAGTCCCGATATCGGCCGTCAACGGCTCAGTGCTGCCTACGATTTTCGTGACTATGCCTACCGCCTGGTTGCCTTCGACTACTGCCGCCAATACCGGTCCGGCCGTCATAAAATTCACCAGCTGTTGGATAATATCTTTGCCATATTCGATCGCCTCTTTTTCAACCGGCAAACCGTTCTCTTTCCGTCCATTGACGATCCTCTCCCCTTTTGACTGGAACCATACGTCATCTTTGTTATAGTGGGTCCAACATTGCTCGGCTTTCGGCACCAACATCTTGATCGCCGTAAATTTCAAGCCGGTCTTTTCGATGCGGGAAATGATTTCCCCCATCAAACTCCTTTGGATGGCGTCCGGTTTCAGGATTATGAATGTCCGCTCTTTCTTGGGATGATTGTCCATAGTTTTTGCAAAATATTTAATGTTTATCTGGAATCCAGATTATCACACAAAGTCCGAAATAGCAATAATAACCCGTAGTTTTTCCGCAAACCATATGAGGAATAATTTAATTTACGGCCATTTGGCATCGGACATCCGGATTCAGGCATTCATAAATGACGTCGCCTTTTTCGTCCGTCCTGAAAATATTTATTTTGCGCTCCTTCAGCCTGCCCAATGCTTCATCCGCCGGATGCCCGAAGCGGTTGTTCCGGCCCACGGAAATTATGGCCACATCCGGCTTGACCTTGTCCAAAAATTCCCCGGTCGTCGCGTATTTCGATCCGTGATGCGCGACTTTCAAGACCTGGGCTGACAAATCGACGTTTTTTTGCAACAATTTTTTCTCCTCCGTATCCGGCAGGTCGCCGGTGAACAAAAAAGAATTTTGGCCGAAAACCAATCTGGCCACGATGCTATACATATTCGTATCTTTTACCGTTCCGGCCGGCGCTTCCGCCGGCGGATTCAAGATCTCGATTTCCGCCCGGTCTAATTTTATTTTCAAACCCGCTTCAGCCTCTATCTTCTGGATCTGTTTTTGCGCGATTAAGTTTTCATAATTCTTATAGAGTTGCGACTCGCTTTGTTCCGTGCCTTCGACTAAGGCGTCGATTTTATAATTTTTCATCACTTCCAGCAAACCCTCGATATGGTCTTGGTCCGGATGGGTCGCCACCACCATCTCGATTTCCCGATCCCAAAACGGCACATATCTCCCCAATTTCTCCATTAACACCTGTCCGTCCGGCCCGCCATCTATCAGGATTTGACTGCTTCCCTGTGAAATCAAAATTGCGTCGCCCTGCCCGACATCCAAAAAAATGACCTTCAGCTCTTGGCTTTTTCCATACCGAATAATCCCCGCCAGTATCAGGCTGATCGTCGCCAAGGCGAATATTGAAATATATACTATCTTCCTATGCCTCATTGTTATATCTTAACAAACAAAAGACGATCCATACAACGCTGGTTTTTCTTCACAGAAAAAACGATTGTTCGCCATTTTCTTTGGCGGCAAAGAAAGTGGCAAAAAGAAACCGCCGGCACCGGCTTGTGCTGTCTAAATTCCTAGTTTGGTCGCTAAAATTTTTAATGCGGCCATA
>JAUXSK010000003.1 GCA_030679995.1 Candidatus Moraniibacteriota bacterium
ATAGCTGGCTGTCGGGGAATCCGGATTAAGCGCTTCTTGCGTTGCGGCGCAAATTTGGTTGTCGGCGTTCTTAATGGTGATGTCCGCTGTCAGTTGGCCGCTGTCAGTCGCGCCGAGGCGGGAATCCGGGAAGTTGTCGGCGGAGCCGGACCAGAAAAAAGATGCTTGGGCAGTTTGGCCTTTCTGGTAGAAGTCTTTGTCGAGGCGGAGGTTTTGGATGGTGGCGCTCGGTCCCCGCAGGACGTAGTGGAAAGCGAGTTTATTGGAGATGGTTTGGTTTTCACTTTGCAGTTCTAAAACGGCGTCATAGGCTTGGGGAGCTTGGGCTTTGGGAAGAGTGAAACTGATTTGTTTCTTTTCTTGCGGGTTAAGGGTTAGGGTTGATCGGTCTTCTTTGTTGGTGGTCACTTCTTCACCAAAGGTAGTGCGCCAGTAGGTTTTGAAGTTCGGAATGAAAATGATGGGATTGTTGGCATGGTTGGTGAGGTCACAAGTAGCGATAAGTTGTTCTTCCGGTTTGATATCGACGCCTTGGTCGAGGGTATAGCGTTTGTCTCCGGCTTCGTCGGCCACTGTGAGATAGCAGGAGCTTGGGTTGATTTCAATGAATTGGTTATCACCCTTGAGGATTACCTGGCCGGGATTGGCGATGGCTAGGAGTAAGCCGTTCTGGTTTCGGGCGATGAGCATCAGTTGGAATTCGCCGGACAGATAGCTGGGCGCGAGGTATTCGATTTCTTTTTTGATAGTTTCGTTTTCATTCAGGCTGATAGTTTCCGGATAGATCTGTTCGTCCATCAGGATTTGTCGGTCTTTCATAAGCTGGACGGCGTAGCGGACATCCGGTTGGATCTGTTCGCGGTTGGAGAGATCGAAGGTCAGTTGGATATTATTGTTGTCTTGGCGGGTTATCTGCGCGTCGTAGATGTTGACGGTGGCCACCGTCACGGCTTGGGTTTCTTGTTCCGGCGGAACAAGCTCCTGCGCTTGGGCAGGGATGAAAAAAGCCGTTCCGAAGACGGCCAGCACGGAGACTAGAAGTGTTTTTGTTTTTGACATATTTTTGTTTGAAGGTTTAAGTTGGTTTTTACATCCTCATTATATCACAAAAAAAACACCGCGTAAACGGTGTTTTTGAAAAATATCTCTTTCATTTTTACTTTTCTTTGGCTGGCTTATCTTTGAAAATCATCTCTCTTGAAAGCCGCCACAAAGCGTAAAACGGCAGCCAGAGCCATAAAAACCGGTGCATAATTTTTTCATCCAAAAAAGCATTGAGCGAAGCGCTTTGGATATATTCGATCAGAAGCCAAACGATTCCGACCAGGATGAATATGAAAATAATCAATAGAAGCATAGGGGGTTGATTTAACGATATATTATTTGGCATTACTTTTGGATGTCGGACTCATATCATAGATTACATCCTTTTTTTCAACGATAATCTTCCAATCGTTTTTCTCGGCGATTTCTTTCAGATTCAAATTCGGATTAAAAGCAATCGGGTTTTCCACCATCTCAAGCACCGAAGCGTCCGACTCCGTATCGCCGATGCCGTATGAGCCGTCCAATGAAAGGTCATTCTCCACCAGATATTGCCGGACAACCTGGCTTTTGCCCTTGGTGGGCTCGAAAGTCGAATCGCCGGTATAGACATCATGCTCATCTAATTCATACACCGAACCGAAAACCGCGTCAAATTGCAAATGCTTGTTATATTCCTCCACTATCTCGCTGGGCGAACCGGAAACCGCGATGATATTATAATTCTCAGCTTTTAATTTCCTGATCAAGTCTTCGGCAAAAACATAGGTGCGGTCTTGGAAAAATTTTATCACCTCCTTGGATGCCCGGACGACATCTTCTTTTTTGCAACCTTTCAAATTTTGCACATACAAATCGACCAAAGCCTGTCTATATTCTTCATAGGTTCCCTTGTGATCAAGCCAGTTGCAATAATGTTTCACCAATTCCTTGCGCACGTCTTTTTTGAAAATACCTTTCCAGGACAATTCATTGATCAGCTCGAAAGCCAGATTTTTACGGAAAATCGTCCCATCGATATCAAACACGGCCAGTTTTGTTTTTTTAGTCATACGTATACTATACCATCTTAACCCAATATTTCATAAATCGCGATACCGGTGGCTACCGAAACATTCAACGATTCTTTTTTTCCGCGCATCGGGATATCGATTACCGCGTCGCACATCTGCAGGATTTCATCCTTCACGCCATCCACTTCATGCCCCAAAATAAGCGCCATCGGGAAAGCCGGTTCTAATTTTTTAATATTGACGCTTCTTTCGGTTTTTTCCAGCGCCACGATCCGCACGTTTTCCTTTTTCAATCTGACAATCAACGCCGCCAAATCATCCACATCTTCCCATTCCACGCTTGATTGGGCGCCTAGCGCCGTTTTCTCCAACATTTTTTCCGGCTTGCTTTTATTTTCTTTAGCCTCCTCTGCCGGCTTCTGTGAATAACCGGTTAAAAATATTTTTTTCACACCCGCCCCGTCACAAGAACGGAAAATCGCACCCACATTATGGGCGCTGCGGATATTATGCGCGATAATATATAATTCCCGGTTATTCATCCTAAAATCTCAAATATCTATTCCAATACTCATATAGCTCCTTGGTCGTGCGCAGGTCGCGGGCGCAATAGTAGGCTACATCCAAATATTTTTGCTCTTTATACATCTCTCCCACCATCGACCCATCGACCCCCTCTTCCTTGGAACTTTTTATGCCGAATGACTTGGCGTAAAAATCCAGGCTGAACCGGCGGCTAGCGCCGTAAAACGTCAGTTGGTCCAACAAATCGCAATGTTCCCGCGCGTCATAGCGGTAACTCATAAAATTGCGCGAAGTCCGCACCTTATTGATCGCGCTACGCAACATCAGAAATGGCAAATCGAAAGTCCGGCCGTTGAAAGTTATGATCTGTTTATAGGTTTTCACCAAGTCCCAAAATTTTTCCAAAATCTCTTTCTCACTGCCGGCTTCATAAACAATACCTTCTTTTTCAAATTTCTCAATCCCGATCCCCTTGTCCTGGAAAAAAACTATTCCCCGTCCAGTATCCGGATTCAACATCCCGATCGTCACGACCTCGCCCGTCAAGGGATAGAATGCTAATCTGTTTTTCATATCCGACCGTTCCTCTTCAGTCTGCGCGTATTTCAATAAATATTCCCGGCTTTTTTGATCATAGGAATCGAAATTAAAACCGACGGTTTCTATATCAATGACGACTTTGGACATAGAGATAGAGGTGAAGCCAATTATATCACTAGTCTCATTTTAGCATAAACAGGCTATATCCCATAATCACACAACAAAAAAACGGTTGACTCGCAAAGAAACAACCGCCATAAATCAACCTACAACGTCGTCGCCGTCAGCACCACACTCGTCGCATAGGTGCCGGTAGGTTGGAATTTGTTAGAGCCGATTTCCGAACCGAATTGGATGATTTCATCTGAACCAGTCTGGAGAGTTTCAGTGGTACGGGAGACGAGTTGGTAGGCGGAGGTGGGGATATTGAGCCAGTTGCCGGTGTAACCATCGGTGGTGCCCCACAAGTCAGTGTCGGGATCGGTGGAGGTGGATTTGAGACGAGCGCCCCAAGCCGAAGTAGCTTGGTCGAGGTTCCAAACTTCTGGAGTGTTCGGGGTAGTTGGGAGGTAGCCGGAGATGGTGTCGGAGTTGGCGTTAGTCATTTCAGTGCTGGCGGTGGACCATTCCAGTTTGTAACCGTTGGAGTTATTGGTCTTGATGGTGCAGGTGGCTTCGTTACTCGCGTCGACAGTGGAACGGCCGGTGCCGGTGATGGGATTCATATTGATTGAGTCGGTGCAGGTAATGGCGATAGTGGCTTCGATCGGCAGGGAGGTGTTGATGTCGGTTTCGCCTTGGAGAGAGCCATCGCCATTGACTGAGTAAGTGGTGGCGTGGGTGGTGGTGAAGGTGCAAGCTCCGTTTGTAACCACGCAGCTGCCTTCATCTACCCAGATGGATGAGCCGGCGGATTTGGATTGGATAGCCAATGAGTCGCCGTTGTAGACCGGGTCAACCGCGATGGAAATAGTGATCGGATTATTGGTGAAAGTCAACCGGGTGTCGGGGACGCCAATTTCGATAGCGCCCCGGGAGGTCGGTACGGTTGAACGGACGCTCGCAGTAACATTGGTGATATCCAATTGGGACAAATCGAAAGTGCCGCCGTCAGTATTAGTGATGATGGTGTTGAGCGGCAGGTAGGCCTGGCCGATGTCGGTAGTCAGGGTGATGTTAAGATTGGTGGTGGCTTGGTTGGCCGCATCAAGAGCACCATCTACTTCAAAATAACTGCTCGCGGTTGCGTCGGAAATTTTAATCGAATCCGGCTCCGGAATGATGACCGATTCAGGCAATGTACGGAAACTCAGCTCGGCGCCTACGGCTTCGCCAGCCGAGTTGACGGCTTTGGCGCGGTAGTAGTAGGTAGTTTCAGGAGCAAGATTAGTGATATCACAAGAATATGTTCCGGTAGAACCGGTATTGGCGCTGCATTGGTTCGGGTAAGTGCCAGAAGTGGTGCCGTATTGGATATATCTAGCCGGGTTTTCTCCGCCGGTAGCCGTCACATTGCCGCTGGCCGTAGCGGAGAAAGAAGCGACAGTCGGATCAGCGCTGGTGGTAACAGTCGGCGCGTTGATGGTGGCGTAGGAAGCCGTGACACTGGCCAGGGTCGGAGTGTTGAGGCCGTCGGTACTGGAGAGGATGGCTTGGTATTGGAAGTAGCGGTCGCTGAGATGGTCTTTTTGCATTTCATCAATAGCTTCGTTGCCGGAATCGGTGAAGTAGGTATCCGTAGCGCAAGTCTGCGGATCTGCATCCGGATCATCCGGTCCACACCAGGGACCCCAGGTGAGGCCATCGGCAGATGTTCTGAGTTGGAACTGGATGTCGGTGTTGGGTAGGAGGTTTTCGGACCATTGGAGGGAGGCGAGGGTAGTGGCGTCGACTTCGGTGTCGTAAGCAGAAGAAGTCAGAGTCTGGCGGGTAGTGAAATGGAAAGTGATATCTGACAAGCTCGGGGTAGTTGTAATATCCGTAGTCGCCAGATTGGCCCGGTATTGGATGTAGCGGTTGCCATTAAGCGTGGAAATGTTTCCTCCGTCAGCGACATCGTTTTGCCAAGCGGTCCAAGAACCGTCGTCAGGATCAGTGGTGTTGCCGGCACGGACATCGATAGTGAGGGTGGTGTTAGCGGGAACGGTTTTATTGAAAGAGAGAGTGGTGAAATCTTTGGTTTCGGATAGGTCGGTGGCGGCGGAGGTATGGGTGCCGGGAGATAGATATGTCACGAGGTTAAGGGTTTGGATTGGAACGGCGCGTTGAGTAATCGTATTGTCTCCTAACTGGCCCATTCCGTTATATCCCCAACAAAAAACCGTGCCGTCGGTTCCAAGGGCGCAGGTGTGGACATAGCCCCCCTCGACCTGTTCAATACTACTCAGATAACCTTCAGCAGCTACGCCCAAGACCTGAGTCGGGATTAATTTATTTGCAAGGACATTATTACCTAATTGTCCAAAACTGCCATACCCCCAACAAAAAACCGAATTATCATTCTTAATGGCGCAAGTGTGCGCATATCCTGTTTCAATTTGGCCAACATCGGACAAGGTCCCGCTAGCGCCAACCCCGACAACTTGAATCGGAGTGAGTTTTTGCACTAAAGTATTATCCCCAAGCTGCCCGCGATTATTATATCCCCAGCAGAAAACCGAACCATCGACTTTGAGGGCGCAAGTATACAATCCTCCTCCCTTAATTTGATCCACATCCGCCAATATGCCAACAGCACCCACTCCCAGCACTTGGACTGGAGTATTTTTCTGGATAATAGTATTATCACCCAGTTGACCATTTTCATTATTCCCCCAACAAAAAGCTGAGTTGTCGTTCTTAACGACGCAAGTATGCATATATCCGGCTTCAACGTATTTCACGTCCGCTAAAGTACCTGCCCCACCGACGCCTAGGACTTGGACAGGAGTGTTTTTTTGCGTAATGGTGTTGTCACCTAATTGACCGTTTGCGTTATTTCCCCAACAAAAAACCGAGTTGTCACTCTTGAGGGCGCAAGTATGAGACCATCCGACTGTAACTTGACTAATATCGGCTAGAGTACCGACTCCATCCACACCTAGGACTTGGACAGGGGTGTTTTTTTGCGTAATGGTGTTGTCACCTAACTGGCCATAGCTATTGGACCCCCAACAAAAAACTGAGTCGTCGGTTTTAAGAGCGCAAGTGTGTGTTTGGCTAGCGACTATCTGTCTTACGCCCGACAACATACCGACGCCGCCCGCCCCCACAACTTGGACCGGAACAAGCCGTTGTGTCGTAGAATTATCACCTAACTGGCCGTAGCTATTGGACCCCCAACAAAAAACTGTGCCATCATTTTTAAGGGCGCAAGTATGATAGCCGCCAGAAGCGATTTGCGTAACTTGATTTCCTAAAAGCTCAACCACCGCCGCATCATCTAAGCCGACTACATTCGTATCAGAATTAGTGCCTGAGCTGAAATCAGCGCTGCTAGAAAACATCTTTCCGATAGCTTGCGGATCCAAAGAGATTCCGGTGGCAGCAGTGGACACGCCAGGATCTTTCTGGTTAAAGTCGATCCACCCCGTCTGATTATCCGTATGCGTTGCGACTATGTCCGTCACTCCCCCACTCCAATCGGTCTGAATAAAAGTGAAGTCCACGCCTTGGGCTTTTTGGGAATTGAAATACATTCCGCCCGCCAGCGAACTGATCACAAATAAAACCAGGACTAAATTGAAAAATCTCTTTTTGGTTTGGGAAATAGAAAGGATGCGGAGTGAATCAACCCTCTGTCTTTGATAATATAGGTTGCGGAAATCAGTTTTAGACCTGTGTTGGAAAAACATTTTTTGTATTTTTTCTTTTTTAAAAAAATTCCTACAACGTCGTCGCCGTCAGCACCACGCTCGTAGCATAGGTGCCGGTAGGTTGGAATTTGTTAGAGCCGATTTCAGAACCGAATTGGATGATTTCATCGGAGCCGGTCTGGAGAGTTTCAGTGGTGCGGGAGACGAGTTGGAAAGCTCCATTGCCGATGTTTAACCATTTACCGGTGTAGTCATCGTTAATGCCCCACAAGTCAGTGTCGGGATCGGTGGAGGTGGATTTGAGACGAGCGCCCCAAGCCGAAGTAGCTTGGTCAAGGTTCCAAGCTTCGGGAGTGTTCGGGATAGTTGGGAGATAGCCGGAGATGGTGTCGGAGTTGGCATTGGTCATTTCAGTGCTGGCGGTGGACCATTCCAGTTTGTAACCATTGGAGTTATTGGTCTTGATGTTACAGGTAGCTTCGTTACTCGCGTCGACAGTGGAACGGCCGGTGCCGGTGATGGGATTCATATTGATTGAGTCGGTGCAGGTAATGGCGATAGTGGCTTCGATCGGGAGGGAGGTATTGATGTCGGTTTCGCCTTGGAGAGAGCCGTCGCCATTGACTGAGTAAGTGGTGGCGTGGGTGGTGGTGAAGGTGCAAGCTCCGTTTGTAACCACGCAACTGCCTTCATCCACCCAGGTTGACGAACCAGCAGATTTGGATTGGATAGCCAATGAGTCGCCGTTGTAGACCGGGTCAACCGCGATGGAAATAGTGATCGGATTATTGGTGAAAGTCAGTCGGGTGTCGGGGACGCCGATTTCGATAGCGCCCCGGGAGGTCGGTACGGTTGAACGGACGCTCGCAGTAACATTGGTGATATCCAATTGGGACAAATCGAAAGTGCCGCCGTCAGTATTGGTGATGATGGTGTTGAGCGGCAGGTAGGCTTGACCGATGTCGGTAGTCAAAGTGATGTTAAGGTTGGTGGTGGCCTGTTCGGTCGCAGTAAGGGTGCCGGAGTCCAGAGTGAAATAGTCGGAATCTTCAGCGTCAGTGATTTTAGCTTCGTCCGGTTCTGGGATGATGACCGATTCAGGTAAAGTGGTGAAGTTCATTTCGACGCCTACGGCTTCACCAGCGGAGTTGACAGCTTTGGCGCGGTAGTAGTAAGTGGTTTCAGGAGCAAGACTAGTGATATCACAAGAATATGTTCCGGTGGAACCGGTATTGGCGCTGCATTGGTTCGGGTAAGTGCCAGAAGTGGTGCCGTATTGGATATATCTAGCCGGGTTTTCTCCGCCGGTAGCCGTCACATTACCACTGGCCGTAGCGGAGAAGGAAGCGACAGTCGGATCAGCACTGGTGGTGACGGTTGGCGCGTTGATAGTAGCATAGGAAACGATGACGCCACTGAGAGTCGGCGTATTGAGTCCGTCTGAACTGGAAAGGGTGGCTTGGTATTGGAAGTATTGATCGTTACTGTGGTCTTTTTGGATATCGTCGATAGCTTCGTTTCCGGAATCGGTGAAGTAGGCATCTCCGTCGCAAGTGTCTAGTGTGCCATCCTCTGGTCCACACCACGGACCCCAAGCGAGGCCGTCGCCTGATGTACGGAGTTGGAACTGGATGTCGGTGTTAGGTAAGAGGGCTTCAGACCATTGGAGGGAGGCCAGGGTAGCAGCGGCGACTTCGGTATTATAGATGGAAGAAGTCAAAGTTTGGCGGGCAGTGAAATGAAAAGTGATGTCTGACAAGCTCGGGGTAGTTGTAATATCCGTAGTCGCCAGATTGGCCCGGTATTGGACGTAGCGGTTGCCATTAAGCGTGGAGATGCTTCCTCCGTCAGCGACATCATTTTGCCAAGCGGTCCAAGAACCGTCATCAGGATCGGTGGTGTTGCCGGCGCGGACATCGACCGTGAGGGTGGTGTTGGCGGGAACGTTTTTATTAAAAGAAAGGGTGGTAAAATCTTTGGTTTCCGACAGGTCGGTAGCAGCGGAGGTGTAAGTGCCAGAGACGGAATAACTCATAGCAATCAAATTAATAGTTGGTACGGGAACCTCCCGACTTACAGAACTCCCATCTCCCAGCTGGCCATTACTATTAGATCCCCAACAATGAGTCGTGTCATCATTTTTGATAGTACAAGCATGAAATAATCCCGAGGAAATTTGAGTTATGCCAGCAAGAAAACCATTATTGGAAACTCCGTGCACTTGCACTGGAAACCATTTATTAACACGGGAATTATCACCTATTTGACCATAGACATTATCGCCCCAACAATAGACCGATCCGTCAGTTTTGACGGCGCAAGTATTTCCAGCACCTGCGGAAATTTCAATGGCGTCCGTAAAAAACCCAACATTATCAACTCCGTGTGTCTGGACTGGAAAATGCTTATCCGTATTCGTATTATCTCCCAGCTGGCCATTGCCACCATATCCCCAACAATACATTGAGCCATCCGTCTTGATAGCGCAAGAATGATATTGTCCGTCAATAATCTTATTTACCTCAGTCAAAAAACCCACATCATCCACTCCATGAACTTGTACCGGAGTGTAGCGATTGACTATGGCATTATTGCCAAGTTGACCATAACTATTGTTTCCCCAGCAATAGGCAGTGCCGTCGGTCTTGACGGCACAGGTATGGTAATATCCAGAAACTATATTATCCACACCTGTGAGAAAACCGACATTAGAAACCCCATGGACCTGTATCGGAGTGTAACGATTGGTTTGGGTATTATCCCCTAGCATACCATTAGTATTTCGCCCCCAACAATAGGCAGTACCGTCGGTCTTGACGGCGCAAGTTTTAAAGTTTCCCGAAAAAATCTGACTGACTCCCGTTAAAAAACCTGAATCAGCCACCCCGTGCACTTGTACTGGAAACCATTTGCTGACATTAGAGTTATCACCCAGTTGGCCATATCCGTTATCACCCCAACAATACACCGTTCCATCCGCCTTTAGGGCGCATGTATGCGTAGAACCAGCGGAAATCTGAACTATATCTGCAAGGAAACCGGCATCGGAAACTCCATGCACCTGCACCGGCGCTAATCGAGTGGTAGTCGTATTATCACCTAATCGGCCATATGCATTATTCCCCCAACAATACGCTGAACCGTCGGTTCTTACAGCACAAGTGTGGGACACCCCGGAAGAAACATGCAAAATTTGTTGCTGTGATCCAAATAATTCCACCATCGCCTCATCCCCCGCCCCGGACACCTGCGTATCCGAATCGGTGCCGGTCGCGAAATCAGCGTCCGAAGTGAAAGTTTCTTGGAAACTCGGCAAGTCAAGTTGGAGATCGGATGCTCCATTGATCATCGCCGGGTCTTTAACCTTGTATCCCGTCCACCCGGTCTGATTGTCCGTATGCGTCGCGACTATGTCCGTCGCTCCCCCGCTCCAATCGGTCTGGGTGAAAGTGAAGTCCACACCTTGGGCTTTTTGGGAATTGAGATACATTCCACCTATCAATGAACTGATTACAAGCAAGGCCAGGGATAAGTTGAGAAGTTTCTTTTTGGTTTGGAAAATAGAAAAAGCGCAAAACATAAAACGTTTGCGCTCTTGATAATGTAGCTTATTGGAATATATATTGCACTTTCGCTGGAAAAACATAACTTGCTTTTTTTATTTTTGTTTTTGGAATATGCGGCAACGACCCAAATAGAATCCTCCCGATATCTGATTAATCTTATTATACGATATTTGGCAAAAAAAAGGAAGGTAGGTTATCCACAGGACCCGTCAGCGTTTATTCTCCAACATCTTTTGCGCGCCTTTTTGCGTATCATAAATTTTTGATTGGGGCACGCTATCAACAAGACCCTCTCCGACTTTGACCACGAACCACGCCAACAAAAAAACAGCGATCAGTAGGATGACGATTCCGATGCGGGACAAATTAGCGGCACTTGGCTGGTAAAAATCATTCTTCTCCATATCATTGCTTGGTTTGGTTCAATAGCGCACGCACGCTTTCCAAATCGACATTCGGTTTTTGTCTTTGCGGCTTGAATTTTTTCGGAGCGATATGGGACATTTGCGACAAACTCAACGGCTTGTCTTGGGGCGCATATACCACCTGTTGTGAAACAGGAGCGCTCTTTTCCCTGACAGACTGGGCAGGTTTAGCCTGGGCCGGCTGCGCGCTTTCGGCTTGGCCGTCCTGTTTTTCAGCGGATATCTTGCGCCTAGCCATCAAACGCTGGTGATCTTTGAGACATTCACGGCAAAAAGCCGGCCGGGACGGATCCGGTTTGAACGGCACCGAAATCGGTTCTTCGCAAGTCGCGCAAATAGTGGAGAACATTTCCTTGGGCGCTTCAGGCTTGGCCACGACCGCAGGAACAACCTCCGCTTTCGGAACGCTTTTTTGGACCGGAACGGCAGGGTTACTTATAATATTTGCGGTCGGATAAACTTTTTTAATCGCCTCCTTATTGGAATAATTCGAAGTTTTCGGATAAGTCTTGTTATTACCAGCCGCTTCGACGACATTCCTATTGGCAATCGCCGGAGCCTTCACAAAGTCCGTATCCATATCACCCAATTCTTCCGGACCGTCCTCAAGCGATTCTTTGAAAACCTCCATCCCGCTCCAACGGGCTATCCGATCTTCAACTTCCGCTTTCGATTTGCCATACCGCTCACGGGTCACGCGGATCACCTTTTCTTCAACGCCTTCAGTGTCGCCCAAATTCAGTGGCGGTAAAGTGGTAGCCGAAAAAGCGTCTCCCGCCACACCGTCGATCATCAGCTTCAGATAGATATGGTATTTCGACAAGTTAACGATATCATTCATCATAAATACCGGTTCAAACTCTTTCTCCAGGTGTTCCGCATCCTCCGCGCCCACCCGGAAAGAAACGATGGTACCGACATTGCCGAAAACTGCGTCCCGCACTGTGCCATTGCCGTCGAAAATGAGCTGATTGATATATTGATGCGCCAGAATCAGATTCAAATGGTATTTTCTCGCTTCCGAAAGGATATTAGCGAAAGATTCCGTCGCGAAATTCTGGAATTCATCCACATATAGATAAAAATCTTTTCTCCGCTCTTCCGGCATATCGACCCGACCCATCGCGCCTAACTGGATCTTGGTGATTATCATTCCGCCCAGCAAGCGCATCGAATCTTCTCCGATCCTACCCTTGGACAAATTCACGATCAGGATTTTTTGGTTATCCATAATATCGCGCATATCGATGGTGGATTTCGGCTGGCCGACGATGTGCCGGATGACGGAAGAGGATAAAAATTGTCCGACCTTGTTTTGGATCGCGGCCACCGCCTCTTTGCGAAATTTGTCTTCCCATTTGTCAAATTCATTGATCCAGAACGATTTCACCACCGGGTCCTTAATTTTCGGATAAACCCGCTTACGGTAATCCAAATCCATCATCATCCGGTTGACGCCCAGCATCGTCGAACCGGGATAATCCAAAAGGGCCAGAATCGTATTATTCAGGATATATTCCATCCGGGCGCTCCACACATCCGGCCAGATTTTTTTAAACACTCCCATCATACCGGAAGCGACCAAATTTTTCTTATCATCGTCCACCGATTCCAGGATATTGAAAGCGATCGGGAATTCCGCATCCGAAGGATTGAAATAGACCACGTCGTTTATCCGGTTATCCGGCACGGCTTTCAGCATTTTTTCGGCAAATTCTCCATGCGGATCAACCACGCAAACACCTTCCCCGTTGCGGATATCCTGGATGGCCATATTCTCCAAAAGATTGGATTTTCCCATTCCGGTCTTTCCGATGACATACATATGCCGCCGCCGGTCGTCGCGCTTGATGCCGAAGACCCGCTCTTGGTTCCTGAAATTAGTTTTGGCGAAAAAATTTATTTCTGGCATATTTATTTATTCTTATCCGAATTATATATCACTATTACGAAGGAAACCGTTTTTATCCTTCTCATCCGATCGGCAAATTGGACGGAGGTGTACCTTTCTTGGACTCGACTCTTGGAAGGGCCGGAGTCATAACCCCCATATCCGGCAAGTGATAGACAGTAGCCAATTCTGTAACGGAAAAGGCGAATTTATTGCCATCCATATTCCTATTGCGATAACGGTTATATATCCTTCTCTTCATAGTTTGCACGCGTGAATCCACAGCTACGAAATTAGCCACCGTCTTAGTATTGTCCGGTTTGAGATTATTGGAATTCAGATCATTGAATTGCCGCAACACCCCGAAAAAAGCCGTGTGCAAAGTCTTTTCAAAATTCTCTTTAAGGCCGATATTAAGCATCCTCATTTTGACCCTGTAGGTGTTTTTACTCAGATTCTCTTCCAGCGCCTTAAGTTGCTCGGTTTCGTTCGGCGTCAAGCGGAAAGCCAACGGCTGCTCTTCCTTTTTGGCCTTTTTAGGAAATTCCACCGGTCCCAAGAAGGCCGAGAGAAGATGGGCGAAAATATCTTTTAAATCCTGCAATACACCCCCGCTCTCGTTTTTTTCTCGGCCGGCCACTTTCTGCACATATGACATCTGTTTCTTTTTCCAGGGTTCCGGTTCGGGAAAAATAACCATCTGCCAAAGTAGATTTTGTCCCGGCGGCACCGAAGCGAACAGTTCCACGAAACCCGCCATCGGATCTATCATCGTGCCAGTGATATCTTCTTCAAACTTGTCATAAGTGCGGATTGGAAAAGGATCAGGACTGGATAGGATAATATCCGAACCCCACAAGTCCCAATCGCGATTAGGCACCACACGTGGGAAATTCTTCATATAATCCTCCACCTCCCTGACTTCCGCCCCGGGATATTGCGCATAAATTTGGCTCTCCACTAAGTTATACAACCTTTTCTGCACCCGGATATAGAAATGCACTTCGCCTCCCAAACTGACCAGCTCCAGACTGAAGCGATCGGTGGTTTTCCCACCTACCCATTCATCAAAAGTGTTGAATGTGGTCAAGACCCCGCATAATCCTTGATAGACTGATTCCATCGGCTTTGGACCTTTTTCCAAATCCTTGGGCGGGATGATTTCAAGCATCGTCCACTTCAGCGAACCCAGCCAATTGTTCTGCGCGAAATCCTTCCAGATGATTTCAAAAATAAAATAAAAAGCCACCGGCAATATGATCCACCAAAACTGGGAGAAAGGTTGCCAGAAGCTTTTTAATATATCTATATACGTGTCCATTTTTTATTTTTAATATTTGCCGTTGCAAATTGACTAGCGCTTGGTCCGTACTTATCCTACAAAACCCGCCGCCTGTCTTTTAAATCGTATTTCCCGTCAACCTTGGCGAAACTGCCGCTATTGTTCAAATTTATCATCACCGTAGTTTTTTTGACCTGCCTTAATTTATCCACTTCCGTTAAAATATCTTCTTTTGTCATCGCCCGGCCGTTTTTCTTCAGGATTTCCTCCAGCACATCCTTGATGGCGCCGGGAGCATAGCCCCATTCCCGCAGGGCATATATACCCCTGCCGATCAAGACGAACCTATTATCTTTTATCAATTCATTATGCACCGTCTGCGGATGGGATTTTCGTTTGCTGATTCCCGATTCATCGATAAGCTTCGCGATTTCCGTGAAATGCAGCGGTTTCTTTTTTTCTTTCAAAACCAGATGGATCCGCTCCCGCGTACCCTTCGGATTTATCTCCATCCATTTGGAAAAACCCCAACGACCGAATTTATTCCTTGAAATTTCCGTCAAGACATCCAGATAATTCAAAATTTGGCTCTTGGAAAATTCTTTTTTTCTAGCCATGACTTTTTCAGCCATTTCAATATCCGCCAATGGGGTGTTTGATACGACCAAAACCTCCTTTGCGGTACTGGCTACATCTTTCACTTTCACCATCACATCTTTCGAAAGAGCCCAGGATTTTTTTGTCAGCTCCTTTTCCTCGATCCCAACTATCCTATTGGAACAAACCGCGAAAAATATGACCGAATTGGCTTCATTCAAATTGCCTGAGCCAAGTTTTTCAATTAATTTTTCTTCACTTATTATACCATCCCTTCGGGATATTTCCAAAATTATCCTCTCCTCAGCTTGTTTGAATTCAGCCGTATCGGAAAAATCAGCGACTTTTTTGATAGCATAGGTAATTATCTGACGAACCCTCTCCCGCGTTATACCATAGCTGTTTCCGATTTTTTCCAACGTTTCAATTCCGCCATCAGCCAAGCCGAATCTTTTCTTTACGATTTCTTGCGATCGTTGCGGCAAGCCAGATAACAAAATACCTGCCAAGTCAAGAAATCTTGATTTGCCGTTTTTTGCCTCACTCAGGGCTGATTTATTACTTTTTTGCATATCCGATAGTTAAATTTTTTAGTTCAAACAATATTATCACATAATGGATATATTTGTCAAGGTTAACCCCTATCGCCCGCTAAAATAAAAAACTTTGCCCATTAGCAAAGTTTTTTTATCCCATTCCCGATTCCGACCGATTTACAATCCATATTTACCTTTATTGGAAACATGTTCCTCGAAAGTTTTGGAAAAAATAGTCTGTCCGGTTTTCGGATCACTGAGGAAATAATTATATTCCGAATTTTTAGGATAGAGCGTGGCCTTAATAGCAGCCAAGCCCGGATTGGCAATCGGACCAGGCGGCAAGCCCTTATTCCGATAAGTATTATAGGGGGAATCAATCATCGTTTGTTCCAATGTATGCTGTCCGATTTCATCATCCAGGATATAAGTCAGCGTCGCATCGCTTTGCAGGGGCTGGCCGATAGTAATACGGTTCCAAAACAAGCCGCTGACCAGTTCACGATCTTCGAATAATCCAACTTCCCGCTCTACGATACTGGCCATAGTGATGATATCCGAAACCGGTTTTTTTTGCCTTTCAATTTCGGCACGCATTTCGGGCGTCAGTTTTTTGTCGAAATTATCCAGCATCTTTTCGACTACACCACCGGCGGTGATATCTTTTTTTAAAAAATAAGTATCTGGGAACAAATAACCCTCCAAAGTGGCCGCTCCGTCCAAAAATCCATATCCGGATGATATCTCCTGGGGGTTTTGCACGATTTCCAAGAATCCCTTCCCATCCAGACCGTTCGCAGTTAGCCTTTCCGCGATTTTTTTACTAGTCCAACCTTCAGGGATAGTTATCCTCACGTGGCCCGGCAGGATATTTTCCGCGCTTGTGATATGGACTGCGATTTCCGGAATACCCATATCGCCGTTCAAGGTATATTTTCCGGGTAAAATCTTATTCACGAGCCCATGAATCTGCAAGTAGTAATAGAAGTACCAATTTCCGGAAACCAATCCGGCCTGTTCCAATTTAATCGCGATCTGCCCGTTCCCTTCTCCCTTAATAACCTCGAAAGTTTGATTTTCAGGGTTTCTTCCGTGTGCAAAATAAACCTGGTAACGGAAATAAAAAAACCCGCCCGCCAGGGCAGTCAGAATTATCAAGAAAGTGATAAACCTTTTCCACATAATGATGCTTCTGCGAATTAATTAATAACGAAAGGCACGAAAGTGAATCCCGGGAATTCTTCTTTGTAAAATTTATCCGCGCTTTCTTTCTCCAGATAGATGATGCTATTGCGATATGGGATAACCATCTTGCCGCCGATCTTCAACTGGTCTTTTAGAGCCTGCGGAATCTCATCATTAGCCGAAGCGGAAACTAAAATGCGATCATATGGGGCTTGCGCTGGAAAACCCTTGCTTCCATCGGCATTATGGAATTCGGCGATGCCTTTTTCAACAAAACCGAACTTGTCCGCGTTCGTCCGTCCGAATTTAGACAAAGCGTCGATTATATCAACCGCGATCACCTTGCCTTCCGGACCGACGACATATGACAATAGCGCCGTAGTCCAACCGGAGCCGCTGCCGACATCTAATATTTTTTGCCCTTTTTGCGGGTCAAGCAATTCCAGCATTATGGCCACCACCAAAGGCTGGGAAATTGTCTGGCCATAACCGATCGGCAAGGCCACATCCGCATCCACTTCAAGCTCCAAATCCTTCGGAACGAATTCGACCCGCCTGATATGTTCAAGGGCATCTATGATCGCGTCGCTTTTCAGATAGCCGTCGCGGATTAAGTTATTGACCAATTTACTCATACGGATTTATATCCCGATAACTTGGATTATGATATCCCTGGTCCTTGTCCCATCCAATTCGACTACGAAAATATTCTGTTTCTCAGTCAGAAGCATTTTACCTTTTTCAATCGGAACCGTCTCACTCACGCCTAAAAGCATGCTTTTACAATGCGAATGGCCATTGCTGCGTCCATCCGACTTATGGGAACGATTAAGTTCGAACACGTCATGCGAATACCTGTCGTTTATCGGCACGATCCGATATAGCACCCGCATAAAATCCTGCAGGAGCATCGCTTCATTATGGTTGATTATGATACTCGCCGAAGTATGCGGCGAGTAAATCAAAACTTGCCCTTCCCGTACGCCGGAGTTATCGATGACTTCGCTGACCTTGTCGGTTATGTCGATAAACTCAGCTTGGGTCGTGCTTTTGACTTCGATTTTTTGTTTGTGTATTTTCATATGATTACCCTACGAATTACGAATTGATACGGATGCGCGAATAAGATTGAGCTTCGCACATCTTCTCAGTTTTGCAAAATCCGTACTTTGCGGCAACTGTTTTTATTTCTTAAAAACATTTGAAACCGCTTTTGCCACGCGGGCATCCAGTGCGTCTGGTATTATCTTATCAGCAGTTGGTTTTTTTATCAACCCGGCGATAACTTGCGCCGCCGCCAATTTATGTTTATCCGTTATTTTTTTCACTCCATTATCCAATGCTCCGCGGAAAATTCCTGGGAAAGCCAAGACATTGTTAAGTTGGTTGGCATAATCCGAACGGCCAGTAGCTACGACTTTCGCCCCGCCCTTAATGGCTTCTTCCGGCATAATTTCCGGAACCGGATTAGACATTGCAAAAACGATAGCGTCCTTATTCATCTTGGCGATATGGATATGGCGCAAAATGTCCGGCGCGGAAACCCCGATGAAAACATCCGCCTGTTCCAAAGCATCTTCCACCGTACCTTGCAAATTATGCGGATTGGTAATGCTGGCGATTTCCATCTTGGCACCGTTGAGTCCGCCCGCCCGTTCCTTGAAAATAATGCCTTGGCTATCCACCATCACGATATTTTTAGCGCCGGCTTTGATAAGCAACTTAGCAATAGCCGTGCCAGCCGCACCAGCGCCGGAAACCACGATCTTGATTTTATTGATTTCCTTTTTGACAACCTTGAGAGCGTTGGTCAGTCCAGCTAAAACCACGATGGCCGTACCATGCTGGTCATCATGGAAAACCGGAATGTCCATCTCCTTTTTCAATCTTTCTTCAATTTCAAAACAGCGCGGAGCACTGATATCCTCCAGGTTTATCCCCCCGAAAGTCGGCTCCAGATATTTCACCGTCCGTATGATCTCTTCGACATCCTGCGTCGCCAGCACGATCGGGAAAGCATCCACGCCCGCCAATTCCTTAAACAGCAGGGCTTTGCCCTCCATCACCGGTAAACCAGCCTCCGGACCGATATTGCCCAAGCCCAGTACCGCTGAACCGTCCGAAACCACCGCCACGCAATTTTTGCGGATCGTATATGACTTGGAAAGTTTTTTATTTTTGGCAATCGCTTTGCAAACTTCCGCCACGCCGGGCGTATACAAAACCGGCAAGTTTTCTTTGGTCAACTTCAATTTGGAATTAACCTCGATTTTCCCGCCTTGACTCGCGGAAATGGCCGCTCGTCGACGCGAGGCGGGCCCGCCGAATTTTTTCGACAATTTGATTGATTTCATAAATTTATTCCTTAATTCAAACTTTTAATTTCTTATATGCGCTATTGGCCGCCAAAGCGCCTTCAGCCGCGGCCATAATGATCTGCCGGAATTTATTGGAACCGGTCGTGATATCGCCGGCCGCGAAAACCCCCAGCACATTCGTACTTTGATCGGCGCCGACTTTGATAAAATTCTGTTCATCGGTTTCCACTCCCAGCTTCCTAGCCAACTCGATGCCAGGTTCACTGCCGATTTCGATGAAAACCCCGTCAACCGGCAAAAACGTCTTATCATTTTCCAATGCCCGATCAAGGATTATCCTTTCCACTTTGACATCCCCTTTTATTTCAATGACGTTCGCCTTCTTGATAATTTCAATTTTCGGATTAGCCGCCAGCCTATCGAGCCACACCGGCTCAGCTGACAATTTCTCGCCGCGATAGACCAGATACACCTTGGAAGCGAAATCGGTCAGCTCCAGGGCCACCACGGCCGCCGAATTACCGCCGCCGATCACGCTGACGACCTTGTTGCGGAAAAACATCGCATCGCAAGTGGCGCAATATGAAACACCTTTGCCGGTAAATTCCTTTTCACCTGGAATATTCATCTTACGATAGCTGGCACCCATCGCCATAATTAGCGTTTTAGCCAGATATTTCTCTTTGCCACTTCCTATCTCGAAAATGTCGGCAGCGTTTTTTTGGACGGAGTTGATAGATTCGCCTTTGATTTGCACTCCGAAATTATTGACCTGTTCGACCATCCGGCCGATCAGCTCTTTGCCCTGAATCGAAACGACTCCCGGCCAATTCTCCAAACTATGGATTTCGTTTATTTGTCCGCCCGGTTCCATACCGAATATCAAATGATCCAGCTTATAACGCGAAGCATACAATGAAGCCGTAAGTCCGGCTGCTCCAGCACCGATGATAATCAAATCATATATCTTATTTTCTTTTTCCATAGCCATTTTTTTTATTTCTTAAAATTTATTATCCCCGCTACCAATCCGCCTTTTTGTCCATTTTAACATTCCGGAAATAAAAAAACAAATCTGACTGGAAACAGCGCGCAAAAAAAGCAGCCCGGAAAATCCCGGCTGCTTTCCGCGAGGTGCTTTATAAAATTTCCTACAAACTTCCCAGCTCGGTCTTCAGACTGTCTTTATTCTGCACGCCGACAAATTCTTTGACGACCTTGCCGCCTTTGAAAATCTTGATCGAAGGGATTGACATTATGCCGAATTTGGCAGCGGTATCGGGATTTTCATCGACATTGAGCTTGCCTATTTTGGCCCTATCCCCCATCTCAGTTGCCAAATCGCTGATTATCGGGCCCATCATCTGGCACGGACCGCACCACGGCGCCCAAAAATCGACCAAGACCGGTTTGTCGCTTTTCAGGACTTCCTGTTCGAAATTCTGGTCTGTAAATTCCATCGCCATATAGTTTTGAAATCTCCAATCTTGCAAATGTTTAATATTGTCTTTGCAAAATTAAAAATTAAAAATTAAAAATTATCATAGCCAATTATGGATCAGATATACCCCGATAAACAGCATTATCGCACCCGCCACCAAATGCAGCAACCTGATATTGCGCTGCCTCCAGCTCTCAAGCCGCTTGGCTCTGATTCCGAAATACATCCCGATAGTTATTACAACCATCGGCAGGATAAATATCAGATTATAGAGCGCCAGCAAGGAAACTGACCGTGCCAAGTCCTCCCTTTGCGCCAAAAGACCCAAAATGACTATGTACGGGCCACTCGTGCAAGGCAGAAGGAAAAGACTTACTACGAATCCAGCCCCCATCGCACCCAACGGGCTGGTTACCTTTTTGATAATCGATTGCATTTTCGGCCGCCAACCGAAAGGGACCTCCATCACGAAACCTTTGCCATACCAGAAAAAATCCTTCAAATTGGCCAGACCGATTAAGATGGCTATGCCTCCGATAACGATGGAAAAAATCTGCGGAAGATTGAAGGCGCCTATAGCTTTGTATATTCCCAGACCCATCAGAAAATATGAGATAAAAACAGACAGCGAAAACATCAAGCCGGATAGCAATCCTTCTTTTCTGCCCTTGGAAGAAATCACGGTCGCAACCAGAAGGATCAGGACGGCAAAAGCGCAGGGATTGATCGCATCCACCAACGCCGCCCAAAACAAAACCGGTATTGAAACGCTGGCACCGGAATGTTTGTCCGCCCCCTTGCCACTGTTGCTTTCCAATAACAGGCTGATTTTTTCCGGCGTAGGGAATTCCGATGCGTCGGTCTGGTCGATTTCTTTGACAAAACTATCGATAATCGGTTTATCGCCAAAAATCATCTTATCAGAAAAAAATACCACCGGAAAACCGCGTTTCTCCGCCGGTACGCCGAAAGCATCGAAAAATTTATTCAGATAATCCAAATTATACGGACCAGAAGCTTCAATTTTCTGGATATCATATTTGCCGTAAATATCCTGCTCTTGGAAATATCCATTGACTTGTTCGCAATGCGCGCAAGTTTCCGAATAGAAATAAATAGCTTTTTTCTTATCTGCCTGCGCCAAAACCAGCATCGGAACGAAAAGAAGCGCGAAAATGACCAGGGAAATTTTTTTCATTGCGTTTTTAATTAAATTTTGATTTTTTAAATTTATTCCCCGAACCTTCTTTGCCGGTTTACATATTCATCCAACGCCTCTCCCAATTTCTCATCGTTGAAATCGGGATATTTATCATCGACGAAACACAGTTGCGCGTTCGCCATATCCCACATCATAAAACCGGCGCTCAGGTGGGCGTCTCCGCCGGTCCGGACCAGATAATCGACCGGCGGCAGATCCGCGGTCATCAGATTCTCCTTCAGCATCTGCGCGGTTATTTTAATCCCTTTTTCATATTTATCGTGGATTTTCGCGATAGCAGAAAGCATTTCGTCATCACCATTGTAGGCTAACATAAAATTGATGATTTTCTTTTCATAGTTTTTGGTTTTTTCAACCAACATATACAATATCCGCTTCAATGATTCCGGGAATTGATCCTCCCATCGTCCGATGAAATTGACCTTGATTTCATTTTCATAGATATCCGATCCTTCCAACATCCTTTCGAAATATTTCTTATATATGTCCAACAAGGCTTTCTTTTCTTGGATAGGCCTTTTTGTCAGATTATCAATGGATGATCCCCAAAAAGTTATGCAATCCACGCCTTTTTTCAAAGCGAAACGGATAAGTTTCTCGGTATTTTCAGCGCCAGCTTCATGTCCCTTCCAAGGCGCTAAACCTCGATCCTTGGCCCAACGGCGATTGCCATCCGGAATAATGACCAGATGTTTTGGCATTTGTTTGGATATTCCTTCAGTAGTCATATATGAAAATTTTACCTTGAAATTAACAAATAGGCAACTTTACCACGCCGGTCTGATCACATTTCCCTATCCAGCATATATTCCGCGATGCCAGATAGGAATTCCCGGGACTCATTATTCTTAAATTTTATTTTACCCAAGGCTATCAAAGCTTCTCGGATGAATTTTGCGGCTAATTTTTGCGAGTACTCCAGCGAACCGGTTTCTATGATCACTTGCCGGAAATCCTCAAGCTCTTCCCGCTTCAAATCTGTTTTTTTCAAATATTTTTTAATGACCGCTTTTTGCTTGGCATTGCCAAGCTCCAAAGCCTTGATTACTAAAACCGTCTGTTTGCCTTCGACGATATCCGATCCGACCGGCTTGCCGATTTTCTTCTCTTCCCCGAAAATTCCCAAGATGTCATCCTGGAGCTGGAAAGCTTTTCCAAGCGGCAAAGCATAATCGGAAAAATGCTTCAATAGTTTCGCATCTCCACCCGCCAATATGCCGCCTAGATGCAAAGGCCCCTCGAAAGTGTAGCGCGCGGTCTTGCATTCGTGCATCTTTAAAACAGCCTCTTCGGTCGCCTCACCCGCGTATTGCATCATCACGTCCATCATTTCTCCAGGCACCGTGATAAAAACGATTTTCTGCAGTTTATCCAAGGCCTTGATGATATTTCCCGCCGGAAATTTGGAATTGAAAATTATTTCGCAGGCCATTGCCGCAGTCATATCGCCCGCCATCATCGCCATAGAATTTCCAAAATGCATATGATCTTTGCCTAAATCATATTTTTTTCCGATATTCTTGAATCTCTCATGGATGGTTTCCACTCCATGCCGGCTCGGATCGCGATCAATGATATCGTCATGGATAAGTAAAAACGAATGCAACAATTCAACTGCGATAGAAATTCCCATAGCCCTCCGTTTATCTTTCCCGCCAGCCGCCAGATAACCGAAATACAAAAAAGCCGGCCGGATCCTCTTGCCTCCAGCCATCGTATAATCCCTAATAAGGTGCAACGTTTCTTCTGCGATGACATCTATCTTGCCAGCCTCTTGGATTTTTTTCTGGAAATACTTTTCCAGATACGGATCAATTTTCCCCTTAAATTCAACTAAAGCCTTCTTCGCATCCACAAAAATTGTATTTAGTGCTTAGTAATGGACTGCGCATCCTTGTAGTCCGACTGCCATCAGACAAATCCGATCATTTCATTGTTGGCGCAAATAAAATCCCAGTACCGCCAAGGGGATTTTCGCGTCGTCCGCGGCGGACTCCTTGTCCTGGGCAGCGCTGAATGCTCACTTGCTCGCATCCATCGGCATTCGTCTGCGCCGCGGCGGCTTGCCTCACTGCTGCCCGTTCGAATCCGCTTGGCGCAAATAAAATCCCAGTACCGCCAAGGGGATTCGAACCCCTGATTTCCAGGATGAGAACCTGGCGTCCTAGACCGGGCTAGACGATGACGGCATATGTCTTATTCTGATTTAAACGTAAAATCAGTCTACACCACTTAGAGCAGAAAATCAATACGCCCTGTAAAAACGGCATTACACCGATTTCCAAGGAATCTCCCGCCAATGCTGACTCTGCCGGCATAAGAGTTTTTCAGCCTCCGCCGGATCAGCCATAATCGCTTCCACGACCTTTTCCATCCGCATACCCTGCGAACCCTTAACTAATACCAAATCCCCTTCTTGGATAATTTCCCGTACTTTTTCCCCGGCTTCGACCGGACTTTCAAAATGGTAAATATTTTCTTGAGGAAAACCGTTTTTACGCAATTCATCGACAGCTGACTGCATCCTTTTCCCAACCGCGAAAAATAGATCGCCTTTGATTTCCAAAAATTTTCGTCCGACAATCCCGTGCTTTTCCGCCGATTCCCCTCCCAATTCCAGCATATCTCCCAGCACAGCTATTTTTCTGAAATATTTTCCGCCAGAAGCGGCTATTTCACCCAACGCATCCAAAGCCGCTAAGGCTGACGTGGGTGAAGAATTATAAGTGTCATCGATTATTGAACTGTTTTTTATGCCAACTATCAGATTCATCCGGCCATACGGCAAAGAAAAATTTTCCAAAGCCGCCCCTGCTTCCACTAAATTTATGCCAAATCCCGTTCCGACAGCCGTAGCTGCCAGTGCCGAATAGATTTGATGCCTAGCCAGGACATTATTCAACCGCACCGGAATCGTAGTGCCTTTGTAATTCAACTTGAAACTCAAGCCTTTCAGGATCTCTTCGTAGTCATCCGCATAACTGAAAGATATGTCCGTAGCCCGCATCTGAGCCTCTTCGGAAAATCCGAAAGTCACCGCATCGCCCGGCGGATTTATTTTAGCTAGGTAGGGATTGTCCGCGTTGACTACCGCTAATCCCTTTCCGCTTAATTCTTTCACTAAGACGCTTTTTTCTTTTGCGACACCTTCTATGTTTTTGAAAAATTCCATATGGCTCGATGAAACATCGGTTATCACGGCTACATCAGGCCGGATAAATCCGGTCAGATATCTCATATCCCCAGGCCTGTCCGCCCCCATTTCCAAAACCAGCACCTCCGGGTACCTAATCGGCGCAAGTATGATCCAAAACCATTTTAAAAAAACCATCAGCCATCTCCAAAGGGAATCCTCCCCGCTATCCGCACCGATAATCGTCAAGGGTAGCCCGATTTCATTGTTATAATTTTTATTCGTCCTCCTGACGCGGAATTTGCTTTCTAAAACGGAAAATATAGCTTCTTTGGTCGAAGTCTTGCCGACTGAACCGGTGATGCCTACGATTTTCGGCTTATATTTCTTCAGCACCAAAACGGCCATCATACGAAGGATTTTTTGCAACATCAATATTTTGTAGGATTCGTTATTTGCCATTACTTTTCTTTCTTTTTAGATTCTTTAACCTCAGACGGAGGCGCATCCGCGCTATCGGCCGCCACTTCGGCTTTATCCTTTTCCTCTGAAAGCTGGCTTAATGTATGGTATCGGTTAAATTCATCCAATTCTTTTTGCGTATATTCCTCCGTCGGCTCGACATTATAATATTCCAGCAAGAATTTCATCAATTCGCCGAAAGCCGGCGCCGCGCTCGATTCAGCCCATTCCACGTTTTTCGGATTATCCAACTTCACGACGATGACGAATTTTGGATCGTTGATCGGAGCGAATCCGGCAAAAGACCCCGTTGATTTCCCTTCCGCATATTTTCCGGTTTCCGGATCGACCAACTGCGCCGTACCCGTCTTGCCGCCTACCAGATAACCCGGGACGTCCGCCCGCTTGCCATGTCCGTCCGTCACCACGCTGCGCAATATCTCAGCGGTCTGCATAGCGGCCTGCGGAGAAATAACCCGGCGGACTTCCTGCGTCCGCACAACATCTTCACTACCATCCGCATGGATAATACTATCGATTATTTGCGGTTTCATCAAGGTACCGCCATTGGCGATGGCGCTATATGCTGCCGCCAATTGGATCGGAGTGACCGTGATACCCTGTCCGAATGAGGCCGTAAAGAACTGGATATTGCTTTTCAGATTTTTCAAATTATTGATATTTCCCCTGGCCTCTCCGACCAATTCTATCCCCGTCTGGGTTCCAAAGCCGAACCGCTCGACATAATCGGCAAAATTCTTATTGCCCAACAATTTTTCCACATATATGACCCCGGTATTCAAGGATTTTTCCAATACTTGGGTCATGGTCTGTTTGCCATTGGATTTCAAATCGGAATTGCGGATGTTATAACCCGCTTCTTTGACTGATCCGGTATCGATATAGGTCGTGTCAGGTGAAATCTTGCCGCTGTCCAAGCCGGCTGCGATCGTAATCGGCTTAAAAACACTTCCCGACTCGTAAGCGTCGTTTACCGCCGGATTGCGGAAAGAGTTTAGGTCCTCGGTCTTGGCATAATCATTCGGATTGAAAGTCGGATAGCTGGCCAAAGTCAATATTTTTCCGGTATCCGGGTCCATAATCACGATTTGTCCTCCGTCTGCCGCGTATCTTTCAGTCGCGCTCTTCAGGATTTTTTCAGCTTGATATTGCGCGATATGATCCAATGTCAGGATAAGGGTATCGCCGTTTTTAGCTTGTGAAATCTCTTTTTGCCCACCACCTATCCAACCACCGGATGCGTCCCGCTCATGGAAAAGCGATCCGTCGGTCCCTCTTAGCTGATCATCGAAATAAGCTTCCAAGCCATAGCGTCCACCCAAAGTATCGCCCTTCCAGCCCACGAACCCCAACGCATTGGCTGCTAATTCAGAAGAAGGATAGTATCGATAATTTTCATCGGCCAATCGGATACCCTTCAAATCCAAATCTTTGATTTTTCCGATTTCATCTTCATTCAAACGATGTTTCAGCAATTCATACATATCATCCTTATTTTCAAATCTGGTTTTAAGATCCCCGGCATCCATTTGCAAAATCGACGCCACGGCATCGGCCGCCTCGGACGAATCCTCGATTTCCTTCGGCACAGCATATGCCATTTTGGTTTCGCGATTGACTGCCGCCGGATACAACCCCGCCCGATCCTTCATAAATATTTCTCCGCGCTTCGGAACCAGGTTTTTAAAAAAAGAATGTTGGCCCTCAGCCAAAGCCCGATACTGGTCGCATTGGAGAACCTGCAAATTATAGAAACGCAATAAAAGCACCAACACTAGCGCAAAAAACAAAAAGGCCAGCGCATTTATCCTCCAGTTGGAAACCCCCTCGGATTTTTTCTTATTTATAACTGATACTGACATAGAATAATAAAAAGTCCTGCTTAAAAACCAATAAGTCTAAAGTCTCCCTCGGATCACTTCATTGCCACAGGCCCATTTATTTCCACATAGGTCACCTCGCCGGAATTTACCAAATTCAAATCCTGCGAAGCTTTTTCAATATTATACATCGAACGCAATTCGACTTCATGGATCTCCATCCGCTTGCTTTCCTTGTCCAATTCTTGGATTTTGCCTTCCAGTTCCCGGATTTCATAACCCTTGGTCGCGATATCATTGACTTGATACAGATAGAATGCCCCGCAGACACAAGCGCCCAGCGCTATAGCGAAAACCAGCGACATCAAGTTGATTTCAGCCCTTCCAGCTGTGCCGATTTTTCCGTTTGCGGAAAAAACGCCGCCCAAAAAAGCAGAAGTTTTTCGCATCCGAGCCCGGTCAGGGCCCTTGGCAGATTTGTTTAAAATCAAAACTCGCGACATTTATTTTCAGTCCCCCTGAAAATTTTTTGTTTATTTTTATATTTTGTCAGTGCTTTTGCATTTTGCGCCTTATCCTTGTATTTTTTCACAAATCCGGAGCTTCGCGCTCCGTGACCGAGGATTACCACCCAGTTCATCCTCCGTCGGAATAACCGGCTTTTTTGTGATTATCCTGATTTTAGCTTTCCGACCGCACTGGCAAATCGGGAAGTCCGCCGGGCAAATGCATCCCTTAGCATTTTCCCGATATATATTTTTAACTATCCTGTCTTCTAATGAATGGAATGAGATGATGGCCAACCGTCCTCCGACTTCCAAGGCGTCGATCGCCTGCGGCACGAATTTATCCAGCATTTCCAGTTCCTTATTGGTCTCGATCCGCAAAGCCTGGAAAGTTTTCGTCGCTGGATGGATCTTGCCATGCTGGAATCTTTCCGGTATCGCGTCATTTATGATCCCGACCAGTTCGTGCGTCGTCTCAATGGGTTTTATTTTCCGCCGGTCGGCAATCCTCTTGGCGATGATGCCGGCAAACCTCTCTTCACCGTAATTTTTCAGGATGCGGGCGATTTCTCCCTGCGTATATTCATTCACGATCTTCCTAGCCGTCAATCCGCCTTCGCGGTCAAGGCGCATATCCAGCGGCGCGTCCTGCAAAAAACTCATCCCGACTGCCGGATCCTCCAATTGTATCGAGGAATATCCGAGGTCAGCCAAAATCGCATCTACCTTCCCGATTCCCAGCTCCGCCAAGATATTTTGCAGATTTGCAAAATTATCTTTGACCGTAATCACATTCCCGCCTTCTCCGGGCAATCGTTTGCGGAAACCATCAATCGCCTGAGAATCCTGATCAATGGCAATGAGTTTCCCTCCTCCGCCGATAATTTTCAAAATCTCATCGCTGTGTCCGCCTCCCCCCAGAGTGGCGTCCACAGCAACGGATCCTTTTTTCAAATTGAGACCTTCGATGCTTTCTTTCAGCAAAACCGATTTATGAATTGTCATCCCATAATTTCAAATTATAAATTTTAAATTTAAAATGAAATCCAAATGATAAAATTTTTAATATTTATCCATTCAGTGATTTAAAATTGATTTAAAATTTAAAATTTAATCTTTAAAATTTCTTAGTACACTCCTAACTTTCCCAACTGCTCCGCGATTTCATCGGAATTCTTCTCGGCTTTCTCCTTATATTCTTTCCATTTATTTTCATCCCATATTTCCAAACGGTTATACAATCCGGCGATCACCACGTTCTTGGCGAGCCCTGCATATTCTTTCAGATAATCCGGAATCAAAATCCTTCCTTGTTTGTCCACGTCCACATCCACCGCTCCGGCCAGCATCAGGCGGGTGAAACTTCGCGTACCGGCTTCACCGACCGGCAAAGTTCCGAGTTTGCCTGCTAATTCCTCCCAAGCTTTCATAGTGTAGATGAACAAACATTTGTCCAATCCGCGCGTGACTACGACTTTGCTCTTCAATTCCGCACGGAACTTGCTTGGCACTGCCAATCTTTTTTTCTCATCGACCGAATGTGAATATTCTCCTATAAACATAACTGGTGCGAATTTACGGATTACATTCAAACTACGAATCATCTATATCCATAGATTCGCGCATCACTCGTAGTTTCGAATCGGGCCACTTACCACTTTACCCCACTTCATATTCCTATATCCCTATTTTACTCCACCCCTCCACAATGTCAAAGCCGAGTTATCCACAGGCAAGCCAAACAAAAAATATCAATCTAGGGATTGCTTTTAGCGAAAAAACCCCGGTTTCATCCGAGGTGACAATCCTTATTATTTTAATATTTACGACTTCAAGACATCCACGCCTAACTTCACCAGATTCACATAGACTTTATTGAGCGGCAAACCGATTACGGAATAGAAATCCCCTTCGATACCGTCGATTAGGACAGCTGCCCGCTCCATCAAGCCGTAGGCTCCGGCTCTCGTCAACGGTTCTTCGGTCGCGATATAGTCGTCGATTTCTTCTTCCGTCAGCGTCCTAAACTTGACCGAAGCCGTGCCGATATCATTGATCACAATATCGTTTTTCGTATCAATGATGGCGAATCCCGAAACAACCTCGTGCCGTTTGCCAGAAAAATTTCGCAATATATCTTTGGCATCCCGCGCGTCTTTCGGCTTGCCGATAAATTTGCCGTCGAAAATGACGAATGTGTCGGCTCCGATGATGATCGCGTCATCATAATGCCGGGCGACATCTCGCGCTTTATTCAAAGCCAGAGATTTGACCAGCTCGTGCGGATCGTCCATCGCGCCCATATCCTCTTCATATCCGCTTTCCCGGATATCGAATTTAAGACCGATCTGCTCCAAAAGAGCTTTTCTTCTCGGCGATTTTGAAGCTAAAATGATTTTTCTTCCAGCCATATATCCAGAGCGTTTGCTTTCCAAACTTGCATATTTAAAAATTATTTTTTCTTTTTTTTCGATAAGCCAGGACCCATAACCAGATTATCCCGGCAAGCGCGGATATGATCGCAAGCAAAAGCAAGGTGATTTGGTTCAGATAGGCTGATAATGCCGATTCGCCGAAAAAATCTTTCTTAATCCGCGGAATGGCCGCGATCGCCTCCAATGCCCCGCCTATCGCGAAGGATTCCGTTTCACCGACAGCCAAAGCGTATTTGCCGGTATTGCCCGGATTGGAAACTTTGATTTCATAACTCCCCGCCTCAGCCCGCGTCTTATATTCCGGACCTTTGAAATAATTGTCACCCGCGAAAGGTTCATAGAAATTCGTCCACCTGAAACCCACGCCGTCCGACGCCACCAATGACTCTCCGTCCTTCTTGATTTCAAAAGAAATGTCCTTCCGCGCGCCCGGCACGTCCGGCACCAGCACGTTGGCATACAGGTCGAACGGTTTGTCACTGCGGATCCAGAACGAATCAGGTCGCCCTTCCAGCTCGCCGTAATAAGCTTTGGAAATTTCCGGCTCTTCCACGCGGACAGCGGTTTCACCGAAAACGACCCGCGGCTGGTGCGCCTGTGAAATTCCCGCACCGGAAAAAAATCCCGCGAGAAAAATTATAGCTAGTAAATATTTATATTTCATCTTATTATTATACCATTAAAAAAACAGTTCCCTAATCCGAACCGTTCCGTTTGCCGATGCGATCTGATCACCTATTGTCCGCCGGCTCACCCCTATTGTGCTTAATCATATAATCGACATAGGAGAAAATCGTCATCCCGCCCGGATATTCCCTCTTGAGTTGCAGATAAAATTCGCATTTGCCACAAAGCTTTTCTTTGCTCTCATAGGCCTGCCGACACTCCCCGTCGCACAAAGTCCCGATCACATAGATACAGGCTCGGCCGCCATTTTTCCCGTCACAAAAACCGTCCGCCTCGGTATTGCAAGCGGCCGGACAAATTCCGTCTTTAGCCGCATTAACCCCGCCGATTTCCCGGCCGCATTTTTTGAATTCCCAACAATTTTTCTTCGATATTTCCATCCGCATTATTTAACTATTTTAGAACAAGATTCCCGGACAGCAGGCTATTTTTCCATACTTAGAAAATTCGACCAGAAATGATCGAAGTCCAATATCCTGATATTTTTTTATTGCCGGCAATATGCGGAAACCTTGATTATTATTAGTACAAAATAACATTTACGTTTATTGCACTTCCATATCCGCACTTCTATGTCTTGCACCATTTGCAATATAATTATATAATATTTGTATAGACTCATAGAGGTTTTATATGGCATAGCGACGGAAGTCGCATCGCAAACCGACTATGGGTATAAAACAAAAACAAATTAACAAAAACAAATGGACGATAAAGATCAAATTGAAAACCAAGCGGAAAAAATCAACGCCTTGCGCGAGATGATTTATAATTCCGAAAAAAGTTTGCAAGCTGCCAAGGCTATGCTGCTCCAATTGGAAGGGAAAAAGAAAGTCGGCCGAAAAAGGAAAATCGAAGAAGATGGCGACGGCCGGATTATCGAAGGGACATTCGACGGACAAATTATGATCGGCCTGGACGGCAAACAATACCCCGTTCCCGCCAACTATGCTTCCAAGTCAAAATTAATCGAGGGCGATATGCTCAAGCTGACCATCACTTCCGAGGGTTCTTTTATGTACAAACAGATCGGACCGGTCGAAAGGAAGCGGCTGATCGGAATCGTCAACCAAGATGCTGACGGGAACTATTTCATAACCGCCGACGGCCAGCCATACCGGGTCCTTTTGGCCTCGATCACCTATTTCAAAGTGGAACCTGGCGATGAAGTCACGATCGTAACGCCTCGCGACATCGAATCGGATTGGGCTTCCATCGAAAACGTGATCCAAACCGGCAGCGCTATGCGCAATTTCGCGGCAATGCACAGCAAGAAAAACCATGCCGATATCGATGACATCATCAACGACAAGAAGCCTGCCAACCAAGACACCCAAGGAATGCGGGCGAAAGAAGAAGTTCCGGAAGATAAGCCCGAAACGAAAAAAGATTTCTCGATCATCGACGAATGGATGCCGGACTTGGAAAAACTCCGCGAAGAACTTAATAAACCTCTCAACGACTAAACTATGCAAATCGAAAAAATCCTCATCCGCTTCCCCTTCATCAAACAATTCGCGAAATTTTTCATAGTCGGGATAATGAACACGGGCGTAGACCTGGCCATTTTGAATATCCTGATGTTCTCCACCCAACAAACCGAAGGGATTTTTTATTCGTTTTTTAAAACATTATCTTTCCTGGCCGCGGTCATTTTCAGCTATTTCATCAATAAACACTGGACTTTCCAAGATAAGTCCGAAACTGATGCGCACAAAAAATTCTACCAATTCATCGGGATCAGTATCATCGGCGCTTTCATCAATGTGACCGTAGCCACGCTGGTCGTAGGCATAGTCAGGCCGATGGTCGGAACAGACCTGATTTCCGGACAGCTCTGGGGCAACATCGGCGCGCTTTCCGGAACCGCCGTCGGATTGTTCTGGAATTTCATCGGCTACAAATTTTGGGTTTTCAAAAAATAACGCCGCGCTTGCGATGCGAAACGCCTTGTGAAGGGCGTTTTTCTTTTTCCGTTCCAGTATGGTATAATGACTCCGACAGGGTACCCTTCCGGTACTCTTAATCAATTAAAAAGCCAGTCCTAAAACCCGATTTTAGGCCATATCATATAATTATGTCTGAGACCCTTTATAGGAAATACCGCCCAAAAAATTTCTCTGAGATAATCGGACAACACCATATCGTCCAGACCCTTTCCAATGCCGTCAAAAACAACCGCATCGGCCAAGCCTATCTTTTCACCGGCCCCCGCGGCACCGGCAAGACTTCAATCGCCCGCATCCTTGCCAAGACCGTCAACTGCACCGATTTGAAAGATGCGGTGACTTGTGAAAATTGCCGGAATTGCCAACTAATAAATGACAACCGATCACTCGACATCATCGAAATCGATGCGGCTTCCAATACCGGCGTGGACAATATCCGCGAACTGCGTGAAACCATCGGCTTGCCGCCGACCGCGCTCAAATACAAAGTCTATATCATCGACGAAGTCCATATGCTGTCTACCGGGGCCTTCAACGCGCTTTTGAAAACTTTGGAAGAACCGCCGGCCCATGTCATTTTCATCTTAGCTACCACCGAGATCCACAAAGTGCCGGCCACCATCATCTCCCGCTGTCAGCGCTTCGATTTCACCCGCCTGCCGATTGAAAACATCATCGAAAAACTATCCCTTATCGCCGCTGCCGAAAAAATAGCCATCGACAAGGATTCATTGGAAATGATCGCCATCGCCGCCGAAGGTGGGATGCGCGACGCAGAAAGCCTGTTCGGACAAGTCATCGCCCTGGAAGATAAGAATATTACCGCCAAAGAAGTGGAGGAAATTCTCGGCACCACCGACCGCAAATTCTCCGCGGAAATCGCCGGAATGATTTTAGGAAAAGACGCCACCGGCGCCATCGGCCAAATCAACGGGCTTCTGGACAACGGCTACGACCTGCAGATTTTCACCAAAGCACTTATTAACTATGTCCGCCAACTGATGCTTTTAAAAATCAATCCGGAACTCAAAAGCCATTTCGCATACGAAGCCACCCAGGAACAGTTGGAAAAAATGCTCCAGCAAGTTGAAAAAGCCGAGCTTGCGGACATAATCCTAGCCCTGAATCTCCTGCTTGAAGCGCAAAACAAAATCGCCGCTTCGATGCTTCCGCAACTGCCGCTGGAAATCGCCATCATCCGCGCCACCCACGCTTTTCCAGCCACTTCGACGGACTACACGATCCAGGAAACCGGAGGGAAAATCGATTTGAAAACCGTACCCGCTCCCCCAACCGCGGCCGCCGGAACCGCTACGCACAACACCGTCCAGATAGTTTCCGCGCGAACCGAAGAACCGGTCGCTAAGGATCCCGAGCCGGCCCTGCCTGAAGGCGACGTGGATTTGTATTCAGTCAGGAACAATTGGAAAAAACTACTGGTCGAAATCAAAAACCACAACCATTCTTTGGCCGCCCTGCTGTCCTCCAACTGCCAAGCCATCGAGGTCAGCGGTAACGAAATCACTCTGGCCACCCCCTATGATTTCTATAAGGAAAAACTCACCGACCATGCCAATAAATTGACAGTGGAGGCTGTTTTTGGTAAGATTCTAGGGTTGAAAATCCGCCTGAAAATCGTCACCCATAAAGAAGCAGGGATTGTCGATGTGCCGAAAAACACCGACAGCCAGCCAACTACGGACGAGCCCGGCGAACAGAATTCGCTGCTTGATTCGGCAATGGAAATTATGGGCGCGAAAGTGGTGGAAGAATGACCGCAAATTTTATAATTTTTAATTTTTAATGTTTAAAACATTTTAAAATTAGAATATTATTTTAAAAATTAAAAATTGGAAATTAAAAATTCCAAAAAATTGGGGAATAGCCAAGTGGTAAGGCACATGGTTTTGGTCCATGCATTCGGGGGTTCGAATCCCTCTTCCCCAACACTGTAGAAAAATCATCATTTTTGGATGATTTTTTTATTATCTCATATGGCATTTTGAAGATAACAGAAGCCATTTCTTGATTGTGTACAGATAAGTTCGAAAGTAGTTCTTCTAGTGCAATACACCTTTTTTCATTATTTGCATTTAGAAATTCTTTTTTGGCTTTACTTGCAGTTAAAAAGACTTCTTTTGTGAGTTCGAGAGTAGATTCAGCATTGCCAATTCTTTTGGAAATATTAAGCTTTTGATTTTCAAGATCCAAAATCTCTAATTGCAATTCGTTTGTTTTTGACTCGTAGTCAACTTTTTGCATTCCATTGTCCAGATACATATCAATCAGTCTGCTTTTTCGCTCTTGGACTGATTTGAGCCTCTTGTCGATTGATTCTGCAAGTTCCTGATTGCTGTTTTCCTTGTTTGCCAGTTTTTCCTTTGAAGCTTGATATACCATTTCGATCATTTTTTCATCCAAATAAATCAAATCAAAACAATTAGCCATAAGATCATCGGCTTTCTTACTGGCCATATATTTTTTGTGTTGCTCGCAGTTTCCTTTGCCATTAGTACAGAAGTAGTAAACATATTTCCCTTTTTTGGTATCTCCAGTCAAAACACATCCGCATTCAGCACAAGTCATAAAACCTCGGTAGGGATAAAATCTTTCTGTTTTTCTTGAATCTTTTTTACCATGAAGAACATCTTGAGCAGTGTCAAAAACTTGCTTAGTTATTATTGGCTCATGATTACCTTGATAATATTTTCCGTCGCGAAGCATAACACCATAATGAAAAGGATTTTGAATAATTCGATGAAGCATACTTGGATAAAGTTTTTTTCCTGACTTACTTCTTAACATTTCATCAAAAAGAATATCTGAAATTTGCTTGAAGCTTTTATTTCCCTGCGAGTACAATTCAAACAAACGCACGACACATTTTGCATTATGCTCATCAACTATTATTTTATTGTTGACCTTGTCATTTAAATATCCAAAAGGTGCCATATGTGGCCAACCCCCATTGGCTAACTTTTCACGATTACCACGCTTCACATTAACACTAAGATCATCGGAATATCTTTTGCCCGAACCAAAATCAATTGAAAGAATAAACTTATCCATTGGATTGTCAGTCACGACTTTTTCAATTGTTCTAATTTCTTTAATGCTTCCACTTTCCAAAAGTTCAATAATGCTAGCTCCATCAAAAATATTCCTAGTAAGGCGATCAATTTTCCAAGCAACCAAACAGCAATCTTTTTGTTTTGCAATATACCTTAGCATCTTATTAAATTCTGGTCTTCCTCTTTTTTTGGCAGACATTTCTTCCGTATAAATTTCATCGAATTCAAAACCGAGCTTTTCGCCTAATTGAGTAAGCTCTCTAATTTGTGCAGGAATAGACATTGCTTGCTTCTCCTCGCTCTCGCTAGATTTTCGTGCGTAAAGGATATATTTCATAATTCATAAAATACTAGCATTATTCAATAAATGCAAGCAGTTCTTTTTTAGGACTAATCAAATTTCTTGTTTTCATAGCGATTGATAAAATATAATTCTGCTATTTGGAATCTTCTTTTAAGACAAACACAGGGTTTGTTAGCAGATATAAGCTCTTTATCCCAATTCATATTTTCAAAGTTGAAACAGCATCTTTTTCTATGAGCATTACACTCAATTGTTGCTTGACGTGGATAAACAAAAGTTGTGAATTTTGGTTTAGACATATTTTTTACAATTATTTTTTGAACTCAAAATCATTATGATCAACCACACCAGAGTATTGATTTTCGAACTCACTAGTTTTTTTGAATTTAAGAGAATTATTATTAGTGACCATAAATTCTTTTGCCAAATCTCCAATCATTTCAACTGGTCTTTTTAGGTTTCGTGAACAAAAATATTTTTTCTTACGAAAAATTCTTTTGTCTCGCATTTCTTTTTCAAGATATTTGGATAAATATGACATCATATTTTTTCCTTTTTCTATTCTTTTTATTTTTATAAATCCTTGACCCCAAATCTCAGCAATCTCATTTTGGTCAACATAGGGAAGATTGCACACGACATGATAATGCACTGCTCCACCATCAGGTTTCAGCTTGCCAAAAAAATCTATGTCATCTTGAAATTCAGGAACGGAAAGATATTCGAAATTCGGATATGGAATGTTGATTTTTTGCGTAAACAAATTAAAACATTTGTTGGCTTTAGCAATATCCGTAATTTTTGAGGTCAAGGTTAAAAATTTATCAAGATCAGGATTGCATTGCAAAATTCTTCTCATATCTGTTCTTGTTCTATTTATGGCGAATCTTGTTTTTTCGGGATTTTCTTTGACTTCTTTCTTGGTGTCATCCTTAATTTTTTTCTTTCGTTTCTTTCGTTTATACCCTCTAATCTGAACTTTGGTTTTGTACTTATATTCCTCCACTCCATCTCCAGAAACTATTATTTTATATGTAAATCTTTCGGTGGTCATGATATTAGATGTGTGCTTATTATCAAGTTAAGTAATGCGGGAGCCGAGTTTGCACCTGACGGTGCAAACATCATCACTCCCGCATTGAGTTAAATGTGAGATATAAGTTAGACAATGAATCCAAATATTCATCAGCCTGCTCATCTGAAATCGTCAAAGAATAGCATTCTTGAAAATACCTAATCATTTGATTTCTTAATTGTTGACTAAATTTATAACTCATGTTTCCAAAAAATTAATTTTGGAAAACAAAAAAAAACCAGCCGTTAGATTGCTGGGTTCTTAATGTTTAAAATTATTACAAATAGACACACATAAGGACAGTTCAATCTGAACGGATTCCTTCCCTTAGGGTGGTCTAAGTCCCTAAATTAATGTGTGAGGATCTTATTGTTTTTTAGCAAGTATCGTTTCTTGCCACGGTATATGTGATCCTAATTCATATATTAATTTGTAATAATTGACCTATATAAAATAGTGGGAAATATGAAGTTTTAAAGTTTCCAATATCAGACTATGACAGTTATTGATTTTTGTCAACCTAATAAACATTTTTACTTGACCTTAGAAAATTCTGCAATTTCAGGTACCCTAAAAATAAAAATTGTTTTTCCTATTCTAGCAACAAGGTTATCTTTTAAAATAGAATACCTTTTTTCATACAGAAGCTCATCCTTAGTGGCAATACCACTAACAACTGGATATTTTTCTCTATAAAAAATATTGTTTTGATAGTTTGTTGCAGATACAGCTATATAAGAACCTTGCTTAGGTAACCCCCACCAAGCAATATCATAATTTTCATACATCGTATCACCAAAATAATACTTCAAAGGAACGGCAGAAAAAACATTGGTATATATTTTTTCAATTTTATTATCCTGAACCCATTTTCCTAATTCCTTGATATCCTGCCCCCAATCATAATTTGAATCAGTAGCTATTTTATAACCATTATCAATACCGCCACCAAAATAATTATAGTAAGGCAAATAATTAGGAAAGGTACTGATTACAGAAATAACCAAGAAAACAGCAACCAAACTAAAGATGTATTTTATTTTAAAGAATTTAAAAAATATACTTTCATTCCAAAAAAAATCAATTCCTTTTGCAACAAGAAGTGAGATTGCTAAAATGATAGGCATAATATGTCGTAAACCTATTTGAAAATTTGAAGACAATGTGATAATAGAGTATAGATATATAAATAGCAATAATAATAAAGACAGTGGCGTGTTTGTGAAATTAATAAATTTTGTGCTTAATTTCTTTTTATTGAAAATAAAATAATATAAAACAAATAACATAACAACGCCACCCAGAAAAAGAAACTGTAGAGGTAATTTTGTCAGATACAGGATTGGAAAATATGAAACACCAGCACCCTCAGCCTCATACACATTTCCCAAGAAATAAATTCTTTGACTTGCCATATTCATTCTATCTGACACCATCAAAATCCCACTTAGATATTCTGCAAAGCCTTTTGTAATTGGATTCGATATTACCATGGCGGACAAATAAACAGCACCAGTAATGTCTGCTGATGATTTGTTAGTTAGCTGATCGGTATAATTGTAAACAATTTGAGAAACCATTTCATTATTTGTCATATTTCTAGTATGAAAATAATAGACAAAACTTACCAGGAGCAATGTTGCAAGAGTAAACGAAGAAAATCTTACTAAATATTTCCCAAACTCCTTTAATGATTTTTTCAAAACAATTATATAAATCAAGCCACCAATAAACATGGCTGGCAATATTACCAATGATGAGAATTTTGCCAATAATGCCAAAGACGAAAATAGAGCTGAAAGTAGATACCAATTCAATATATTCTTATTTTCTACATATCTTTTTAAATAAATTGCAAAAGAAGATAATGCAATAAGTTGCAAAATAGAGGACATAAAATCCATCGTAACCAAAGAACCATGAGCAATACTGAATTGAGAAAATACTATGAAAAATATTGAAAGCAAGGAAGCTCTTGGACTCCACAATTTACCAATGAGCCAAAAAAGTACGAATAAGAAAATTGAATTGAAAAAGATAACGCCAATGCGAGAATATAAAGCAATAATATCAGGATCATTTTTTTGATTGAATAAAAAAATATGACCAAAATCCCATTCATCATTGGTACGCTCTAATTCCCTTGAAAAAGTCTCGTCTTCAAATGGGTATATATCTTTATCGTAAGTGTAGCCAACAAGTGATGTATTTGAAGTGTTAATCTTTGGCATATATGGGTCAATCAAGAGCAATGGTAAGGCTGATATGTCCTTAACTAATGGCGGATGCTCAGAATTGAAAAAATACCTACCTGTTTTCAGGTAATAATAGCCAGCAGTTATATGAGCAAATTCATCGGAAGTGATTGCAGTGCCTGTGTACTTAAGATTTTTCCAATTAAATCCTTCTACAGAAAATAAGGCGAGAAAAAAGAAAGACACACAAAAAATTATAGCGTAAAATAAATAATTTTTTAGAAGTGATTTAATCATACTTATTTGGAGCAACAAATACTTATTAACGCTATTCTGCACTATTTTTCGATAAAAATCAATATACTTGAATAATTATAGGCTTAATGATAATATGCAGTCAGTAAGGAAACAATAAAAACAATATATGCCAATATTACTAGGTCCATTCGACCCACTAAAATTAATCTTCAATATTTTAAATGCCCTTATGGCAAAGGGTCTTTTAACAAGGGACGAAGCAAAAAAAATATTAATGGACTCACTTGACCCAAATATGCCGGAAATTGAAAAAGATAAATTTATTGACTCCTTATTCAAGCAAAATAATGCCAAAAAAAGTTAGCCCCATAACAAGTTTTCAAGAACTTGATATTCAAAATATTGCGACAAAAGAACCCTTAAACGATATAAGGGTATTTTTAGAATTTTGTGAAAATGATATACAATCAGCAACCAAGGAACTTGAAGGTATTCAAATTGAAAAAAATAGAAAGCATTTGCAAAAATTGGTTTATGTTAATTTAATTAACAGATTCGACTACTTAATTGATAAATTACTACTTTGGTTTTCCATAAACAATAAGAGTTTACGCGATAACATTCTTGGAACAATAGAGAAGGAAACTATTTCAAAAAAAGAAGTGTTCGAAATATTCTTTGCAAAGGAACGATCTTATGAATTAATTACAGAAAAGATTAAGGAATTAACACGTTCCAATGTTCTTAGAAGCAGACATTCTTCAAAACTATTGAAGATATTAGATACATGCTTAAACATAAAGGATTGCATCAAGCCAAGAGTAAACAATAGTAATGGCAAAATATTCACAAAAACAACTGGCAATAAAAATTTACCAAATAGCATTATAGGATATGCTGATTGGCTATATTCAAGAAGAAATAGCTTGGTTCATGGTGATGGCATAAAATATACACCTGCAGATTTTGAGTATATTAAAAAAACATATAATACAACAAATTTATCAATAACAATTCGTCTCCAGTTAACCTCCATAACTAGTGCGGTTAATTTTTATACCGACTTATTAAAAATAATATCTGACAATATCCAAGATTCTATTGAGTAGAAACTCAATAATTACAAATGCCAAATCGCCGACTTGGCCGTCAAGGTCGCTCGGCTTCGCTCTCTTGACTGCCGTCGGATCGATTTGAAATACGGCCTATAAGCAAAAAATAGAGTTTTTGCAGGCCTAGGAACCGCAGGAGTTAATACTGGTTCTGAAAGATATAAGTTCCGACTGCGTCCCACGTGGTCAACTGACGACTTTAAAAAGCACTTTTATAGGTGCTTTTTAAATTTTACAAAAAAGGAGGCGATGGAGATCAACTGAAATCCACCGCCTTTTTCAACTGAGAATAAGATCTCTTCCCCTGGGGTAGTTGATACCCGAAGAT
>JAUXSK010000006.1 GCA_030679995.1 Candidatus Moraniibacteriota bacterium
GCCCCCTCTTTTTATATTGAAATTTAAATTTCCTCTTTTAGCTTGATCCGGGCGTCAGTGGGAATTATGGACCAGGTTCGGTTTTGCCGCGAAGACGAATTTTTTGCGCATAAAGAAATTCCAGTTGAGCACGAGGACGACAGCAACCGCTTTAGAAATCATCAGATAGATTCCGAACTTGTCGACCAGGACCCAAAGGATGAGTTCGGTCCACAAAAGCCCGCCGATACCGACCATCGCGAAAAGGGAAAATTCCCGCTTGATCTTGCCGGTGCTTTTGAAGACCAGGGCCACGTTCATCAGATAGTTGGTGGTGACGCCGATGGCGAAGCCGATGGCGGCGGCGATGAGGTAGTTGATATGCAGGAAATGGGTCAGTAGGAAAAGCGAAGCCATATCCGCCACGGTCGCGGTTCCGCCGGCGAAGAGATAGCGGATGAATTGCTGGATGCCCGGACTGACCCGGCCGGCCAGAAATTTATTGAGAATGTTATCGATCAATCTTATCATCTTTTTTATTTGGGCGGATTAGGAGTCAGATAGCTTTGAAAACCGTTCTGATTTTGAGGATGGTTTTTGGCAAAGGTTCCCCTGGGTAGCTATAATTATACATTAAAAAAAGGAAAAGGCCAGTCTGGCGAAGATTCGGCGGGGATGATATAATTCAGGTGTACGATGCGTATAATTTTCACAAAAACATAATCCTATGAAAAAAAACACTTTCAGTTGGAGTGGGATCATCTTACTGGCAATCATCGTCGGGGCGGTTTTTTTACGTACTTATGAATTCAATGATTGGCTCTATTTCAAGATGGATCAGTCGCGGGACGCCCTTTTGATTAGCAAAGCGGTGGAAAAAGGGCCGGGCTATCTGCCGCTTTTGGGCGCGCGGGCGGGCGCTGTCGAGCTTGATCAGGGATTTTTGCGGCTTGGGCCGATTTTCTACTATTTCCAATATGCCGCAGGAGCACTTTTCCATTCGACCGAGCCGTATGTCTATGCCTATCCGGATCTGCTTTTTTCCATCTTGGCAATCCCGCTCTTGTATCTTTTCGCCCGGCTGTATTTTTCCGAAAAAAACTCATTACTGGTCACGGCGATGTACGCTTTTTCCTTCATCATCATCCAATATTCCCGCTTCGCTTGGAATCCCAATTCGTTGCAATTTTTTCTCCTTTTGAGTTTTTACGGCCTTTTGAGATTTTTGGGTGAAACGCAGGATGCGCGCAAGAAATGGTGGCTGGCTGTCTGGGCGGTCGGCATCACGGTCGGTTCGCAATTGCATTTTTTTGGTTTTTTCAGCTTGCTGGGAATTTCCGGACTTTTGATTGTCACGCACTTCCGGTTATGGAAAAAAGCCAATGTCCTTTATTTTTTCCAGAAAAACATATTGAAAAAAATCGCAGTCTATGTGGGAATCCTGGCAGTGGTTTTCACGATATTCTATACGCCGGTCATCATCAGCGACATCCGGAAAGGCGGAGAAAATACCAATAATTTCTTTGAGGCGCTCACGGCCAAGCCGGTCAAAAAGCCGTTGGCGGACAAGCTTGGGAAAAGCGCGACGGAAAACCTGAAATATTATTGTCTGATTACGACCTCCCGATGTTATTCAAGCAATTCTAAAAATGATTTGCCGGCAATCCTGGTGACCGGATTGGTCCTGGTGTCCGGCTTGGTTCTGGCGGTCCGCGGATTGCGCCGGAAGGACGGGTCCGTCGCGCGGAAAGATTTTCTGTCACTGCTGCTTATCTGGGTCGGCGTATTCACGATCCTGACCATCCCGGTCTCTTTCCAATTGCGTCCGCGCTTTTTCATCGTCGTGTTCGCCATCCCGTTTCTCTTTTTGGGATTGGTATTTGAATATTTGGAGGAAAAGTTCAGCCGCACTCAGGCCTTGGCCGCGGCGATCTTGCTGGCGGCCGGCGTTATCGCTTTGAATTCGCAAGGCACGTATGCCTGGTTCAAAGAGCAATCCGCCTCGCAGAAAGGTGAGCTTGCCGTGAAACGCACCTTGATATTGAAAGCTAAAGATGGAGTGACGCTGGGCCAGCTCAAAAGAACCACGGATTGGATCTATGCGCGCCACAAGGCGGGGAGGACGCTCTATTTCTATGTCAAACCGGAACATATCCGTCCGTTGGAATTCTTGTTTTGGCAAAAGCATGATAAGGATTTGACCTATAAATCGCTTTCCTGGAACGAAGATCCGAAAGCTCAGTTTTTCGCGGTCGTGCCGGCTGGCAGCGGATTGGAAGCGGTGCGCAAAAAATACGGTCACGAGGTTTCAATCATCGCACAGGAACAGTTCGGGCAATTGTCCGTCTATGAGTTCGATTTTGATAACCGGACCACTTCTCCGGCGTTCAAACTCAAGAAAAGCCGTGCCAGCGAAGACCGTGTCTTTTGGAAGGATGTCTTCGATATTGAAAACAAAGCTAAAGAATAAGCGGGTCAGATATCGAAAAACCGAAAAGTCCCGGCGGGAAGCCGGGACTTTTTCGTGGTTTGTAGGTGAAAATGGCGCCGGGGTTATTCGGCCTTGATGACCTTGACGAAATTGATTTCCCGTCCGCCGATTAGGACTTCGAATTCCGGATTTTGCGTGGCATAAAGTTTTTTGAAATCGGCGTATCCGACTTGGCCGCCGGACATTTTCAAACTTCGCGACTTCCGATCGGTGGATACGACGAAATAATCCATTTGGTTTTCCTTGAAAGTTTTGTTTTTGAAATCGATGAAACAGCGTCCGACGAACGCTTCACAAACCGCGCCTTTGTCCGACCAAATGGTCATCTCGTGAGCGCCGGGAAGGGTGTTGAGATAATAGGCGGCTTCCAAGCTGCCTTCACCCATACCTTTGAGATTGACGATCATATCGCGGGGCAGTATTTCTGAGGCATAGGCCAGGAAATGCGGCTTGATGGAGAAAAGGCTCAAAAGCAGGAGGGGAATGAATACGAGATAGGTGGCGTAAGTCGGCACGAGGGTTTTGATCTTTTCCAGTCTGATGAACTGCTTGGCGCCGATGGCCGCCAGGACGAAGGCTAGCGGATAGGTCATTATCTGATAGCGGACGGTGGTGACCACTTCGTTGACAGCTGAACCGAGATAGAAAACCAAGATGAAGAGGATGATGTAGATAGCGGTGACGGACTCGCGTTCCAATTCTTTTTTCCGGAAAATTCCGAAAACCGAAAATAGCAAGAAAAATAAGACCAGTGGGGAGATGCTAAAAAAAAGACTGTAGAGGTCAGCTGAAATCGCCCCGAGATATCTTTCCATTAGGTCACCTTCACCGATGCCTTTCGGGGAAGCGATAATCGACTCCAGATCGATTATGCCGATGTTGGAATAAACATGCAGAAAGACGAATAGGGAAAGTGCCAGGAAAACGCCCCCGATCGTTTTTATGAGCTGGGATTTATAGCGGATAAATAAATTAAATACCGGAGTTGAGATTTTTTCTTTAAGAAGCAGTATGTCCAGTGCCAGAAGGCCGATGATTCCGAGGAAAAGGGGCCAGGTCGAAGCGAAGACGGCGTTGCCGACCGTGGCGTTGATAAGGACGGAAAATTTTATCCAAGTAGCCGGGAAAAAGGCGAAGGCGGTCATCATCGCAGTCGCGAAAAGGATCAGGTAATTGACGAGGGCCCGCGGAAGGTATTTTTTAAGCTCGATGTTTTTGTGGGCGTAGAGGACATATTCTAAGAGAAAAATGAAAAAGAAATACACGAAAAGGATGTTGGCGACATATTTGGTGATGACGGAAAGGCCGAGGAAAAATCCGGACAAAACCAGATATTTCTTCGCGTCCGTCTTGAAAAAGACGAACAGGCTGAGTGTCGAGAGGGCGGTCAGGATCCAGAGCATCGCGTCGGAGTTGATGATGAGGGAAATTCCAAGCAAGACCGGGGAAAAGCCGATGAAGATGACGGCGAACCGGGCGGTGGTTTTGCCGAGGAGTTTTTTGATGAGGAAATAGAAAAGCGGCAGGATGGCCAATGTGAAAAGGAAGATCGGCAGGCGCAGATAGAAGTAGGCGTCGCGGATGGCTTCGACTTCGGCCGGCGTTTTGGGATGTTGGCGCAAATCTTCATAGTCGCGTGGATCCGGGATGAACGGCAATCCCGCGCCGGAAATCATCGCCAAGGTTATGCCTGGCTTGTCGCAGATGTTGGTGCTGCGCCACTTGCCTTCACTGACGCTTTCCCAGAATTTCGGCACCCGGTCATATGACCAGTATGGCTCATCCACGCCGGAAAAATCCTTCAGCCGCGGTAGGCCGAAATAGAGGCTGGAAACGGCGACGGCAACAAAAATCAAAAGAGTGAATATAGTCTTGTTTTTCATAAAGGTTTTTAAATGGATTATAAGAATCAGTCATTTGATATTGTAGCAGGATTGACGACTTTGATAAAGTCCTCCAGCTTGTCGTCGATATTGACTTTGAAGTCGGAATAGCCGTCCGGAGCGTAGAGTTTTTCCACGTTGATGGGGCCGAAGGCCGATTCGAAAGTCGATTTCCGTTGGGATGATCGGCTAAGGGTTTCCGCTTTGCCGCCGGCGGAAACTATAAGATAGTCAAACTTGAAATTAACGAGGTCTTTGTATCTGAAACCGGTCTTGCATCGGCCGACGAATTTTTCGCAGACCTGTTTTTTGTCCGACCAGATCACCAGCCGTTCCGCACCTGGCAGGCTGTTGAGATAGTGGGATGTTTCCCAACTACCGTCGCCCATATCTTTCAGGTTGGTCATAAACCTGTCAGGGAGGAGACTTGAGGAATAGGCCAGGAAGAATGGTTTGGTTTGCGTAAGGGAAATGATGGAAATTATGAAAATAAAACCTACCAAGAGATAGAATTTTATCCCGAGGAAATATTTTTTGACGGGTCCGAATTTGGCCATTCCAGATAGGCCAATGGCGGCGATTATGGCAGCGACCGGGTAGTTGACTATCTGGTAGCGGACGGTCGAACCTATGCTGGAAACCGAATTGCCCAGATAAAAGACGAGGATGAACAGAAGAAAATAGAACGCGTAAATCAGGCTGTTTTCCGGAAGGGTGTCAGACGGTCGTATCTTCACCAAAAAAACGATTGCCGCGATGAATGCGATGGCGGCAAGGGGGATGAGTCCGAACAGGAGCGGGAAGAAAGCCGAGAAAAAATTAAGCGGAAATTCATTGACAAATGGCATATCTGGTTTCGGATTGGATAGTATTTCTTGGAAGTCATAGGGTTTCATCCCTGAATAAGTATTGACAAAGACGAACGCGACCATTCCTAAGATGGCCAGGCTGGCCAATCGGATAAGCAATATCCGGTGGGTCGAGAAAAAATCCAGGATTTTCCTGAGGATGGCGCTGCGTAAAAGGAAAACATCCGCCAGGATGAGCGCGATGGCGCCCATAACCAGCGGCCACATCTTCCTGAGAGCCATACTGTAGATAGTGGTGTTCAATATCTCCTTGGGTTTGATCCAGGCGGAGGGATAAAAGATGAAAATGGTCACGAGGGCGATCGCGATGAGGATCAAGTAATCAGCCATCGATTTTTTTAAAAAGCGGACCTTGTCTTCAGTTTGGGCGTGGTCGCTTAAGACATATTTCAGCAATACCAGCGCCAGTAGAAAAGGAAAGAGGAAATTGGCCACGAACTTGTCGAGAATCCCAAGTCCCAAGAGGACGCCGGCCAGATAGAGGAATTTACGGTTATCTTCTTTTTGATAAATCAGAAAACTGATGAGTGTCAGCGGCATCAGGATCCAGAGGATGGCATCGGTGTTCACGATGAGGGAGATGCCCAGGAGGATAGGGGAAAGCCCAATAAAAATGACAGCCAAAAGGGCGATATCATCCGAAAGCAATCTTTTAAGTAAGAAATAGAAGGCGAACAATGAGGCTAGGGTGAAGAGATAGACCGGCAATCGGAGCGAGAAATAGATCTTTTCGATCATCGCCAATTGCTCCGGGGTTTTCGATTGGAATTGCAATTTTTCATAATCCCTGGGGTCGGGGATGAAAGGCAGTCCGAGGCCGGAAACCATCGCCAAAGTGACGCCGGGTTTGTCGCACAGATTGGTTCCTCGCCAATTGCCCTTTTCGATGCTGCGCCAGAATTTCGGCACCCGGTCATAGGACCAGAGCGTTTCGTCCACGGCAGTGTAGCGGGCGAGCCGCGGCAGGCCGAAAAAAAGATTGGTGGTGATGACGGCAAAAATGATGAGGATGTGGATGGTTTTTTTGTTCATAGGATCGTAGATTTACACGGAATAATTCTATTGGGCGTTAGTTCTTTTAAGATCAGCGCTTTTTATGACTTTTACGAAATTGTTCGGATTATTGCCTATTAAAACCTCAAAATCGGGGTGTTCGTTTTCATAGGCGCTTGTCAGGTCAAATGAAATTGATTTTAGGGTTCTTGATTTGCGGTCCGTTGAAACGATATAATAATCGACTTTCGCTGGCCGTGTTTTATTCCAATAACAAGATCCGACAAATCCATCGCATGCCGTTGCTTTATCTGACCAGATAGCTATGCTTTGCGCGTTTGGAAGATTATTGAGATAATCCGTGGCTTCGTAACTGCCTTCTCCCATACCCTTAAGATTGACTAGAAAATTACTGGGCAATATTTCGCTGGAGTAAGCGAAATAATTCGGTCTGATGAAGAAGAGGCTGGGAAGAAGTATGATGATAAGCAATGCATATGCTACTGGCAATTTCAGATACTTTCCGATTTTTTCAATTTTTATTAATTCTGAAATTCCGATAGCTGCCAAAATAAAAGCCAATGGATATATTACGATTTGATATCTTACGGTGGCAATCACATTGTCAACGGTTGAGCCAAGATAAAAAATCAGGATAAAAAATATTATGTATAGCGCGGTTATGGAATCGCGCTCCATTTTTTTTGCGCGCACTATATTGATGGCTGCGAATAGTATGGCAAAAAGAATAATTGGTGAAATGCTGAAAATAAGGCTATAGAAATCAGTCAGAATCGCTCCGATATATTTTTGGGATATATCAAGCAATCCAGCTCCTTTTTGGGAAGCCACAAGCGTATCTAGTTGGGAATCCCTAGTATCCAGATCCAGTCCTATGCCTTTGGGAGCGGCGACCATCCCTTGAATGTCAAAAATATTAATTTTAAAAAATATATGGAGAAAAACAACCACAATAAAAAGAAGGAATATCATACTGATGGTTTTTGCCAATCCGCGCTTATATTTAATTAAAAAATCAAATAAAATACTTGAAAATTTTGTTTTAAAAATTAATACATCCAAGGCTAAAATGCTTACGATTCCGGCAAAAATAGGCCAGACTGAAGCAAAAACTACATTTCCGACCGTAGCCTTGATAAGTACGGAGAATTTTATCCAGGTGGCGGGAAAAAATATGAATGCCGTCGCCATGGCGGTTAAAAACAATAGTAAATAATTGGTGATGGCCAGTTTCAGATATTTTTCTACAGGCATGTTTTTGTGGGCATGCAGGATGTATTCTAAAAAGAAAATTGCGAAGAAATAAATAAAAAGAATATTGGCGACATATTTGGTGATGACGGATAGGCCAAGAAAGAAACCGGAAAGCAATAGATATTTCCGGGCATTGTTTTTCAGGAAAACAAATAAGCTGAGCGTGGACAAGGCGGTCAAAATCCAGAGTATCGCATCGGCGTTTATGATGAGTGAGATGCCTAAAAGAATAGGCGAAAGGCCTATGAAAATAAGGGAAAAGCGCGCGATATTTTCTCCTAGAAGTTTTCCGATGATCCAATAAAATAAAGGCATCATAGCCAATGTGAAAAGAAAAACCGGCAAACGAAGGTAGAAATACGAATCTCGTATTTGCTGAAGCTGCTGAGGCGTTTTTGGTTCATAGCGCAAACCCTTCAAATTCTTTGGATTTTCACTCAGAAAAGGCAAGCCCGCGCCGGAAATTATCGCCAGCGGTATGCCTGGCTTGTCGCTGATATTGGTTTTTTTCCATTTCATCTCACTAACGGCGCTCCAGAAGGTTGGCACGCGTCCATATGACCAAAAGGATTCATCTACACCTGAAAAATTTTTAAGTCTGGAGTAACCAAAGTAGAAACTTGAAGTTATTATGACGAGAAAGATTAAAAGAGTTGTCTTGCTATATTTCACGTAATTTTAAAAATAAGAAATTTATTGAATAACTTACGAATGTATTATATACTTATAAATAGGATTATTGCAAATCATCATTCAAGGATGCTTTTGTTTCGTATACGCTAGAAAAATGATTGAAAAACTTAAACAAACCATAGATTTCGTAAGGAACAACAAAGCATTTGTTTTTTTTATGTGTTTGGCATTTTCTTTGTGGCTTATTATATTATTTTTCAGCCAAGAAACATTTGTTGATGAAAAAACCCACCTTCGCCAAATCAATCGTTTCCTCAAAGGAAATTTTGAAATAATTCCAAGCCTTACCACTATTCCGGGGTATCACGCGGTAATCGCTTTTTTTGTCCATTTTTTCAAGCATCCATCATTGGCATTCGTACGGTTTGTCAGTCTTTTGCTGTCCAGCATTTCGCTAGTATTAGCCTATCTTATCAGTAAAAAACTTGATTCCAAATATCCATTGATAAAAACGCTTCAATGCGCATTTCTACCGATAAGTTTCCTCTATTTCCCATTGATATATACGGATATATTTTCGCTTCTGTTGGTATTGCTGGCCTTGTATTTCATGCTTAGTGGCAAATACGGATTCTCTGCTTTTTTTTCACTGACATCCGTATTAGTCAGGCAAGACAATATAATTTGGATCGCATTAATATGGACCTATGCTTATTTGTCAACCTATGGCTTTTCATTTTCTTTGGAAAATATCAAAGCTCATATCCGCCGGACAATCGGATACCTGGCTGTTTTTATTATTTTTATAATCTTCGTGTTGGTGAATGGGAGTGTCGCGCTAGGGGATAAGCGCAATCACCAGATGGGATTTTATATGGGTAATAGTTATTTTTTTCTTGCTATTGTCGGTCTGCTGTTTTTCCCGATGTTGCTTGCATATGTTCGAAAGATTAATTTTTCAAAAATTAAGCCATCTATGTTGTACGGCATAGGTGCTGGAATCGTTATTGCCGGATCATTCATATTTATTCAGCCGGAAATCCATCATGGTAATAATAAGTTGTCAATGCTTAGGAATATATTATTGCAATCCGGATATCACCAATATATGTGGGCGTATGTCGGGGCGATTTTTGTCGGATATATGGCGCTTTTTCTAATGAAACTTGAAAAGAAGCGAGCGGTTTTGCTGCCATTTATTTTTATGTCGCTGTTCCCGTCTCTTCTGGTTGAGCAAAGATATTATATTGTCCCGTTGTTTTTGTTGTTGCTGTTTCGAAAAGAGGACGGGGAAAAAGCGGAACTGGCGCTGATGTCATATTTCATCGCCCTTTCATCAGCACTCGTGATTATGATTTTTTATACAGGACTATTCTTCTGAGGCTTAATATTTTTTTAAACATCCAAATATATGCTGGATAAAATAGCGGCTTACATCAATTCAACATCTAAGTTTTTATGGGTTTTCATTCTTATCGTAATTGTCGGCATTTTTCTCCGCACCTATAATTTTTCCGATTGGTTGCGGTTCAACGCGGACCAGGCGCGGGATGCTTCCGTCGCGCGGACTATGGTCGAGGAAGGCGTTATCCCTTTACTGGGGCCGGTAGCCGGCGGAACCGATTTCAGGATCGGTCCGATGTCCATTTATTTCCAATCATTAGGGGCTTGGATATTCGGAACCGCGCCCGACAATATGGCCTATGCCGATCTGCTTTTCGGGATATTGTCGGTGCCGTTGATTTTCCTGTTTTTGCGCGAATATTTCAGCGTCAAAGCGGCACTGGCCAGCACGGCTTTATACGCGGTCTCTTTTTTCGCCGTGCAATATTCACGCTTCGCGTGGAATTCCAATTCCGCCCAGTTTTTCGTCGTATTGCTGCTGTATGCGATTATCCGGACCGCCTATGGAAACGGCGGCAAGAAATTCCTTTGGGCGGCTGTTTCGGGAATAGCTTTCGGAGTCGCGGTGCAACTCCATACCTTGTTGCTTTTCAGCGTGCCGCTTTTTTTCGTGATAATTTGGGTGCATCTGGTCAGGCATAAGAAAATCAATATCGCGCATATCGCCGTGATCGTGGCGGTGGCTGTCACATTAAACGCGCCCCAGATAGTCAATGAGGTCAGGACCGGACAAGCGAACGCGACCGCCTTTTTTTCCGCGCTCATAAAAAAGTCCCCTAAGCAATCTTCTTTGGGAGGAAATATCCTGCATGTTGCCGCCTGCCAGGTCCAGGCGAACGCCAAGATACTTTTGCCGCAAAACGACCAGGAGAAATGCGGTTTTCCGTTCACTGAAGATAATCTGGAAAAAATTACCAAGAAAGACGTGGGTCTGCTGGGATGGATCGCCTATGGCGCGGAATTACTTTTTGCCATAGCTTTTTCCGCTGTCGGCTACTATTTGATAACGCGCCGCGCTTTCCGGGAAAAAGATGGAAGAAAGCGGATTTTTTTCGCGGTCATATTCGCATATTGCGTTTCATTATTGCTCGTGTCTTTCCCTTTCGGCAGGGAGATAAGCCTGCGCTACTTCATCCTGACGGCGTTCGTGCCGTATCTTTTTGTGGCATTGCTCGTGGAGTGGTCGATGGCAAAAACCAAGCCTGCCGTCGTCTGGTCTTTCGTCGGAGCGGTTTTTTTCTATAACCTATATTTTTGCGCGCAGGTTTTCAGCACGTATGCCGGCAGTTCCGGGAATATGATCGACGGGAGTATGCCGCAAGCCAAGTCGATGGCGGAATATTTAATGGAAAGCTCGGCTCCGCACCGGAGTTTCCAAGTCGGCGGAAAAAACACCGACCTAGGCAGGTTTGTCGACAGGGCTTCATATTTCGTCAATGGGGCAGGAATGTCGATTATCGAACTGGATGATCAAAAAAATGTGGATCCGGAGCTCCCGTTTTTCGTGGCGGTCAGTGAAATGTCAAAAAAATGCCAGATAGCTTCACGTTACAAAGACTACGGGGAAATCGAGGCTTGCAAACAAATAGGGGAGGTGACCATTTTGAAAATCCGTACGGAGGAAAAATAGCCCCATCCTGCACGACGGAGGCGATAGCGCGGGTGTGTTTTCTAGCTTGTGCACTCTGCTTGTTTTGTGATATTGTCGGGTAGAAAGGGCTGTAAGCGGTTAATTAATTTATTTTTTTATGGACAATCTTAAGGAAATCATCCGGAAACATCGGACCCTGATCGTACTATCGGCCATCCTAGCCGTAGCGGTATTTCTTAGACTGTATAATTTAGGTGAATGGCTTTTTTTCCAAGCTGATCAGGCGCGTGACCTGAATCTGGTCGCCCGGGCGATCGATAGGGGGCCGGAATATTTGCCACTTCTCGGGCCGAAAGCGGGTGGAACGTTCTTGCGCCTGGGTCCGGTTTTCTATTATTTCGAATATCTGGCCGCTTTGATTTTCGGCTTGGGCAGTCCGGCCGTCACGGCATATCCTGACTTGTTTTTTTCGATATTATCCGTTCCGCTGTTATTTTTATTTTTGAAGGAATTTTTTTCAAAAAAATATTCCTTGCTTTTGACGGCCGGATATGCCGTGTGCTTTTTTGAGATCCAATACGCCCGCTTCGCCTGGAATCCTAATTCATTGCCGTTTTTCAATCTGCTCTTTTTCTATGCCGCATTTAAGATTTTTCAGACGGATGATCAAAAAGCTAAAACTTGGTGGGCGGTCCTGATCGGCGTCGCATATGCGATAGTCAGCCAATTGCATTTTGTAAGCCTATTGAGTTTGCCGATCGCGTTAGTCGTTATTTTCTTGATCCGCAAGATTTTTTTCAAAAACAAACGCGAAAAATGGTGGAAATATGCGGGCATAATAGTCCTGATTTGCATCGTGCTGTATATCCCGGCCATCTTGAGCGATATCCAGACTGATGGGAATAATGCGCTTAATTTCCTGAAGTCGCTCGCAGAGAAAGGTGATGGATCTTCCAATCTGGTTTCATTACTATCGAAGGACATATTCGTATTTTCAAAATACCTATTGGTCATACTTTCCGGCATCGTGGACGCTTCAAAATCGACGATAAACATTTTCAGCGGAACGCTTGTCCTATTTGCGATAGCCGGAATCGTCGCGTTTAAAAAAGAAACTGACAAGGAGCGCAGATTCTTCATCTCATTGGTGTTCATATGGTTCGTAGCCTATTTCATAACTTATGTTCCGCTTGGATCAAAGTTGCAGCCGAGGCATTTTTTGGTCATCCTTCCGTTAGCTTTTGTTTTTGTCGGCGCTTTGGCATATGCTTTGGAAAAAATAGCCAAATCCAGATATATGGCGCATATGGCGCTGGCCATATTACTTATGCCTATCATTGCTAATGCCTATAGCATGCAGGTTTGGTTCGCTGAAATTGCCGATTCCCAGAAGAAAATATCGACCTACCGGAAGTCGTCTTTATTGAAATCGGTCGGCGGCGAATCTTGGTGGCATCTGGAAAGAACCGCGGAATTTATGCGCGATGATTGTGATAAAAACAAAATGGTTATTATACTGCCCAAAGAAAGCTACCGGAGCTTGTATGATTACGCGATGGAATATGTGGGGGAAAAAAGGCCCTATAGCATACAATGGGGATCATTTGACAGGAAAAATGACGCCTGTTTCTATGTGATCGGGTTTGCGAAAAACGATATATCCGACAGATTCGGAGGCGTGCTTCAAAAAATAAGATATGTCCATTTCGGGGATGTGGCGGTGACGCGTTTCGATATCGCCAATGATCCGGATATTAAAAATATCAAGAATCCGTTTAAAAAAAGCGGCGGCAAAGAAATCGAAGTCGGATATTATAGCGATATGGCTGCGGCTGATCCCGGCTACATTTCTGAGGATGAAAGCAGCAGCAACGATAGCGCGGAGGATGTCGCCGGCACGGATGGCGATGTTGATTCATCCGGAGATGCAAATTCATTCCTGGATAGTGTCGGACGGGAGGAGCGTCTTTTTTGGAAAGATCTGTTTGACGGCAAGACCGAATAATTTTTTTAAAAATAATCCTGCGTATGTATAAATTTTGGCAAAATCTGACCCTAGGAAAAAAAACGATCCTAATTTTGGCCGTTATCATACTGGCCGGTTTTATTTTCCGCACGTATAATTTTTCCGAATGGCTGCGGTTCAATATGGACCAATCGCGCGATATCAGCGTGGTTGAAGATTCAATCATGGAAAATTCCTGGCCTTCCCTCGGACCGAAAGCGGGTGGCACCGATTTCAAGCTCGGGCCGGCTTTCTACTATTTCCAAATCATCTCGGCTAAGATATTCGGCGCCACTCCCGAAGCGGCCGCGTACCCGGACCTGTTTTTCTCCTTGCTTTCGATCCCGCTATTTTTCCTATTAGCCAGGATTTATTTCAACCGGCCTATCTCATTGTCGCTGGCTTGGCTGTTTTCAATCTCATATTTCGTCATAAAATATTCCCGCTTCGCTTGGAATCCGAATTCAACCCCGTTTTTTACGATGCTTTTCCTCTATGCCGTCTATCGCATCGGCGACTCGCAAGGAAGTAGGAAGATCTGGTGGGCGGTTATAGCGGGTGTCGCGATGGGAATCGGCATCCAGCTCCACACCACGCTATTGATAATTATGCCGATCGGCGCGCTGTTTTTCGCATATTACCTTTTCAAGGACGGATCACTTACGAAAGGTTGTGTTATCGCGGTTGTGGCCGGAGCATTGTTAGTCAACGCTCCCCAAATCGCCAGCGAGCTTCAAACGGGCGGAATGAATACGCGCATTTTCATCCTGAGCGTTACTGAGAAAAATGAGCGCAATACCAGTATGTTGGATAATTTAGCTTTGGATGTGTCTTGTCATATCCGGGCCAATTATGGCATCCTAGCTGCCTATGGCAATGAAGAAGAATGCGGATATGGCGACCTTGTGAATCGGATGGAGAAGTTGGATAGTAAAAGGGTTCCGTTGGCTGACAAGGCCATCTTCGTAGTATACGTATTTGCAGCGGCAGTCTTTTCCATCGGAGGGTATTATCTCGCGTTCCGTGAGTTAAAAAAACAAGAAGACAAGGCGAAAAAACTTTTTGCCAAATTGGCGGCGACTTATACGATCCTGACTTTCCTATTTTTCATAGTCTGGGCGACCGAATTGTCGATGCGTTTTTTCTTGATTTTGGAATTCGTCCCGTTCCTTCTTCTGGGATTCTGGCTGAAATTCTTGTGGGGAAAAGCGGATAGGCGCTGGTTAGCGATCGCGCTGGTCATCGTGGCTTCATTTTTCAATTTGCAAAAAAACTTTGCGGTTTTCCGCGATTTGCAGTTCGGCGGGCGCGAAATCAACGGTGATTTCGAATATATCACCTTGGGCGAGGTGGATTTCATAGTGGGATATATGCGGGACAATGTCGCCGGGGGTAAAACTGCGTATGTTGACGCGCAGGCTGGGTATCTTTTTAAATCATTGAAATCTTTGCGTTTCGTCGCGAAAAAATCGGATTTGGAAGTGGTCGAATTGAGCGAGGACGTGAAATTGGCGGGCGGATCGCAATTGTTCTATTTGAGGAATGCCGAGGAGAAATGCGAATTGCCGTCCAAGGTTTCGAAAAAATATGAAATTAAAAACTGCTCAGTTTATCGGCAGTTTTCAGTCTTTGATTTGAGGGTGAAGTAGGGAAGTATCAAGCTCCGGGTTCGTTGCCGGAAAGTTCCTGTTCGATATCTTCTTTTTTGCGCTTCTTCACCAAAGACATAAAGTGGTTTATGTCTTTTTCGGTCAAGCCCTTCATCAGATAGAGAGTGAAGAGATAGACGGCGAAAATTATGGCCGCGGTCGCGATGAAAAAATACCGGCCGGATGGTAAAATAATGGTAAGTAGATAAGCGAACGCGCCGGTGAGCGCGACTTTGGAGGTTTCGCCGAGGCCGAGGCCGGCATCAAAATATTTTTTAGTCCAATAAAGCATCAGAAGCATAATAGCGAAAGAGGTGGCGGTCGTGGCGTAGGCGGAACCAAGGATGCCTAATTTACGGATAAGCCAATAATTAGTCGCGATGTTCAGGGCCAGGCCGGCGAAGGAAATCCACATAGCCGTCTTGGTTTTTCCGGCGCCGTTCATTGCGAAACTGAGCACATAAAAAATCGTCAGGCAACCGACGCCGTAGACCAGGATCGCCATCGGCTCCGCACCAGCCAGATATTTCCGGCCATAGAGCAGTTGGAGGATTTCCTGGGAATAGGCGGACATCAGGACGATCATCGGCACCAGTAAAATCAGCATAATGCGCAAAGCGTTGTCGATGATGTTTTTGGCATTTTTGAAATTGCCATTGACGCTAGCCTTGGAAACCATCGGCAACAAGAAAACAGTCATCGCGTAAAAAATATAATAGGGGATGCGTCCGACGGTAAGAGAGGCATTATATATGCCGGTCAGGGCGTCATCGCGCAAGATCGCTTGGACCATATATAAATCGATGCTGATCAACAGTTCGTAGGCCAGGAAAAAAACCACCACTTGCCAGCCGTAGTTGACCAGCTTGCGCCAATTGAAGTCGGTTTTGCCGGCCGTGGAAATCTGTTTCTGTTTTTCCAGTGCCGGGGAAACTTTGAATTTATCGATCAAGTAGGCGATCGCGAAAACTGAAAAAGGCGCGATGACATAGCCGGAAATCGAACCCTTGAGACCGAAAATGAAAGCCAATCCGACGACGAAGGCGATGCGGAAAACGGACCGGATGGTTTTGAGGGTGGCCTGGGTATTGAACCGGTGCAGGCCGGTGTAGTAGGAAAAATAGAAAGAAGCGGCGGCGAAAGCTGGGATAATCAGGGTTGAGAAACGGAAGAGGGGAGCTAGAGTCGGATCGCCGAGTGCGGCGGCAATTAGGCCGGCGCTGGCATAGAAAACGACCGTGATGGTGCCGACGATCAGGGTTTGCAGGATGATGGCCTGTTTTTTGATCCGCAAAACCAGGCGCGGGTCGGTTTCGAAAATTTCACTGATATATTTGGCCATAGCGGTCGGGATGCCGTTGCCGATAAGGACGATCACCATCGTAGTGAGGGTGATGACGAGGCCGTAGCGTCCGTAGTCTGCCGGGCCCAAAACGCGCCCCAGGATACTATGGATGATGAAACCGGACAGATTGAAGATGATTTCGGAAAACGTGACCCAGAGAGCGGATTTTGCGATGCTTGACATAATGTTGATTTAGGTGTATAATACAATATCGTGCCTAACTTTGAGCCTGTGCTATTTTTTCCTTTATTTCGGCAAAGACGGTTTCTGGGTAGCGGTTGCCATCGATTATCTCGGCACCGGTGAAATTTTGGAAATATTGATCATATAATCTTTTTTTATCAATGAGGTATTGCAGTCCTTGGTCCGGCTGGCGCCGGCGTCGCATTATCGCTTCCGGGTCAGTGTCGAGATAGAACGAAGTCGGATTCCCAATTTCCAATTTTGAAATTTTAAGAAATTCGCTTTTTTCCAGATAGCGGATATTGACGATATTGTCCCAAAAAAACCGGTCACTGAGGATATAGTCGTAATTTTCTTTGCGCAACCTGTCGCTTAACGAGCTGAATCGCCGCAGGTCGATCAGGAGCGCCAGTTTCCGGAGCTGGATTCGGATCCAATCGGCTTTCGTGACACTTTTTTTGATATGTGGCTGAGCCTGGCATAATCCTTTTATTTTACAAATCAAGCAATATTTTTTCTTTAATTCCGCCAATTTGGTGGCGATGCCGAATTCGATGGCATGGAAATAAAAAACCCGCTTACCTTGCGATTCAAGATAAGTTTTGAGCATTTGGATTTGGGTGGATTTGCCCGATCCGTCCAATCCGGAGATAGTGATTATGTTCATATTTCGGTGGAATTATAGTAATATACGCGTGTGAGCCGGGTGTTTGCGATCGCATCAAAATCATAACACAAATGGGCAACTAAGCCAATAAATTGGTGGGTGTGGATAGTGTTAAATGGGATAAATATGATTGCTTTATCCTCCGTATGATTTTTGTGGAATAAAAAACGCCTCAACCTTGCGGTAATATTGGCGAAAATTGATGGTTTATCCATCCTTGTTTTACTAATCTGGCATTGTTTCCCAGACCGATATGTCGTTCTTGAAACCGGCATCGGCATACATCTGATTCGCGAGTTTTTCAGACATCTTCGCAATTATGATCATTCCTTCCTTATCGCTATGCGTAATCGGCGCATCGTGTTTCAGTAAAAATACAAGGACTTTGTCATAGTCCTCAAAAGAACATACGGAAATATGCATCATTGTTCATATCCTCCTGGCTTGGATTTTGTTTTATGTCAGTGTCGTTTAATTTTCAATACATCAGCACCGCTACCGGTTCCATTTTGGCTACGGCTTTCACGATTTGGTTATCTTCCATCCCGGCGATGACTTCCTCCACGTCTTTATAATAGGAGCTGTCTTGCATTATGACGCCTGAAGATTTGGCGTTGAAAAGTTTGACATGGCTCTTCTTCATTTTTTTGAAAAGCGTTTCCTTATCGAGTGACGCATCGGCCAAGGGATTTTTCCGGCGACCGGTCCCATGGCTGGCTGAAAAGAAGCTGGATTGATTGGCATCGGTACCGGCGCAGATATAGGCCGGGGTGCTCATCGAAGATGGGATGAAAACCGGTTCCCCAGTCTGGGAGAAGAGCGGATGGTTCATCCGGGCCGGGCCGTTGGCGCGCACGGTGCCATTGCGATGCACCCAGACGTCCTTGCCGAAATGGTTTTTTTCACGATGGACGAAAACGTGGGGCATATCATAGAGCATATCAAGCTCAGGATTTTTGTCCAGAACCTTTTCAATCGCCATATCCAGCTGATGGGTAAGGATGGAGCGGTTGGCGTAGCCTTGGTTGGCGGCGGCGTTGTGGGAGGTTATGAATAGTTTGCCTTCCAGGCTTTGGTCGTCGTAGGAAAAATATTCTTTGGCATCCTTGAAAGATTCAATTTTTTTCCACAAGGCTTTGAATTCTTTCTTGTAGTCGGTTTGGAAAAGAAATTTGCCGATTTCCAAAATTATTTTCTGGCTCAGGTGTTCCTTTCGCTTGGGGGTGTAGAGGTAGGAAGCGTATTGTCCCAACAGTCCGGAACCGGTATGCAAGAGGAAGATGTATTGTCCTTCTTTCAAACCGAATTTTTCGGCGATTTCCGGATCGCGGATTTCGGTGACTTTCATCAGGTCCAGGAAATGGTTGCCGGCGGCGCCCAAGATGCCCAATCGGTATTGGCCGATATGCAAGAATAATTTGGGAATCGCGTTGAGGATCTCTTTTTCGGTCGGAATTTCTGAGAAAAAATTGCCGCCGGCAAAAGTATTTTCAATTTCATTTTTGGTGCGCATTTTGAAAAAATCGCGGACCGGCTCCACGCCTTTGCGGCAGATATCCATTATCAAAGAATAGGGGACCTTGGTGCCGACATAGGCTTTGGTGGGGATGACACGCACCAATTCCTGGAAAATCCGGTCGATATTCCCGGAAGTCAGATCGGCATCGGTAAGATTGGTTTTCAAAAAACGCATCCCGCAATTGGGCGCAGTGTCGTTGATTTGCGGCAAAAGATGGTGCTCGGAGGCGATGACGGTGCCGGTGGGATTTTTGCGTCCCTTCTTGCTGTGCACGTCGCTCATCGCGGCTACGTGATGGAAAATATGCGGATCGGAGGCGACGCCTTCAATTTCAGCCAGCGTAGCGTCGCTGGGCATCAGGTCGTCGGAAACATGCAGGATGGCCGGTATTTCCATCGCGTCGGTTTTAAATTCCTTTTTATGGGCGGAGAGGTTTTTGATTTGATAAGACATAAATGGACCGTTAAGACGGATTAAATACTTATAATTTTTCGTAAATTTTTTCGTAGACGGCGGCGACTTTCTTGATATCGAAATTTTCTTCGCAGAATTTCCGCCCTTCTTCACCGAGGATTTTTCTTTTTTCCGGGTGGTCTTGCAGGTTGAAAATTTCATCGGCTAATTCCCGGATATTTCCGGCATGGACGGTGATGGAGTTTTTTTCATTAGCGAATTCTTTGAGGATCGGCAAATCGGAAACGATCACTGGTTTTTTGCAGGCCATCGGTTCTACGGCGGCCAGCGGGATGTCGAATTTTCCGTGCATATTCCGAACGGGGAAAATGACGATGTCGGAGAGGTTGTAGAGCTTGGCCATATCGGAGAAGATGTCAATAAAAACCACGCGGTCCAATACCTTGTTTTCAGTGAATTTTTTGACCACCCATTCCTTTTTAGCTATCGCTGCGGGATCATTTTTCAGGCGGAAAGCTAAAATTATCTTTATATTCCTTTCCCTGAATTTTTCGGCTTGTCCGATCACCATTTCCACCATATCATCCGTAGCTCCCAGTCTGACATATTCACCCGCGAAGGTTACGATAAAGTCTTCCTTGGTCAGTCCTAAATCATCCAAAATCCCGAGATCTTTCTCTTGGGGAGAATAATATTCCAGGTCGATTCCGGGATAGACCCGCTTGACATTTTTGAATCCCAGGCTGTTAAGTTTGTTTTTAGCATAGTCCGAATAAGTTATGATGAGATCGGCAAAAAGCATTTCTGCGTAATCCTTGTCTTGGAACAAATCTTCGCGCAAAGTGGCGATGGTCTGGATGGTGCGGGCTTTTTTGTCCTTCACGAAAGTTTTGAAACCGAAAGCATTGAGTTTGTTGGGGGTGAGCATAAAATGCATAATATCGAAATCTTTTCTGATGCGCATCAGCTTCAATAGACGGGCGCGTTGCAGCCAAGAAAGGTGGTTGGAGGTGTAAATCGGCCTTTGGCGCACGCTGGATGGCAGATCAGGCACGAGACCATTGGTTAAAAGATTAATTTCCACGCCGGAAATATTACGCGCCAGATAGTAAGCGAAATTTTTGGAAGCTTCGTCCCAAGGCGGGGCGATGGGCCGCGTGACCAGTAATATTTTTTTACGGATAGTCATATTATTCTTGCATATTTTTATAAATTTCCTGCGTGTCCGTGCCGGTGGAAACCCGGATGGTCATTTTTTTATCGGATACGGTTACTAGGGGGCTCAATTCTTTTTTTTCTCCGGTTTGTATCCCGACATCGCCTTGGGAAATTTTTTCCGTATTGTCGGCCAGGATCTCCCAATGGAAATCTGTCTGGGAACTGAAATTTTCAATGACGAAATCCAACCGGTCAGATTTAGGATCGGCGAAAGATACGGCATACCAATCGGTGTTGTAGTCCGGGCTGTTATAGCGCGAATCGATGGCAAATAAATAGACGGAACTCGCCAGGAACAGCGCCAGGAAGAAATAAATAAAATTGTTATTTGGGTTCATTTTCAACATATTAGTTGTTGCGATAATAAATATTGATACCGGGACTGGAATAGGTCTGGTCGAAATTTTTCAGTTTTCTGAATTGGGCGCTGTCGTAGCGCGGATTGACCATGATGAAATCGGTGCCGGTTTCAGCAAAGCAAGCCCGGGCTTCCGCGTTGTCTGGGCTGGCGATCATCTGCAGGGTGCACATTTCCCGCGGTTTGGTTTCATCTTCATAGCGTTTGAAATATCCGCGTGAAAGCGGGTACTTGTAGCCGCGCATCAGGAAGATCTTCATCCAGGAATCGGCGGTGATGTAGTTGTGGTCTTTCAGGATCATATCGTTTGATGAAGTTTTTTGGGCGAGGTAGCTTGAAGCGTCGAAGGTCTGTGCGACCGGAGCGAGATCGGTTTTGTCTTTGAAAGCCGAAGCTGAATCGGAAATCCCATCTACCAGGACGAAAGTCAAAACCACGATAAATCCGGCGCGGATAAGATTGCCGGACGATGCGAGTCGTTCGCTTGTCTTGGATCTTTTATCCGTTCCGAAGAGGGCATAGAGCGAATAGGCGCTGAGAATGGCGATGGGATAGGATAGGTAATTACCGATGCGATTGCTAGGGAGATTGATAAATAGCAGATGGGGCTGGGTCGACATCAGAAAAATCATCACCGCCCAGGCGAGGATGATAGAGTGGCCGAAATTCCTTTTCTTGAATCCGGCAATAAGGATTATGATGCCTAGAAGGCCCAAAGCGATCCGGGCTTCGCCGATGGAAGAGCGCAGATTTTCCATCGTCAGTCCGACGCGCGTTTCTTTGCTAGGCGCTCCGACGGCGGTGTTGACGGCGCTATTTTTGACATAGTTCGGGGTGAAAATTAAAAAGAAAAAAACAAGTCCGGCAAAAAAGGTCGCCAGGACCTGAGGGGAAATGACCAGGCGTGACAAGGCCGGAAGAAGCTTTTTCCAATCCTTGAAATTGGCAGTAAAAAATACGGCGGCAATCATAGCAAAAATAAAGAGGAGGATAAAAGCGGTGAGATGATGGGTATAGAACAGTCCGAAAGTCGTGAAAATCGCGAGTGCGAGAAAAGCGCGAGAGCTTTTCTCTGCCGCAAAACCGGTTTCAAAAAATTCCATCGAACGGTAATAAAAATAAAAAGCAAGCGGCATCAGCAAATTTCCCATGATATTGCCGACGACTCCGCCGCTGACAAACTTGGCTTGGGGTGAGGCTACGGCATAGAGGACGCCCAAAAAAAGCAAGACTAGGATTGCGATATTTTTCCGTTTAAAGATGCGCAGGGCCAAGATGAAAACCGTCAGTATGCCCAAAAGGTTCACAAGCAGAAGTGTTATGACGGGAAAGGCGGAAAAAACGCTGGCGCCGCTCAAAAGGCCGATTGTGCCGAACGGGATTTGCTCGCCAATGATAAAATCCGGCATCTGATCATAGTCCGGCAAACGATGGTTGTCGATCATCCATTGCGTCCAATACATATGGTGGCCCATATCGGTGGCAGTCGGGAAGACCGTGTCAGAAAGATAGGCTGTCTTAATGAAAATGGTCAGGAAAACCAGGAGGAAAATCAGGACCGTTTGATGTCGGGAAAAATCGAACAATTTTTCTTCCGCCATTCCTGATTCCAGGCCGGCTTTTTTGGATCTGATTTTGTGGATGATCAGGCAGGCTGAAACAAGAAGCGCGATGCTGGCGGAAAGCGACAATCGGGTGATCGGCAAACCCAGTCCGGCCAGGGAAAAATTCAAAAAATCAACGCTGACAATGCCAAGGCCGAATGACAAGATAAACCGTTCAAGCGCATTAAGCGCTTTGCTTTTTCCGAATATCGCCAATAGCAAAGCATAGCCCGGCAAAAAAAACGCGAAGGCCAGCGCGGCATAGAATAAAATTTGACTGGTTATGGCTTCAAGCATAAGATTTATTTTTTAGCGGTAACCTTTTCGATTTCTTCCAGGTATTTTTTGGAAATATTGTCCCAACTGAAATTATCAATGACATATTGCTTGGCTTTGGCGCCGAATCTTTCCCGGAAACCGTCATCAGACAGGAGTTCGTTGATTTTTTTGACATATGTGTCGGCATCGCCCGGTTCGACCAAGAATCCGTTTTCACCGTCCTTGATCGCGTCCTTGAGGCCTTCCAAGTTCGAGGTTAGGATGACTTTTCCGCAAGCTCCGCCCTCGATGGCGGTAATACCAAAGCCTTCCATCGATCCCGGCACTTTGATATTCGGGCCGACATGCATATCGGCGCAATTCATCAATATCAATTTATCAGGTCTTTCGGGTATGTCGCCGATAAGTTTGGCTCGTTGTTGGAGGCCGAGTTCCCGAATGGCTTTTTCACAGACAGGGAAGTCGTTTTTATTCCCAGCCGAGTTATCGGAAACGACTCCGCCGACCGCGACGAAAAAATAATTATCCGGCAGTTTCGGCAGGACGTTGCGGATGAACCATTCGACGCCTTTGTGTGGGACGAATCTTCCGACTCTTAAAATGATTTTTTTGCCGGTGATGTCAATTCCTAAAACCTTTTCCATATCCTTCCGGGAACAAGGGATAGTCAATTCGTCCAGGAGAATGCCATTAGGTATGAAAACGCAATGTTCGCGTGAGATTCCGACTTTGACCGCTTCGTCGATAGTCTGGTTGCCGACCATGAACAATTTATCCAATTTTTTCAAGGAAGGGATATTCACGGCCTTGTATATCCGGGAGAGCAGGCCTTTTTTATGGGCGAAAGTGATGTCCAGGCCGTGGACGACGGAAAAGAATTTTTTCCCGGGATGGAAAAATTTCAGGGCGGCGCCGATCGGCGCCAGGACGCCGTTGCCGACCAAGCAGACATCGTAGTCGGACATCAAGAAAAGGGACCGCAAAAAGGTTACCGGCAAGAAAACAGGCAGCCACAGTTTGCCCTTGGTATTGGCGATCACTTTGACCGTAGCGTGTTTTTTCAAGCCTTCGGACAGGTAATAATTTTGCCTTTCGACTCCGCCGAAAATCGGCGGAAAAGAGTGGGAAATGAATAATATCCGCATAATTTGCCTTAATATGTTACTTCAACATTCTACCTCAAAACAGGCCATCTTTCAAGGCCGGCAATCCCAGTGAATCAATGGTGTCGTATGGGCGGGATAATGTGTTTTTTAGCTACAATTTTCCAATCCCAGCACCTTCCATTACCACAATATTAATGTATAATGCAATTACGGCAAAAGCATGCGTAGTATTCGCAAAAACAACGATATTATTCATATTATGCGAAAATACTTCGCATAATAACCAGTTGTGGCGAAATCCGAATTCACTTGTCCCCTAATAAGTAAAAATATTTTTAATTCTATGATTATCACGATATGTGGAAGCTGTACCTTTGCTGAAGATATGGGCAAAGCGGCAGAACATTTGAAGAAAAAAGGCCATGAAGTTTATACGCCCGATCCATTGGTTACCGAAGAATGGTACCAAGAGAATCATGGTCGTGAGAATTTTCTTGATATGAAACCTGTCTGGACTAAAAATCACATGAAGAAAATAGAAGGTTCTGATGCCGTGCTGATTTTAAATAACGAGAAAAAAGGAATTAAAGGTTATTTTGGCTCCAACACTTTAATGGAATTGTCCGTGGCCTTTTTTCTTCAAAAGAAAATATTTTTACTAAATCCGATAGATGAAGACCATCCGCATTACGAGGAGCTTATAGCAGTAGATTCAGTTGTTCTGCACGGAGATTTGGACAATTTTTCAAAGGAATAGAACAAGTGAATTCTGACATTGCACAACACCAAATATCTGGTTCAAAAATTTTTCACATTTATATAATCAGTAGCCAAAGCAGTATCGTTTTGTGTAAATAATTTGGGATGGAAACTGGAAGAATTAGCAACAAGTTCATCTCATCAATGGTTTGTTTTGTGAATCACAAAAGAGTTTATTAATCGGGAATATCCCCATTTTGTAGATTTTTAAAATATGGAAAACTTTTCGAAAAAAATTAAAACACCGCAATCGCCATCGGAAATAACAACCGAATGGTTAGAGGGCATACTTAATAATACTTCAACCAACGAAATTGTCTCTATAGAATCAGATGATAGATTTAAGCCTGGCGGACACTTGGGAAAAATTGAAAAAGTTAAAATCACTTATGCTTCTCCTGAATTTGAGCCGAAATCGGTAATTGTAAAATTTCAAAAATGTTCTGACCCAAAAAAAGAAGCGGAAATTTATCGACTCTTGGGGGAAGCGAAAATTTCATACATCCCTCATTTATATGGGAAGTTTGGAGATGGGAACCTGGTCTTAGAAGATTTGTCCTCGACTCATTCAGTAATAAAAGATTTTGATATTAATCAAGTCCAAAAAGTAATCTCACTCCTTGCGGATGTTAATAGTAGATTCTGGGGCAATTCCGAGGTGCCGAAAGACAACCTGAGCCATTTCATTAATTCGATTAACATCAATTTTGAAAAAGGTTGGGAAAAATTTAAAAATCGATACGGAGAAAAACTCGGAAAGGAAATTGCCGATTTCGAATGGATATGGAAAAATCGTGAAATCGTTTCTGGTCATTACAATTCAAGCCCGACAACTTTATGCCATGGCGATGTAAACAGGTCTAATATTCTTTTCTCAAATGACAAAAGCAACAATCCAGTACTTATCGACTGGCAACTTTCCGGACAAAAAGTATTTCCTTTTGATATTTCTTATTTTCTGGTGAAAGCGCTAAGCGCAGAACAAAGACAAGAACATGAGAGTACTTTGCTTAAAGAATATTATAAACTGCTGTCCGAAGAAATACGGTCAAATTATCCTTTCGATATTTTTATTTTAGATTATCGGGCATGCGCAACAAGGTCAATGCTTAGCGCAGTAACAAAATTTGGGCCGATATTCGAAAAGGATTTTAGTTATGACAAGGCCGATGAATTAGCAGAAAGAGTTATTGATGCCGTAAGAGACCTTAGACCTATAGAAGCCATTCAAGAATTACAAAATGTCAGGAGTTTTTAATTTTGAGCATTCACCCCTGACCTCTCCCAAAATCCAAAACAAAAAAACTTTCAAACAAAAAAGACCTTCGGAAGGGGAAGGTCTTTGTAAAATAAACTTACGTTTAAAGATTAAGGATTTCCAGTGCCAATTCTGCGACTTTGTTTTTTTTCGCATCATGAGTTGCGCCTGCATTGAGCAACTCTTCCCTGTATTCGTACAGACCAGAACAAGCGATGATCGGTTTGGTGAAGCCGGCTTGGACAATCTTCCTTACCAGTGACATTGAATTTGGACGGTCTCCGGGTACACACGCGTCCATAATGATCAAATCAATGTCGGTATTTCTGCGGAAAAGATCTTCCCCTTCCTCAAGAGTCGTCGCTCGCAAAACCTCAACTTTTCCATTAAGCTCCTCGTTGATTCTACGGAAATACCCATCATGATCTTCAATCACCAACACTTTTGACATTATGCTGTCTCCTTTCTTTTTATCTAAAAGAACCCTTGAAATTCACCCAAATTCAACCCCTCAATCCAGTGAAACTTAGCAGATTTTTATTGTTTGGTCAAATATTTATGCTACGATTGAGATGTTCTACAAAAGCGGGCTTAAATTTCAGATACTCGGATATGTCAGCCGGAATATCTTAAGAAAATTTTTTTACATTGATGATGAAAAATATCAAAAATGCTTTTAAATGGATAATCGGCCTTCTGATGCAAAATAATATTCCTTTCCAAATTTCCGGAGGATTTGCTGCAAAACTATATGGCGCCAATCGTCCTCTGTTTGATATAGATATTGACATAAAAGGAAAGGATTTTGACAAGCTCTTGCCATTTGTAGAAGACTATATTTTATCTGGACCTAAGAGATACTTGGATGATTCATTTGATCTTCAACTTTTGACATTGGAATATCAAGGCCAACGCATTGACTTGAGTGTAAGTGAAAACTCTAAGATATACAACGCCAAAACAAAGCAATGGCAAGAGTGTGAAACAAATTTTAATTCATTTAAAGAGTTTGAAGTTTATGGATTAAAAGTTCCTGTAATCACATGGCAAGAACTTGTCGAATACAAGAAAATTATCAGAAGGCCGACTGATTTAGAAGACATTGCCGCTATAACCAAAAAATTTTCTTAAAATACATCCGATAACGTGGCCTGTCCGGTTCAGGAATTTTTATAACGATTTTTTTATTTTCCAGTATCGTATTTGTCTTTTTTCCATTGGTACATCAGCTCTTCCGTCAGTTGCCGGGAAGATTTTATCATATCGGCGATCAAGGCGAATACGACGAATTGCAATCCGACCAGAAACAGCGCGATGCCGAAAATCAGATAGTTGCGGTATTGGGTTATCTTGAAATCAGGAAAATAATTAAAAAGGAAGGTGCCGAATGAGATGAGCGAAAGGAAAACCAGGAGTAATCCGGGTATCCCGAAGAACTTCATCGGCCGGATATCACGAATAGCCTTCAAAATGATTTTGGTGGAGTTATTGACGAATTTCCAGATGGATTTGGTAATTTTGGCTTCGCGGTTGTCGAAATAGGTGACTTCGATCGGCACCCAGAAAAGCTTCAGGTTTTTGCCGATGGCATCGATAATCGTTTCCTGGGTATAGGTGAAATGGACATTGGTCAGGTTCAGGCGTAAAAGCGTTTCGCGGTTATGGGCGCGAAAACCGCAGGTCAGGTCGTTGGTTTTGTAATTGAGAAAAAAACCGATGACGCTGGCAGCGAACTTGTTCAAACTCTTCCTGACCCACGGAATGTTTCTAGCCTCGATTTCCCCGAACCGATTGGCGATGACCATATCGGCTTTTCCGTCCAAAATAGGCGTCAGTAACTTGGGAATGTCATAGGGATTGAATTGGCCATCAGCATCAATATTGACCATTAGGTCCGCGTTATTCCTAAGTGAACTTTCGACCGCCTGCTTGAAGGAATAAGCCAGGCGCCGGTTGGGTTTATAGGAAATGATGATATCCGCTCCGGCCTCTTTGGCTTTGCGCGCCGTATCGTCAGTCGAACCGTCATCGATTACCTGGATGATTTTTTCATCGATAATCGCGCCTTTCCCCATATAAAAATCAGCGGAAAAACTTTCTCTGATTTTTTTTATGGTCCCTCCGATAAGCGCTCCTTCATTATAGGCCGGTATGTTTACGATAAGCTTCATCGTTTATTGCTTCTTAATGATTAATTGCGGATCAACGCAGTTGAAATCGCATTTGGCGTTTTTGGTTCCTTGCTGGATCAATTCTTTGGTACAATTACTCAGGTTTTCTTGGCATTTCGCCTTGCTTTCATTGAAATAATTCAGATTGATTTCATAGCCGAAATAGGGCAGGGCGAAGTAGGATACGACCGCCAAGCCTGCGATCCAGATGATTGTTTTTAATAGATCGAACATAGTTTATTGCTAAATTAGCACCATTATTTTTTTAGTATGGCAGAAAACGGCTCATTTAGCAAACCAAACCCCGATTTTTTTTCGGAGTTTGGCAAGAATGAATCCAACTGAAGTATGGATATTTCAGCGGCCAATGCCTTTATAGATGATGCCGAGTTTTTTGATCGCATCTTTGTCCAGACAGTTTTTTCCATCAATGATAACCTTAATTCCGTTCTGCTTAAATATTCTAGGGTCGATTTCTTTGAATTCCTTATGGTCGGTAGCGATTATAAGCGCGTCGACTTTTTTAAGTAGGGCAGGGAGCGTTTTTATGGTCGATCTCTTCAAAATATGCGGATCGTACGTATCGTATTTGACGCCGTGTTCTCCAAGTAGGGTCAGGATTTTAAAGGTCGGAGATTCCCGGGTGTCATCGACGTTGGCCTTGTAGGAAATTCCCAAAACGCCGATTTTGGTCCCTTTCATCGGCAAGCGCAGTTCATTCAAAGCGTCTTGTAGGATTTCGACGGTATATGAAGGCATCGAGTTGTTTATTTCCCGCGCGATCTTCAGGAATTTATGGTCGAAACCGGATTTTTTGGCGCGCTCGATGAGATAATAGGGATCAACCGGGATACAATGTCCGCCGACGCCGCAAGAAGGGAAATGGGGCATAAAAGCGAACGGCTTGGTCGAAGCGCCGAGGACTACGTCCTTGACGTCGATGCCGAGCTTGTCGAAAGATTTGGCGAGCTCGTTGACGAAGGCGATGTTGATGTCCCGGAAAGAATTTTCCACGATCTTCACGGCTTCGGCTTCACGGATCGATTTCATCGGGCGGATGGCTCCGTCCACGATGCTTTCATAAAATTTTACGGCCGTTGCCAATCCTTGTTTATCGAATGAGCCGACTACCCGAGGAATGTTGGTGACGTTCCATTTCGGGTCGCCCGGATTGATCCTTTCAGGGCAATGCGCGATGAAAACGTCCTTGCCGACCTTGAAACCGGCTTCTTCAAAAAGCGGCTTTACGATTTCCTCGCTCACTCCAGGATTGACGGTCGATTCCAAAACGACCAGCGCGCCTTTTTTCAGGTTCCGCACGACCGCTTTCGTCGCACTGATAACCGGACTGAGATCCGGCATATACAGGTCGTCGACCGGAGTCGGCACGCAGATGAGGATAACATCGCTTTGTTCGATTATTTTTTCATCGGTGGTCGCTTTCGGCCTATGCGTAGGCAGATTATCCGCTAGGAATTTTTCTTCAATAGGGCTCTTGCCTTGATTGATAAGATCGACTTTATTTTTGTCCATATCGAGCCCGAAAGTTTCATAGCCCTTCTCGACGCAACGCACCGCCAACGGCAAACCGACATAACCGAGACCGATTACGCAAACCTTAGCTTTTTTCTGTTCCATTTGATGTTTTTTTAGGGATTATTTCAACTTGGATTATTATAAGTGGTTTTTAAAATAATGTAAAACCAGTTACGTGTTTTTTTATCCGGACCGAGGGCTTGCCGGCAAGGAATATCAGAAAACAAAAAAACGGCTCGTTGCCGGATTTTTATAAACATCGCTTTTTATTTTTCCTACGCGAATTTCTTTTCCAGTTTTTCCACGCGGTATGTCAGCGTATTGTGGTCGATTCTGTCGACCTTCTTGTGCAAATCGGCCTGGATGTTATCCACGGTCGTTTTTATCGCATCGACATCATTTTCGATTTTATGCAATCTTCCCTCCACGCTACCCAATCTTCCTTCCACGCTCAAAAAACCGCTTTGGACGATCCTTGCCAGATCGTCGATCGTCATTCCGTTTTTTGCTGGATCATTTTTTTCCATAGTCTGATTATATCGTCGGACTGTCCGGATGTCAATGCGGATTTTTTGTTTAAAATGGTTTTTTCGGGTATAATAATACCATGAACCCCACACTAACTTTCGATGTTGAATTTTTTAAAATAGTGTGGAGGAATTCATTAAATAATAAGCAATAAACTTCGGATATTATTAAGAATGTTTTAATAATATCAAAAGTTAGTGTGGGGTGAAAATCGGAATCAACGCGTCATTCGCCAGAAAAGCTTCATCCGGCATCGGCCAGGTGACGACCAACTTTTTGAAAAAGTTGGCAGTTTCCAATTCCAAATTTCAAATTTCAAAAAATGAGAAATTGGAATTTGTTTTGTATTTGGAAGAAGATTTGCCGGAAGATATCAAATTGCCGGAAAATTTTGAGAAAAGGATTTTTTTGCCTTTCTGGAAGCGGGACGATCTGGTCCGCAAGATCTTGTGGGAAAAATATTATTTGCCGAAAAAGGCCAGGCGCGACGGTTGTGATGTTTTTTTCTCGCTTTACCAATGCCCGACTATCCTGCCGGCTGGAATCAAACACCTGATGCTGGTGCATGACATCGTGCCCAAGCTGTTTCCGGAATATTTGAACAATTCGCGCAAGAAGATTTATTGGTCTTTGACGGAAAAGGCGATCAAGCGCGCGGACAAGCTCCTGGCGGTTTCGGTCAGGACGGAAAAGGATCTGATCCGACATTTGGGAATTAAAGCTGAGGATGTCAGTGTGAATTATAATGATTGCGATAAGATATATAAATCAAAAATTTCCCAAGCCAAAAGCCGGGAAATTTTGCGGAAATACAAATTGAAATCGGGTTATATATTGGCTGGCGGAGGTATGGAAGTCAGGAAAAACGTGGAGGGCGTCATCCGCGCGTATAAATATCTAGTGGAATTGAATAAAAAAGCGCGCTTCATCAAGGAAATGCCCGTATTGGCGATATATGGAAAGCTGCTGCCCCAATTGGCGCCACTGGCGCTGGATGCTGAAAAATTGGTGCGCGAACTCAACTTGACCAGGCGGGTAAAATTATTAGACAGGACGCCTCAGGCGGATATGCCGGCCTTGTTCGCAAACGCGCTTTTTTTCGCATACCCGTCGCGCTATGAAGGTTTTGGCATTCCGGTTTTAGAGGCGATGAGTATCGGTATGCCGGTCGTAACTTCAAAGACGACATCTTTGCCGGAAGTCGGCCTGGATAGTATCTTATATTGCGATCCGGACGATATCGACGATATCGCGATGGTGATGAAAAACATCCTGGTTAATCCGGAATTGCGCGCCGTGTTGGCGCGCCGCAGCAAAGAGCGTTCAGGTTATTTTTCTTGGGACAGATTTGTCGATAAGACACTTAACGTAATCAAAAATTTGTAGCGGTACAGAGAAATATGTTTGGAAAGAATCAGAATAGAATATTTTTATTAGGTGCCAATGTGTCATTGGTTCTGTTTTTGATTATATTATCCAATCTGGAAATCTTGCCGATGGGGATGGGCGATTTTGTATTTTTCGCGATTTTGACCCTAGCCCTAGCCCTGTACCGTCCTGGCTGGGTTTTCTTGTTTTTCGCAAGCACGATTATGTTGGAAAATATAAATTTGGCGCCGATAGAACTGGGAATCGCCATCCGTCCGTATCAGTTTTTCGGGGGAATGACGATCCTGGCTATGCTCATCAGGTTATTAGCCAAGCGGCTTGATTTCAAACTTGCAAGGTTGGTCTGGCCGGACTATCTGGTTATTGTTTTGGCGCTGGCCGGCTTTTTGAGCGCCATAGGTTCGCCAGCCAGGGGTGTCAGCCTGAAACAATCGATCGTATTAGCTTCGTTTGCGGCCTTGTATTTTTTAACGCGGAATTTTTTGCAAACAAGCGGGGATATTAAAAAAACCATTCCGTTTTTTTTAAGCTCGTCGGCAACGATGGTCGGTTACGGTATCTGGCAGAATGCGCGCTTCGCGCATAACCTGCCAAGTTTCGAAGTGATGCCGGGGCGGTCCAACGCCACATTCGCGGAAGCGGATTGGCTAGGGATATATCTTTCATTGTTGCTGGCTGTCATTTACAGCTTGATATTTTATCTCAGCAGGAAAAAAGAGGCGAGTCTGGCCGGCGATGTTCAAATTTCAAATTTCAAATTTCAAATTTTTCAAACCACCCTATACTCGATGTTGATTGCCACATACGCATTGCTGATTTTGACCGTTTCGCGCAGTGCGTGGCTGGGGGCGCTAGGCGTGACTTTTATTTTTTTGTTTGTGGTATTCACGCGTCTGAAATTCCGGCCGGGTGACTGGCGATGGAAAGACGTAATCGGGTTTAAAATCAGGATTATCGGCGCCTTGGCAATCAGCGTCGCAGCAGTCTATTTTTTCAATCTGACGGATTTCCAATTAGGCAATCGGTTGCAAAGCACCGGAACGGGATTGCAGAAAATCACTATTAGCTGTCAAAATGAGGAGCTAAGTCCCAATGAAGGCGACTTAGTCCCCGTTGAGGAATTGGAGAATATAGGTTGTCGCCATATTGACTTGGAAGAGATCGCTAATGAAAAAGCCAGGGGCAATTTCGTAACCGAAGTGTATCGCGATGATCCGAATGTCAGCATCAGAAGCGCGATTTATGGGAAATCATGGGGATTGATCAAAGCGCATCCTTTTTGGGGAATCGGCTGGGGGAGCATCAGTGTTTATTTGGGACAGGATGAGCGCGGAGCGGGACTCAACGCGAGCAATATATTTCTAGAAGTTTGGCTGGGGTCAGGCCTCATAGGTTTGGTAGCCTTTATTTTGCTCTGGATGGTCGTCCTAGCCAGGGCTCTTGTTGATTTTTTGCAGGATGATCCAGAAATGGAAAACGTCGGGATTTTCTTGCTGCTTGGTTTTTTTGCCATTCTCATTCCGAACCTGTTCAATTCCGGAATTATGCTGGGATATCTGTGGCTGTTCCTAGGTGCGTCTTTTATCGATAATAAAGTAAAAAAATAATATGCGAATTGCGATCGACATCCGGAATATCGGCAAAAAAAGGACCGGTGATGAGGTCGTGTTTTTCAATTTGGTGAAAAATCTTTCCGTCATCGACAGGGAAAACGATTATTGCCTATTGACTGATCGGAATCCTTCCCAGGATTCAGATTTGCAGGCAGCCCTGGAATCTTTGCGGTTGGCGCCTAATTTCAAGGTCGTCAACTTGTGTGAAAACGGAGCTGGAAAGATTTTGTGGAACGTTTGGATTTTGCCGGAATATTTGCGCCGTAATCCGGTAGATATCCTGCAAGTGCAATATATCACACCGTTTTTCGTTTCCCACAAAATCAAAATCGTAACCATCATCCATGACGTATCTTTCAGGGTTTTCCCAAAGCTGATAAAAAAGATGGATTTGTTTTTTTTGAGCACTCTGATTCCCTTGAGCCTGAGACGCGCCGATAAGATAATCGGGGTCTCACGGTTCACCGCCCAAGAAATCATCAAATATTATGGAGTCGCTCCGGAAAAAGTCGACTGGATCTATAACGCGGTAGCGGACAGTTTCCGGGAAAGCTATACGAAAGAGCAGGCGGAGGCGGTCAGGCGGAAATATGATCTTCCGCGGAATTTCATCCTCTATATCGGGACACTTCAACCAAGAAAGAATCTGCCGGCGCTGATTGAAGCCTATGTCAGGATTCCGACGGAAAAACGCGGCTATTGCAAATTGGTTTTGGCAGGCGGGCGTGGGCATAACTTTGATCGAATGATTGATGAGTTTATCGAGGATTATTCTTTGCAGGAATATGTGATTTTGCCGGGCTTCATCGACGAGGTCGACAAACCTCTTCTGATGGGATTGGCGCAGGTTTTTTGTTTCCCCTCCTTGTATGAGGGTTTCGGCATCCCGATTTTGGAAGCGATGACGCTTGGAGTGCCAGTGATAGCCTCAAACATCCCGCCGCATAGTGAAATAACGGAAGGCGCGGCGCTATTGTTTGATGCGGATGATGCGGATGATTTCGCTGACAAGCTTACTCAAATCGTGATAAATGACTCATTAAGGCTTACTTTGAGCCAAAAAGGACTATCCCAAGCCGCAAAGTTCTCATGGTTGAAAACCGCGGAAAGGACGCTAGATATTTATCGAAAATTATGCAACATATCCAATTGATTGACAATACGTGGATTCAAAGTAAAATATACATTAATGCCTGTTCCAACGGATAGGGATTGGATTTATTTATTAATTAAAGGAAAAAGTAATGTCTTACATTGAAAAAAACAACCCGCAACTGAGCGCTTCACGTTTTGGGTTTATGAAAAAAACATGGTTCAAGATCGCAGCTGCGATCGCGGTCGTTTTGATTGCCGTCGTGGGCGTATTTGCCTGGAAGACGGATAATGTCTTAAAGAAAATTTCCGATGGCGGATTATTGGAAAGCTTATCGCGTTCAATTCCCGGAGTCAATAATGACGTCAAGGGAGAATCGGAAGGCCGGATAAATATTCTGCTTTTGGGGATGCGCGGAGTTGATCTGCCGGGTGGCGGAAATCTGGCGGATACCATAATGTTGGCGAGTATCCTGCCGAAAGAGAATAAGGTGGCGATGATTTCCATCCCGCGCGATTTGTATGTGACGGTTCCCGGAACTGGAGACAGACAGAAAATCAACGCGGTGCACGCTTACGGAGAACAAAAGGGCGAAGGACAGGGAATGGAGGATATGAAGACAGCCGTTTCCGAAGTGACCGGTTTGCCGATCCATTATGCGGTACGCACCAATTTTGCCGGATTCAAACAATTGATTGACGCGGTCGGTGGAATCGAAGTGACCTTGAGTCAGCCATTTGATGAATCGCTGCAATTCAACCAGGAACACGTCTGCGATTCATTCTTCAATATTCCGACAGGAAATGTTGAAAATAAGACAGTGAAATATTTCAGTAAGACTTTACAGGCCTACAAGACCAGGATCGTAGCTACCTATCCGCTATGCAATGCTCCGCAAGACACCTTGGAGTGCGGCGGAAACTTCAAATTGCCAGCCGGAAAACAAACATTAAACGGAGATCAAGCGCTTTGTTTCGCTAGGTCGAGATATGCCACGAGTGATTTTGAGCGGGCCAAAAGGCAGCAGGAAATCATCCAATTGGTCAAGGATAGGTTGATGAGCGCCGGAACACTGACTGATTTCAGCAAAGTGAATGGCATTCTGGACAGCTTGGGAGATAACGTGAAGACGGATATGAAATCTTGGGAGATGAAAAAAATGTATGAGATCTATAGCGGAATGGTTAATCCGCAAATCTATCGCCGGGTATTAGAGAATTCCGAAGAGGGCTTATTGTACAATCCGCCGCAGGGTGATGCGGGATATATATTGCTTCCGATCGGGGATAATTATGACAAGATCCGCGATATGGCGAAAAACATCTTTACGATGCCGGCGCAAACCGATATCAAGCCTAAAATATAAGGTGAAAAACCGCATTCCGGCTATGGGAATAGAGTCATCGAGATTATCTTAGGATTGGATTTTTCATTCCCAGTCGGCCCGATGCCGGAATATAATTAAAAATAGATATGCAAGAAGAACAATCGGTACATCCGGCAGTGTATGAAGAGGAGAAGAATCATCGGCTTTTCAAACGGTATTTCTTGTTTTTCATCGTGCTGTTCCTGGTGGTCGGAAGTTTTTGGATCGGCTATACAAATGGCCAGAAATCGACGGAATCGGCAAATCAAAGTTATCCTATCGATTCGACCGTTGTCACGAATAAATTCCTGACAGGAGAAAGGGAAGTGGACTTTGATCTTTTTTGGAAAGTTTGGGATTTGCTCAAGGAAAAGTATGTCAATCATGATTCTCTGGACGCGCAGGAGTTGGTCTATGGCGCGATCAAAGGAATGTTGGCGGCGACGAAGGATCCCTATACGACTTTTTTCGATCCCAAGGAAACCCAGGAATTCGACCAGGATATCAGCGGGAGCTTTGAGGGAATCGGAGCGGAACTCGGAGTGAAGGATGGGATACTGACGGTCATCGCTCCACTGGACGGTTCGCCGTCGCAAAAGGCCGGGCTTCTGGCTGGAGATAAAATTTTGCAAATCGACGGCAAATCGACGACGGATGTGTCGATCGATCAAGCAGTCGATCTCATACGCGGCAAGAAAGGTTCGCAAGTGAAATTGGTAATTTTACATAAAGGCGATCAGGAGACTACGGAGATTTCGATAACCCGCGAAATGATCAAGGTCAAGAGTGTTAAAATCGAATTCAAGGAAAATAATATCGCATATTTGAAAATAAACCAATTTGGCGAAAAAACTTCCGATGAGTTCGATGCGGCGATGAATCAGATAATCTCCCGCGGTTCGAAAGGGGTTGTCTTAGATTTGCGCAATAATCCCGGAGGCTTTCTGACTTCATCGGTTGAAATCGCCAGCCGCTTGATTCCTCGGGGAAAAGTGGTCGTGACCGAAGAAGATGGAGCCGGCAAGAAAGATAGTTTATATACCGGCGGCGGCGATAAACTTAGCGGAATTCCGACGGTAGTCTTGATAAATGAAGGCAGCGCCAGCGCCTCGGAGATTTTGGCGGGCGCTTTGCGGGATAATCGGAACATCCAACTGATCGGGAAAAAATCATTCGGCAAAGGTTCGGTGCAGGAGTTGATCAGTCTGCCGAACAAATCTAGCGTCAAGATAACCGTGGCTAAATGGCTGACGCCCAACGGTGATTATATAATGGAAAAGGGCATCAGTCCGGATATCGATGTGGACTTGACCGTGGATGATTTCAAAAACGACCGGGATCCGCAACTTGACCGGGCAATGGAAAAGATCAAGGAAATAATGAAATAAAATTTTGTTCCTAAGGCTGAATGTTAGATACACTAATAATTAAGCAAACAAAATGGAATTATTGAGGACTTTCCGGAACTTGGGTAAAGGCGATGCTGGCTTGGCAGGAGGCAAAGGCGCTTCATTGGGCGAAATGACACAATCCGGCATTCCGGTGCCACCCGGTTTTGTGGTTTTGGCCGGGACTTTCGAGAAATTTCTGGAAGAAACTGATTTGGGCGTCGAGGTTGATGCGATTCTGCATACAGTGGATCACAATGCGATGCATACGGTCGAAGAAGCTTCGGAAAAAATCCAGACTTTGATTAAGAACGCCCAGATGCCAGGAGATATCGCCAAGGAGATAGAAAGGGAATTTAAAAAACTCGGCGCTGAATTTGTGGCAGTGCGATCGAGTGCGACAGCGGAAGACGGAGCGGAAAACGCCTGGGCAGGACAGTTGGATTCTTATCTCAATACGACCGAGAAAGACTTACTAGAAAAAGTCCAACATTGTTGGGCTTCACTTTTTACTCCCAGAGCCATTTTTTATCGGTTTGAAAAAAATCTTCACAAGCAAAAAATTTCGGTGGCGGTGGTAGTGCAAAAAATGGTGGAGAGCGAATTTTCCGGCATCGCTTTTTCGGTGCATCCGGTGACAGAGGACTACAATCAGCTCATCATCGAAGCCGGTTTCGGCTTGGGCGAAGCGATCGTATCCGGACAAATCACCCCAGACAGTTATGTGGTGGAAAAAAATCCGAGGAATATTTTGGATATCAACGTTTCTACGCAGGAACGCGGAATTTATCGGGCGAAAAACGGCGGCAACGAGTGGCGGGATATTCCCGAGCCGCAAGCGTCCGCGCAAGTCCTGACGGAAAAACAAATTTTGGAATTGTCGGAAATAATCCTTGGCATCGAAAAACATTACGGTTTTCCTTGCGATATCGAATGGGCGTTCGAGGGCGGCAAATTCTACATCGTCCAAAGCCGGCCGATTACGACTTTAAATTAAGAAGTCTTGGTGGATTATCCCAATATTGTAGCTGGCTGGATAAAGGTTATTCGATGCCGGCTGAATTCAGCGGAGGTGGGCGCGAAGCGGGGGCTGGGATAATAATTAGTTGTATATGAATATGACTGGAAAAAAACTTCCCTGGAACAAGCAATTGGCAAAAGATTGGAAAAATTATCCCGCGCCCGTCAGACCGGGACTGGAAATGGCTATATACGAAAAAATCATCAAAAGGGTTCTTGCAGGCAATAAGAATCCGAGGATTTTAATTTTGGGGTCGACGCCGGAATTCCGCGATTTGCTTTTGAAGCATAAAATAACGCCGATTTGTTGCGATGTGAATCCGGAGGTATATAAGGCGTTGAAGATTTTAATGGAAAGGAATGGAAAAGAATTATTCGTTGAATCTGACTGGCTTGATCTGGACGATGCGCATAGATTCGACTTGATAATGGGCCATAACGTTATCAATATGATCCCGATAAATAAACAAGGCCTTTTTATAAAAAATATTGCCGACAATTTGAAGCCGGATGGGATATTCGCGACTACCGTAGTAATACGTCCGGTACGCAAAGACGTAAATCCGGCTGATGGGTTTGAAAGATACAGGAAGCTGCGAATCAAGACGGGCAAAAAAATGCTTTTTATGATATCTTACCCGGACCTGGTGTTTTCAATAGGGCAGAAAAAAGGATATTATACGCCGTCCGGAATATTATCGAAGTTGCGCGATATGCGTAGAAAACGGATTATTGATGATCCGGAATTTAAGACGATGCTTGAATTTATTAAGCCGAGCAGCCTGAAAATCAGATTGCCGCTAAGGGACAAGTTGGAAAATACTTTTAATAAATATTATCTGATTGAAGATGTCAAAAGCATAACCGATAAATATTTCGATCCCAGCTATTGGCCCATTTATATTTTAAGAAAAAATGGATATTCCCAAAAATTATAAAGAAATAATTGAAAAATCTATCCAGGGCGAATGGCACTTGTTGGGCAATCGGAATGCCCCGCCATTTTTGCTTTGGCTTAAGATGCTAGCTTTGAATAGTGATGAAATGAGAAGGATATATGGTACGACCGTAACGGGAGCTGTTATCTACAAGGATTCATTTATCAAATTTTATTTTTTGAGCGATACATTTAAAGAAGTTATTAAGTCAGCCACTGAGATATTATTTTCTGAGAATAAGGCGAAAGGTCAATTGGATCAAGTATTGATTTTGCAAGATTATGCCAGAAAGAAAGCGGCTTTTTTTCTGGAGGAAGATTTAAGAAATTTGAGCGACGGGGAATTATGGAAAAAATATGAAGAAGCCGCCGCTTGCTATGTCAGGCCCCTTCTTTACGGATTTCTGACTTGGTGCGTTCCGGTTTTCACTGATTATGCCAAATCGATATTAAGGAAACACTTTGATAAGATAGTCGGATTCGATGTGGATGAAAAAACCGCTTTTGGAATATTGATCACTCCGCATGAGAGATCCCCATATTCCGAAAAAAACGAAGCTCTCGATCGATTGGCGATAAAATATAAAAAACAAATTGGAGAAATAAATGGAGATATGGAGGATAAGATAAAGGAAGAATGTCCCGAGTTGGATGCTGATATTTTGGAGTTTTTGGCCAAGTATAAATGGATCGGGTATGATTACAGCGGTCCAGCCATTGATTATGGCGAAGTTTTGAAAGATATCAAGGAAAGAAGCCTTGGGATAAACATTGGAAAACAACGGAAAATAAGCAGGGATGGCATCATTGAAAAGTGCGGCTTCAGCCCTTCCGAGAAAAACGTATTCGATATTTTTTCCCAACTTACTTACGTCAAGGATGCGCGGAACAGCGGGGATGATTTCATCCATTTTTGTTTGATAGAATATTTTTTCACTGAGGTCGGCAGAAGATTCGGTTTGACCAAGGAAGCGGTTCAGTTTTTATCTCCCGGGGAATTGGAAAAAATGTTAAAAGAAAATAAAGTTTACAGCGAGGAATATATAAACGAAAAAAAGAGGTGCTATGTCGCTACCACTATCGACAAAGAAGGAATCAAGAAATATTACGCAGGAAATGAGGCTGAGAAATTTCTAAACAAAATAGAAAAAAAGATAGACCATAGTGAAACAAGAGAATTCAGAGGAACCGTGGCTTGTATCGGAAAAGTTACGGCAAGAGTTAAAATAGTAAATACTTTTGAAGAATTGTATAAAATAAAAGAAGGAGATGTTTTGGTAACGCATATGACAAGCCCCAGATTCATGTCTGCGATTAAAAAGGCGGGCGCGATAATCACCAATGAGGGAGGAGTGACTTGCCACGCCGCTATCATCTCCCGCGAATTTAAAATCCCTTGCATCGTCGGCACTAAAATCGCCACGCAAGTCTTGAAAGATGGGGATTTGGTGGAGGTGGATGCGGATAAGGGGATCGTGAGAATATTGAATAAATCGTGATATAATAAAAACATAAATATTTAAGAATAAATTTATGGGTTTCGAAGAAGGCGACCCTAAAGAAATAACACTTGAAAAAGAACCCAAATATGTCTTTATGATCACAAGGCATGCGGAAAGGCTGGCCTCGGGTGAGCTTTCTCCCGAGGGCGTTGAAAACGCAAGTGGGAAAGGCGGGCAGATCGGAGAAATGGCCGAGGTACTGAAGGCCTATGCCAGTGATGAAAAAAGTGACCGGGCTTTTGTCACGGGCGATCTCATTTCTGAAAAAAGCGGAATCAAATCGGAATTAACCGGGAAACAGTATGTTACGCGCAAAGTCGAGGATATACAATATGGGATATTAAATCCGGATTTGAAAAAACAATTAGGTAAAGCTTCTGATTTGATCAATGAAGAAACTCTGCGGGAATTAGGTGAATCAACTGAAAGAGACGAAAATGGAAAATTGAAAGTCGATCTTACGAAATTGCCTGATCAAGAAAAAATCGCACCGATCCGGGCCAAAAACCAAGTAGTCGGATTCAGATATATCCTAAGGGAAGAAAACGATGAGGCAGTAACTCGAATGGCTATGGGGCTGGCACAACAATTGAATCACGAATTTGAAATAGCCGGAAGATATAATGATAGATATAGGAGCGGAGAGGATGCTAACTTTAAAAAAGATGCTGTCTTAAATACCGTTACCCACGGTATGTTTATGGAATCTTTGTTGAAAAAAACTGGCATTATGATAGGAAAGGATGAGCAGGAAATGCCAATTTCCGATTTTGAAAGCGAGGGCTTCGGCGGTTTCATCGATACTAACGAATCGATCTATTTGGATATCAAGAATCCAAACGATCTGCCGGATAAAATACCGGTCAGGTTCGAGGGCGGCAATAGGCCGGCGGAAGGCAAGGTTTTTATCGACAAAAAGAAATTGCTGGCATTGGTGGACAAATATAAAGAATGGAAGGCGTCAAGAGAATCAGAATAATCTTTTAATTACAACTATATGTCATCAGCGGTCATGCATTCGGGGAAATGGAGAATCAAGCCTTCAGGCAAGCTTCCGATTTTCTTGCGTTTTATGATAAACTCTGCTTTTAACAAGGAGGATACTGGCAAAGTCGAAATTAAAACCGTGCTTTGCAACCGTACATTCTTGAACCATATGATGTATTGGGAAGCCTCGGAATATAACAGCTTCGAAAAAGAAGTGATTGACCATCTCAAGGCTAATGATGGCTGGTTTGAACGATATTGCCAGCGTGAATTGGAAGAATGCGAGAATCTGTATAAAAAAGGATTGGAACTTAAAAAAATCAATTGGAAAGAAAAAGACAATTCTGAGTTGAAGGAATCCTTGGCTGATATATTGAATAAATATAGGAGTCTGGTCGGCGCATGGTATGCGCAATATCCGCTGGATGAATATTTTGAGAACGCGATTGAGAAAAATTTGGCGGAATATATCCCTTCTAGCGATTCTGTATTCAGGAACCTAGTGCTGACATTTACCGATCCGGAAAAAGCGACCGAAGTGAGCCAGGAAAGGATAGCTCTATTGGAGATTGCGAAGGATTTTTTTGAAAAAATGGAGGATCTGGATGGATTATCGGCTGAGGCTAGGAATATTATTGATGATCATTTGGATAAATACGCCTATATAAACAGGGGATTGGCTACTAGCCGGCCCTATTCTTTTGAGGACATAATCAACCGTTTGAAAGAAATAAAAAAACAGGTGGATGCAGGAGAAAGGCTTGAAGATATGGCTTATAGCGCTTCCGAAGATAAAGTGGAGGCGGATTATAAAACGGCACTGGATAAGATAAAACCTAAGCCTGACTTTCTGGAAATAATCAGAAAGGCCAAGCATCATTCATATTTGCGCAATAGGCGCGTAGAGGCCTTTTTCAACGCTGATTTCGGGGCAAGTTTCCTTTATTCCGAAATCGCTCGAAGGTCGGATTTCAACCCTGATGAAATCATGGAAATCACGGATGAAGAAATGTTCGGTGCACTGGAAGGGAAATCATTGCCTGATGCGGAAGAAATGGCTCGGAGGCATTCCAATTATGCCATGATCGTCCGTAATTCAAAGACGCAGCTTATTACCGACCCGGAAGAAATAAAAAAAATGGAAAAAGATTATTTCGTCGATGTCGTTAAATCCGAGGAACTAAAAGGCAAAGTGGCATGTTCGGGAGGGGTCATTCGCGGAAGGGCGAAAATTTGCCTGGATAAAAAGGATATCCCGAAAGTAAACAAAGGCGATATATTGGTCGCCCAATTCACTACCCCGGATTTCGTGGTGGCGATGGAAAAAGCGGCGGCTATTATAGCCGATCAGGGCGGATTGTCTTCGCATGCGGCGATCGTATCGAGGGAATTAGGCGTTCCTTGCGTGATGGATACGAAAAACGGCACGAGGATAATCCATGATAATGATCTGGTGGAAGTGGATGCCAAAACCGGCGTGATAAAAATCATTGAACGGGCTACAAGTTAAAACCATATGATAAAAGCGATTTTTTTTGATTTGGGAAATGTCTTGGTAAAAGAGGGATTCGCCTCCGGAATCAGGGAATATGAAAAGGATAATTCCTTGGCGCCAGGCAGTCTTTACGCGGCAATGCGGGATTTTCCATACTGGAAGGATTTTACGCTGGGTAAAATTTCCGAAAAAGAATATTTCGATGAGGTGAATAGGGGTTTCAACGGCGGACTGGACGTAAATCGGTTAAGGGAGGTCGTGCTTGGGGGCTTCGTTCAAAATACCGAGCTTGTGGATCATATCAGGGCCTTGAAGAAAAAATATAAAATCGGCGTCATTTCCAATAACCCCAAGGAGTGGTTTGGATATTTTTCCGATAACTTCGGATGGAACGGCATTTTCGATATCATCGCGGTGTCGGGTGATCTGCATATCCGCAAGCCGGCAAAAGAAATTTTTGACTATGCCCTCGCCCAAGCCGGGATATCGGGAGAGGAGGCTATCTATGTCGATGATCGTCCAGATCGAGTGGAGGGTGCCGTATTGGCGAGGATGAAAGTGGTAATTTTTAAGGATATAAAAAATTTAATTAGAGAAATAGATGAAAAATAATAAAACATTGTATCTTTGGGATCTGGCCGGAACGATTTTCAGGGAGGAGTGGGATGCGGAGAAGACGGGATTTGCCGGATATTATGATTGGCTGGAAACCAGGCTTGGGAAAAAAATGAGCGAAATCACCCCAAGGGAGGAAGAGGAGATGTATAAGATCCCGTATGGCGAGGGGTGGTATTTCAAGTTGGATTTGATGCCGGGCGCCAAAGAATCTTTGGGATGGGCGGAGTACAGCGAAGTTTTCACCCAAGGCAATCCGGAGCAGATTGATTGGCGGGCGGAATATCTCACGCCAAGAATCGGATTCGATGTGCGGAAATTTTTCAAGAAAATAAATTCGACTTTCGATTATGCGGAAACGAACGTGAAAACCAAAGAGATGCTTTTGGATTATTTGCGGAAAAAATATGACGAAGGATTCAAAAGCGTAATTTATACTGATGACAAACTCAAAAATTGCGAAAATTTCGCAGAGGCTGCCAAGGAAATAAAAAAGGAATTCAGTGATTTTGACTATCGCTTGTACCACGTCTTAAATGATGGAAAGGGCCTGCGGGAAAAGGATAATTATTCAGAAATTGGAAGTTTGAATGACTTGATCGAAGCGGAGAGTAGGATCGTTTAGTTTTAACAAGAGAACATATGAACCGAACAGACTTAGAAGCAGTGTTTAAGAAGGATTGGTATATCCAAGGATTCAACGGCGTGCCGATTTTTTTGAACTCTTGCGCCGCAAGCATGGTGCCGATGAAAAAATATTTAGGATACGGGTATACCGGTTTCATCTGCATCTATCAGGATGATTATTGCGAATATGGATATTTACACAGCGACCTGGCTGATGTTTGGAGGCAGGCAAAAAAGAAAATAGAAGAGAATAAGAATTATTTGGTAAAAATAAAAAAACACTACGAAGAAGTTTTCAAAAAGCATCAAGCGATGTTCGATAATACGGGAATTGGTGAAATTGGCCGGATGGATGACGAGGAGCTTTTGGAATATTTCAAAAAAAGCTTGTCGGCTATGGCTGACTCCGTAGGTATCGCGCATGTCTTGGAGGGAATCGGTATGGAACTTGAAAAAGAATTGAAGGAGAAATTTTTTGAATTTTTAGAGGACAAGAAGGATTTCAACAAACATTTCGCCGTTATAACGGCTCCGACAAGGATTTCTTTTATAACCAGGGAAGAAAATGATCTTAAAAAAATCATGCGATTGGACGGAGAGGCGTTTGAAACAGCGCTTGAGATGCATTTAAAAAAATATTTTTGGATCCAAAACAGTTATGTCGGTCCGAAGAAAATCAGTGTCGAAATGCTTAAAGAAAGAATGGGAAGTATGGGTGTGGAAGCGGGAGGTGTCTCCGGACAGGAGGGTATTAAAAATATCAAATTAAGCCAGGAATTGAAAGGGATGGTTGGAATAATCGATTTCTGCACGATTTGGCAGGATGAAAGGAAGGAAAATATATTGAGATCTATCAGTAATTTGGGTTTTGTCATAGAAGAATTGTCGTTGAGAACGGAAGTGTCCGCCCATACGCTATCATATTTGGGGGTGGATGATGTCATGGGCATGGAAACGATCGGGGAAGTGAAAGATATGGAAGGCGTATTGGCAGAAAGGATCCGAGGGGTTTTATTTTTGGTGGACGACAAGGGTGAACGCGATTTCACCGGCAATGCTTATTTGGAATATTCAAAAAAGAAGAAAGGAAGCGAAGCGGAGAAGCAAAATTTCGAAATGGATTTGCATGGCACGACAGCCAACGGCGGAACCGCTATCGGGCATGTGATCGTTTGCAAGGATATTGAAACCATAGAAAAGGTGAAAGAAGGCGATATTTTGGTCGCCTCTATGACTCGTCCCGAATTCATACCGGCCTTGAGAAAAGCGGCGGCTATCGTGACGGACGAAGGAGGCATTACTTGCCACGCGGCGATCGTGGCTCGGGAACTTGGCATCCCAGCCGTCATCGGCACGAAAATCGCGACTAAAATTTTGAAAGACGGCATGTTGGTCGAAGTCAAAGCTAATCATGGGTTGGTTAAAATAATAAAATAATATGGACGCGCAAGAATTGAAAAAATATTTGGCGGAAAATGAAATCGACGTGCAAAGCGCCCGGGCGGCGTTCGGGGCGGCGGATTGGGTTTTCCGGGCCTATTCGGAATCGGCGCAGATTACCAGAGTCGGTCATAATCACGTCCATTGCTATTTCGGTCCCGGAGAGGATGTCTTCTACCAATTGATTTCGCGGGATGATATCAAAAAAGTTTCCAAAAAGTTCTACGAAGATTATTTGGAAAACCCTGAGAGTATGCGAAACAAAATCCACGCCCAGCAAGAATTGGCTTTGGAAATCGATCGCTTGGGGTTGGAATATTTGGAAAAGTCAGGAAGTGGAGTTTCAGATGCGGAGTTTGCCAAATATTTTAGAAATATAATCGAGTTGGCTTATGAATGGTGGAAATATGCCGCTATCGGAGAAGACAAAGCGGAGGTGGTCAATTGGGAAGTCGTGCCTCGGTTCCAAAAACGTCATGGCATCAGTCGCGAAGAAGCGCGTGAAGCGGTGAGTGTGTTGGCGCATCCGGATGAGATGGCGGTTTTCAATCAGGAACGAAAGGATTTTTTTGAGATATGTTCGGCGGTTAACCGGCAAATCGATAGTTCTGGAAATGATGATTTCACTAAAGCATGGGAAGATAAAAATATTCAAAGCTTGGTCAACGAATATATCCGGAATTTTTTCTGGATCAAAACGAATCTTTATGAGGCGACGCGCGTAGATGGGTATTCATTGAAGGATGAAGTTAAAAATGAATTAAAAATGAAAAATGAAGCCGACCTGGAAAATGAACTGGCTAAAATAGAAGATAATTTCTCAAATATCCATGCTAGTAAAAATGAAATTAAAAAGCGCCATGCTCTAAGTGAGGCTGATTTGATGGATATTGAATTTTCCCAAAAGGCAATTTTGTGGTTTGATCAAAGGAAATCGGGAATGATGAAGCAATTCTATTACATCTATTCCATGCTGCGGGAAATCTCAGCGCGCAAACGAATGGATTACCATACCTGTACGTTATATTTTATGGAAGAGTTGTTTGATTTACTGAAAAGGAATGCGCAAGTCAATCCCACAGTTATCGCAGAAAGGGAAGGCGGGATATTCTTGGCTTTTGAACGAGGCAAGCGCAATATTTTTCTAGGCGATGAAGCCAAGGATTTATTCGGATTGGCCAGTAAAGTCGAACGCGCGGATGTTTTAAGGGGCGTGGTAGCTAGCCGGGGCGGCCAAGAAAAAGTCAGAGGAATCGTCAGTATCATCATCCGTCCGGATAAGAATGATTTTGAGGAAGGGAAAATTTTGGTGACCAGTATGACGCGGATCGAGTTCGTGCCGCTCATGAAAAAAGCGTTGGCGATCATCACCAATGAAGGCGGATTGGCCTGCCACGCAGCCATCGTTTCCCGGGAGCTCGGTTTGCCGGCGATTATCAGCACCAAGAATGCCACCCAAGTCTTGCAAGACGGGGATGAGATCGAGATGGATATGAAGACCGGGGAAATCAAGGTTATCGTGGCGATGTCTGCGGCCTAATTATCCGGATTTGCTATCCTCCCAATTTTTGCTATAATAGCTATATGAAAATCATCCTTCTACAAGATGTGAAAGGTCTCGGGAAAAAAGGCGCCATCAAAGAGGTAGCGGAGGGTTATGCGCGCAATTTTTTATTCGTGAAAAAATTAGCTGAAATCGCCACCGGATCAGGCTTGAAGAAGGCGGAGGCTATCCAGAAAAAGCAGGTGGAAAATGACCAGTTAGATTTGGAAAAGACACAGGAACTGGCCGACCGCTTGGAAGGCAGAGCGATCACGCTTATCGTCAAAGCCAAAGATGGGAAGCTTTTTGGGTCGGTAGGGACCAAGGATATCGCAAAGGAATTGAAAAAGGAAAATATAATCGTGCCGGAAAAATCGATCGCACTCGAAAATCCGATCAGGGAACTGGGAGAATATGAAGTGAAAATCGAACTGGACCACAAGATTGAAGCGATGATCATGGTGCTGGTTGAAAGCGCTTGATAAACACCTGTCTGCAAATGGATATACAATCATTTTTTTAAAAACCAGATATGAAGTCGCAAGGGGAGGCGGCTTTTTCGTTTGTAAAAAATAATTTTTTAATAACATTATGAAAAACCGAAAATACATTTTTGTCGTCGGGGGGGTGATGAGCGGGGTGGGGAAGGGAGTTACGACTTCGGCGGTCGGAGCGATCCTCAAGGCGCGCGGGTTCCATGTGACGGCTTTGAAAATCGATCCCTATATCAATGTCGACGCCGGCACGATGAATCCGACCGAGCACGGCGAGGTTTTCGTATTGGATTCCGGATTGGAAACCGACCAGGATATGGGAAATTATGAAAGATTCCTGAATGTGACTTTGCCATCGGAAAATTATATGACGACCGGCAGCGTATATGAATCGGTCATCCATAAAGAAAGGGATTTGAAATACAAGGGCAAATGCGTGGAAGTCGTGCCACACATCCCATTGGAAGTCATCGAGCGGATCGAAAAAGCTTCCGAAAAAGCCAAAGCGGATATCTCGATCATCGAAATCGGAGGCACGGTAGGCGAATATCAAAATATCTTGTTTTTGGAAGCAGCGCGAATGATGCGGATAAAACATCCGGATGACGTGCTGATCATTATGGTCAGTTATCTGCCGATCCCTTCCAAGATAGGCGAGATGAAAACCAAGCCAACGCAATACGCGGTGCGGACCTTGAACGGAGCCGGCATCCAGCCGGATTTCATCATCGCCCGCAGTGAAACATTCCTGGATCAAAGAAGAAAGGAGAAAATCGCGATGTTTTGCAATATTCCAGAGCGCGATGTGATTTCAGCTCCTGATATCGATAGTATCTATGAAGTACCGATTAATTTTGAACGGGATGATTTGAGTCGCTTAATATTAAAGAAGCTCGGTTTGAAATATGATAAGACCGATCTTTCAGGCTGGTATGACCTGGTGGAAAAAATCAAACATCCGAAAGGGACAGCCAGAATCGGAATCGTAGGCAAATATTTCGGCACGGGCGATTTTGTCTTGTCAGATGCCTACATCAGCGTGATCGAGGCGGTCAAACACGCGGCGTACCACAACCACGTCAAGCCGAAAATCGATTGGATCAGCAGCGAAACCTATGAAAAGAATCCGGAAAAATTGGAAGAATTGAGGGGCTATGACGGCATCGTCATTCCGGGCGGATTCGGCTCACGTGGCATCGAAGGCAAAATACTGGCAATCGAATTTTTACGCAAAAATAAAATACCGTTTTTGGGACTTTGCTACGGGATGCAATTAGCCGTAATCGAATACGCGCGCAACGTCTTGGATCTCAAGGATGCCAATACGACCGAAGTCGACCGCAAAACGGGAAACCCGGTCATAGATATCATGCCTGAACAGAAAAAGAATTTGGAAGACGGAAATTATGGAGCTACGATGAGATTGGGAGCCTATTCAGCCGTCTTGCAAAAAGGCAGCATCGCCAACAAGGCCTATCGGGCCACTAAGATTTCCGAGCGCCATCGGCACCGTTGGGAAGTCAATCCGGAATATATCCAGCGCCTGGAAAAAGCGGGTCTTGTGTTTTCAGGAAAATCACCGGACGGCAAACTGATGGAAATCACCGAATTGCCAACTTCGATCCATCCATTCTTCGTTTCAACCCAATTCCATCCGGAATTAAAGACCAATCCGCTCAAGGGACATCCTCTTTTCAACGAATTTATCAAAGCCGGACAGAAATTGAAGAAATAAACCGCGATAGATTAAAATGACACGCAAATATAAAAAATCCTCCTTGAACCGGAGGATTTTTTATATTTGCGTAAAGATTATTTTTTACTAGCAGGTTTAGCGGTTCTTTTGACAGCCTTGGCTTTCACAGCCACGACTGCTTCTGCGACGACTGAGACGAATCTTTTATTTTCCAGGTTTCCGGTGAAAGTCCGTACCTTTTTCCTGGCAAATTTTACGATGCCGTCAATCATAGAATAGAGAGTATCGTCCTCGCCTTGCTTCACATTGGCGCCGGGTCTCCATTTTGATCCGCGCTGCCGGATAATTATGTTTCCAGCCTGGACCTTCTGGTCCCCGAAAATTTTTACGCCGAGCCGTTTCGATATCGAATCACGGCCCAGCTGGGTAGATCCACCAGCTTTACGATGTGCCATATTTGTCTATTTAAGTATTATATTTCCTAAAAAAGTCATTCCATCAGGGCATTTGTCCATCACCACAATGTCCCAAGGGATAACGAGATTTATTATAGCAAAATATGCTACAATGTCAATATCGGAGCAACTCTGCTCCGCAGCTAACAGTCTGCAACCGAATGGTTATGCTAAATTTAAGCGAATTCTGGGTAAAATATGAATATAAGTTTGTTTTAGCCATAGGCTTTATATTGATTGCGGCTATTTCTTTTGAATTTGGCTATACGCAGGGGAAAAACTTGAAATCCAGCCCGATAGTTATTGAAAAGCCGGCTGTAGGCTCAGAAAATGGCCCTGGATGCCCAGTTTCCGCCAAACCGGTATCAGATACCGATATCACCAAGAAAGCGCCTGTCGAGGCTGATTTGGCGTCATTGAAAAAATGCGCTTATGTCGGCAGTAAGAATTCCGATAAATTCTATCCGCCCAGTTGCTCGTATGCCAAAAGGATCAAGCCTGAAAACCTCGTTTGTTTCACCACCGCCCAGGAAGCGCTGGCCCAAGGACGGACTGAAAGTACCGGATGTAAATAGATTGGATTTAATATTCCCCAGTCCATGACGATATCCCTATTTGCCACAAAAAGCGATTGCGATTATCATAATATTTACGGGTGTCTATATTTAAATAACTAAATCCACAACTACTATGGATAAAAAAACCATCATCATTTCGTTAGGAGGATCGCTGATCGTACCGGAAGAAATCGACTGGAAATTCGTGAAAAAATTCAAGGCGCTTATCGAAGAACAGATTGAAAACGGCTTCAAATTCATTTTGATTACCGGCGGGGGGAAAACTGCGCGCAAATATATCGATGCATCAGCTAAAATCGACGACATCAACAATGAAGACAAAGATTGGATCGGCATACACGCCACGCGGATGAACGCCCATTTCATCCGCACGATTTTCCGCAAACATGCCCATCCGAGAATCAATAAAAATCCCCATGATTTGGAAGATTTTTATAACTTCAAGGAAAGCATCCTGGTGGCGGCCGGTTGGCGGCCAGGCTTTTCAACAGACTTCGATGCCGTGCTTCTGGCTAAATATCTGGGCATCAAAACCGTCATCAACCTTTCCAATATCGACTATGTCTGTGACAAGGATCCGCGCAAATTTCCAGATGCGAAAAAAATTGAAGAAATTTCTTGGGCGGAATTCCGCAAGATGGTGGGGGACAAATGGGATCCGGGAATGAACGCGCCATTCGATCCGATCGCTTCCAAGGAGGCGCAGGAAATCGGCTTGGAAGTCGCCATTATGAACGGCCAAAACCTAGCCAATCTTAAAAAATATTTGGAGGGTAAAAAAGCCAAGGGGACGATTATAAAATAATTTATGGGTACCAATAACCATCGCAGCGGCGGAAAAATCGGTGGCCGGCATACGACAGTGATCGACGCGGCCCGGCCGGTCGTTGATTTCCTCCTAAAAAACCCTGCTGTGGCGAGCATCGCGGTGGGACACATCAAGATGGGAATCGGAACCGGTCCGCAGAGGATGAAAATAAAGGAGGAAACCGGCTGCCTGCTGGTTAAAATCCGTGGTAGCGCCAGCATCCAGGAAATCCGCGTTTTTGCAAAAAACTTAAAAGGGATTAAAAAAGATTTAGAGGAAAAATTCAAAAACCTAGCATTTACCCCCTAGAAGCCCGGCAAAACGAAATTTTTTCAAACAGCCCTTGTAATATTCAGCACCCAAAGGCCGGGGGAATGCCAGATATCAAATTTTTTGGTTATGAGGGTGATATTATCGGAAAATTCGTCGTCTGCTAATCCATCCGGCCGACTAAAATCAACCTTATTTCAATACCCAGACACTAAAAAAAGCCCCGTGAAAACGGGGCTTTTATGTTTGGCAAGCTATTTCTTTTTTACGGCTAGGGTTTTAGTTTCCTTGTCTACCACCTTGGCTTTTTCGATTTCCGTCTTAGCTTCAAAAGGCAGGATGCCCAGGATTTGCTTGAGGGCGATGCCATCAACTTTTAGTATCGACTCCCATTTATCGAGCGGTTCAAGGATTTCACGGATCTTTTTTTCATCGTATTTATAGGTTTTGCGCAAAGACCGGGCGATGATGCCTTGCGAGCCGAAAACCCGTTCGACGCCTTCCTGATCCATGTATTGCAGGATTTTCTCTTGGATTTCCGCCAAACGGTCTTTGGTGATGGAGATGGCTGATTTAAGTTCGACATATTCATTGATGGCGGAATCGACTTCTTCCGTATCTATTTTCCGCAATTCCTTGAATTTATGCCGCCACATCGGACAGATATTCTGGTAGCCACACCAATCGCAAAGCGGAGTGATGTTGGGCTCGAACCTGCCTTCTTCGATCAACTTGATGACATCCAGAAAAAGCTGTTCGCTTTTTTTAAGCTGCTCCACAGTGCGGGTAGCGGAAAGTTTCACGCCATGCTTGAGATAGTAGAGGCTGACTTTCAATTTATCGATGTTTTCGATTTCCTTGGGATAGCGCGAGAGGAAAGCCTGCAGATAAACGGAAAGCTGCAAATCGTTATTGACCTTTTCTTGGGAAGGCATTTTCTTGGTGGTTTTGTAATCGATGATTTCATAGCCGTCATCGGTCTTGTCGATGCGGTCGATGATACCGGAAATTATATGTTTATTATCAGCGGTCCCGATCTCAATTTGAAAACGCGATTCCAAATCGACGATATTGAAATTGGCCGGATTATTTTTTTGATAGTAATCCTGGATGATCCGCACGCCCTGCGAGAAAGCAGCACGCTCTTCGTCCGCACTGTCAAAAACCGCCGGGTTCCAGGAATTAGAAAAATGTTCCATCGCCTGGTCAAGGGTAGGGGAGAGGATACCGGGCGTATGGATGAATTTCATCGTTTCATGGACCGTTGAACCGAAAACCGCCTCCTTGGATTTGGGAGTTTTGATGTGGTCGATGTTTTGGAATTTATATTTCAGCGAACAATTTTGGTAAGTATCGAACGCCGAGTAGGATATTCTCATAGATTATAACTTAATTGTAATCCAGGGCGGCGGAGCGGTCAAACCGGAAAAAACCGGCGCAAAAAAATAAGCGCCTGGACAACAAGTGTCCAAGGCGCTTTCTCCGGAATGGGAATAGCTTCATTCCCTATTAGGCCTCCGGAGGAAATCGTGCAGGAGCTTCAGTACTTGGCCGAGCGCCAAAGCTCCTACCGTGACCGGCAAATAGAATTTGTCGACTACGGCAATGATTGTTCCGGCGATTATAATGATAATCGCCAAAACAACTAGCCAATTTTCCCGGAGTCCCTGTAAGAACAGGGCCCCGGTCATTCTTTTCTGTTTCTTCATTTTTCCCCGCCTCCCCGGGTTTATTTTTTTTGAATTTTCATTTGGTGGTACGTTTTGTTATATCAGATAAATCTGGAAAAGTCAAGAAATCCCTCCCGATAAGCCCTGTTTTACGCCCAAGATGACAAAATCCTTGTTTATGGTAAAATAAAGGTATATTAAAAATAACAAAAAAAACGATGTTCAAAGACGTAAAAAATCCGAAATCCGATGAAGCGCTCAAATTCGCCTTTACGATCATCGCCTCGGTATTTTTGATAATCACTATCGCCATTTCCTACGAAATAACGCAGTGGATATAGGAATGATCCGGAATCCGAGCAAAAAAACAAAAGACTTGACGCGGTTCAAGTTTTTTTGTAATATTAAAGCATACTAAATTAGTAGGATATCGGATTATGAAATTTTCCAGCAAAGCCGAATACGGCCTCAAAGCTATGGTCAATCTGGCCAAAGATGAAACCCGGACCAAAAATATCAAACTGATCGCCAAGGAAGAAACGATTTCCATCAAATATTTGGAACGGCTTTTGAACGATTTGCGCAAGTGCGACCTAGTTGAAAGCTTCAAGGGCGTCAATGGGGGATATGCATTGAAAAGACCCGCCAAAAAAATCAGCGTGGCCGATGTTGTCATCGCCTTGGAGGGACCGATCGCGCCGATGAAATGCGTCGGCAAAACCTGCCGGATGGAACACCAATGTTCCTCGAAAATCGTCTGGCAGATCCTCGGCACGCAGATTGAAAAAACATTGTCCCACATAAAATTAAGCGATCTAAATAAATAAAATAAAATTATGCCGAACAAAAAAATATATCTAGACTATGCGGCTACTACGCCCGTCGATAAGGAAGTTCTAGGAGAGATGTTGCCGTATTTTTCGGAAAAATTCGGCAACGCGATGTCGATCCATTCTTTCGGGCAAGAGGCCTTGCAAGCCGTCGACTCGGCCCGCGGAAAAATCGCCGATTTCTTCGGATGCGCGCCGACTGAAATAGTCTTCACTAGTGGCGCGACCGAATCGAACAACCTGACGGTCAAGGGCGTCTTGAAATCATATTATTCCAAAGCGGAAAACCGCGGCAAGAAACCCCACATCATCACATCCGAATTTGAACATCATTGCATCCTGGATTCGTGCAAGGCGGTGGAAAAAGACGGACTGGCCGACGTGTCCTATATCAAACCCGGTAAAGACGGTGTGGTGAAGGTTTCCGAGATCGCAAAAGCTATCCGGCCGAACACGGTTTTGATTTCCATAATGTATGTCAACAACGAAATCGGCACGGTGCAACCGATCGGAAAAATCGCCAAACTAGTCAAGAAAACCAACAAAAACAAGATGGAAAATGAATTCAAAACCGTTTTCCACACCGATGCGACGCAAGCCGTCAATTATTTCGACTGCGACGTGGAAAGATTGGGCGTGGATTTGCTTTCGATGTCGGCGCATAAGGTTTACGGACCGAAAGGTATTGGGATGTTGTATGTCAGGAAGGGGACCGCGATCCGGAAGATCCAAGACGGAGGCGACCAAGAATACAAGATGCGCGCCGGCACGCATAATGTCACCGGCATCGTCGGCTTCGGAAAAGCGATCGAGATTTTGAAAAAAAATATGCCGGATAATACAAAGAAGATCCAGGACTTGCGCGATTACCTGATCGGCAAGGTCTTGGGTGAAATCCCGAACGCCAGACTTAATGGATCAAAAATACGGCGCTCTCCCAACAATGCCAATTTTTCATTCAGAGATATCGAAGGGGAGGGATTACTGCTGTCGCTGGATATGGAAGGCATCGCTTGCTCGACCGGTTCCGCTTGTTCATCCGGCGCGCTTTCACCTTCGCACGTCCTCCTGTCGATCGGTTTGAAGGCCGAACAGGCGCACGGATCATTGCGGATGACATTGGGAAAATATACGACTAAAAATGAGATTGATCTAGCGGTAAAAAAATTGAAGATCGTCGCCGAAAGATTGCGGAAAATTTCCGGATCAGTCCTGGCGGATTACTATTCTAAAAAATAATTTAACTAAATGATATGTGTAACGCGATATCATCGGTTCGTAGATTCGAATCATATTCGTAGTTTCGCATCGGTATAAAAAAATATGCAATATTCAAAAAAAGTTTTAGAACATTTTACGCGGCCGCACAACCAAGGCTTGATTAAGAATGCTTCTGGCGTCGGTATGGTCGGCAATCCGGTTTGCGGAGACTTGATGAAAATATATATAAAAGTCAAAAAAGATAAGCAGCGGGGAGAGGTGATCAACAAAATCAGCTTTGAAACGCTGGGTTGCGCCTCAGCTATCGCGACTTCTTCGATGATAACCGACCTAGCCAAAGACAAAACGCTTGAGGAAGCGATGAAAATAACCCGGCAAGACGTGGCTGACGCGCTGGAAGGCCTTCCGCCGATCAAAATGCATTGTTCGAATCTGGCCGATGAAGCCTTGCATGAAGCCATCAAAGATTATCAAAATAAGCGTAAATAACAATCCGGCTCGGGGATTTGGCGGAAGTCAAAACCCAGCGCCGAAAAAAACTACGACTATGGCGTATCGGATCACACCTAATTTGATTTTCCCAATCGGAAATTTCAAAAACATCTCTTCGGGATTCGGAGAGATGAATGTGTATGATAAGACATTATGGGGCAAGCATCTAGGTATCGACATATCCGCTCCGCATGATACTAGGGTTTTTTCGGCTGGACGAGGCGTAGTCGTATATTCAAGGCTGCATCCAGGAGAATTCTCCGAAGATGGCCGGGTTGAAAAAAGGAATTGGGGCGGAATCGTGATTATCGCCCATAAAAAACCGGCATCTAAAGCAATTTTCTACTCATTGTATGGCCATCTGGGCAAACGCTACGTCAAAAGAGGCGATACGATCGAGATGGGTGGAATAATCGGTACGATCGGAAAGGCTATGAGTGAGTCAAATGGAGCCTGGGAGGAAGAACATTTGCATTTTGGAATATATACCGGGCCATACTATGGGAAGGTATTGCCAGGTTATTATAAGGAGAATGGCTTGACGGAGGCGGAGTATTGGAAAGAGCCGGTCAGTTTTATTAAAAATTATAATGCCAAAAATGCCCTTATTTAAAGAGGAAAGAGCGCTATTTTGGAATATGGACAGTGTCGCACATCATTTCTTTTGCGACATTGCATTGATTTTAAAACATCTTTAATCTATCCGCATAGTATCATCAGATACAAATAAACAATCTCTATACCTCCTCTTAGCTGACAGTATTGCTGATTGATAAATCGATATTTTTAAAAATAAATTTTTCACATAAATCATTTCACCTCAATCAATCAATCACTTGTTTGTAATAGATCCTTGACCGTGGCCTGATTAACTGGCTATGCATGGATACATCTATGTATGCCGGATCGCCCAAAAACCGTTTCAATTCGCACCTTCTGGACCTCTCCCCTTGCGAATCAAAAAAAACGACCTATTGATGGTCGTTTTTATATTTATACGCAAAAAAATATTATAAATATTTTTTTGGATTAACCGGAGCACCGGTCGGAATCATCAACCCATTAACATAGGAAGACTCGACGGTCTTAAAAGTTTCCGACGCGAAAACTGAAAAATGTAGATGCGGACCGGTTGAATTTCCGGTATTTCCGCTTACACCAATTTCTTCTCCTTCTTTGACCTTCTCACCCCTGGAAACATTTTTTTTACTCAAATGTCCATATAAAGTCACTAGGCCATCCCCATGATCAATCGCAAGCCATCTGCCATACGCATATTTGCCATTATCACCAGAACCGACTACCCTGCCGCTTCTAGCAGCAAAAACATTACTATATTTGATTCCGAAATCTACGCCGTTGTGGAAATTATTCTTGTATATTCCGGATGTCTTAGCGAAGCTTGTCTTGCCATAGCCTTGGGTGAATATATGCGGATTGACCGGCCAAGTGAAATAGCCGTCTTTGTCGGGTGGCAGATTGGCCATATTTACCGAGCTTGAAAGCCCCTCCTCCAAGTCATTGATTTCATCTTCGATATTCGCCAGGAGCTCTTTATACTTGGATATTTCGGCCTGTGTCTGCCCAAGTAAATTTTGCTTTTGGTTTTCGCTGTATTGTAAATTTAAATTTTTATCCTCCAATTCGCTTTTCAAATCTTCGCTTTCCCGCTTCTTAATATTCAGGTCGTCATATTCGCCCTGCAGGGAATCTTTCGTTTCACGGATAGTTTTCAGAACCTCACTTACGCGGCTACTGGATTGCTCAATGTGGTCTGATTGGCTGAAAATATCAGAAAAATCCTGATTGATCAGGACGATATTCAAAAGCCCGCCTTGATTGTATTCATAATATGATTGGATCAGCTTGCTCAAAACCACTTGTTGATATTTCAATAAGTCTTCCTTGTCCTTGATTTCCCGTTCCAAATCAGCCACTTGTTGCGCAAGACTCTGCGCCTTTTCCTTGGTTTTTAGCAATTCGGCTTGATTTTTTTGTTGCTGTGCATCGATAAATGACAGTTGACTTTGAATCGTCAACTGGGTCTTATTCTTAATATCGATTAATTTTTGAGTATCCTTGCGCTCCTTTTCTAAACATTCGACCCTATCATTCGCCGAGTCACAACTAGTGGCGCCATAAATTTTATCAATGGACAAAAAAAGCGATGCGCTGAAGATTGCTATCAACGCAGTGATCTTTTTGGATATATTTTTTTTTACATTCTGTTTTTTTAGCATGGAACACGCATTATTCTAATATTTCCAACCTGATAAGCATACCGCATTATAACATAAAAACGCTTATATTTGAATCAAATCCTATCTATGGCGCCTCTTAGCCTATTCAGGCTTTCTTGCTTGCCCAAAACCCAAGCTAGCTCCATCGGCGAAGGGGATTTCTGCGCGCCGGAAAGCGCTACGCGAAGCGGCCAAAGCAAATCGCCTTTTTTATCTCCCGCCGCCGCGAAAAGTTTTTCTTCGATATTCTTCGTTTCCCAACCGTCTGCGCCTATTCCGGACAACACTGCTATCGATTTTTCCAAAGATTCCTTCAAAGCTTCGTCGGACATATCCTTCCAGCGCAACATATCCTTTCCGTATTCGATATCAGTGAAAAAGAATTTGTTATTCTCCCCCACTTCGGACAATTTCACCAGCCGTTCCTGTTCCACGGTCAAAACTTTTTTTAAGTATTCTTCAGTTTTCATATTTTCCGGCGCGTTCAAATAAAAATCCTTCTGCGCTAAAAATTCCAGGGATTTTCCATATAACTCATCTGCGGATAATTTCTTGATGTATTGCGCATTGATCCAATCCAGCCTTTTCAGATCGAACACGGCTCCGGCCTTGTGCACGCGCTTCAGATCGAAAACCTGTTCCAATTCCCGCAAAGAGAAAATCTCCTGCGTACTGCCCTCCCCCATATTCCAGCCCAAAAGCACGACGAAATTGATGATCGCCTCCTTGAGATAACCGTTTTTGATATAATCTTCCACGGCCACGTCACCCTGCCGCTTAGAAAGTTTGGTTTTGTCCGGATTGAGCAGGAGCGGCAAATGCGCGAATTCCGGCGCGTTCCAACCGAAATTTTGATATAGCTGGATATACTTGGGCGTGCTGGAAATGAATTCCTCCCCGCGAAGGATATGTGATATTCCCATCAGATGGTCGTCGACCACGTTGGCGAAATTATACGTCGGATAGCCGTCCGACTTCATCAGGATCTGGTCATCCAAGAGTTCGTTTTTGAATTCGATTTCCCCGCGGATCAAATCTTTGTATTTCGTGATTCCTGCAGTGTTTATTTTCTGACGGATAACATATTTTTCACCCTTGGCGATTTTTTCCTGGATTTCTTCCGGAGCCAATTTCAAGCAGGTCCGATCATACATCGGAGCCTGTTTGTTCGCGGTTTGTTCTTGCCGCTTTTTCTCCAATGTCTCTTCATCGCAAAAACAATAGTAAGCCGTCCCGCTTTCAACCAATTGCTGGGCGCATTTCCCGTATATTTCCAACCTTTCCGATTGGATATATGGTCCGTAATCCCCTTTCTGGAAAAACTTCCCGTCACCATCCATATAAACCCCTTCGACATAATCGAGCCCGGCCCAATTGATAATTTTGATGAGTTTCTCCAAGGCATCCGGAACATAACGTTTCTTGTCCGTGTCTTCGATGCGCAACAGAAAATCCCCGCCATTTCTCTTAGCGAAAAGATAGGCGTACAGGGCGGTCCGGAAATTTCCCACATGCATATATCCGGTCGGCGACGGTGCGAATCTGGTTCTGATCTTATTTTCTAGCATAATATTTTATTTCACTTGATTATTTATCATCTCCAAAACGGCTTGGGCCGCTTCGGCGCCTTTATTGTGCCGGCCGCTGGAACGTTCCTGGGCTTGTTTCAAATTGACGGTCGTGATTATGCCTAATCCGATCGGCAAATCGGTTTTAAGCATCACGTCCATCACCCCATGGATCGATCCATCGGATACGTAATGATAATGATCCGTGTCGCCCTTGATAACACAACCAAGCGCGACCAGGCCGTCATATTTTTTCGTCTGGGCCAGCCTCTGACAAGCCAATGGGATTTCAAACGCTCCCGGAACCCAAACGGTCTGGATGTTTTTTTCCAGAACGCCGTTTTTTCGCAAAGTCTCAACCGCGCCCACAAACATTTTTCCGGTAATATCCGGATTGAATTTTGAAACTACGATCGCGATTTTTAATTTTTTACCATCGATTATACCCGCTATCGCGTTTTGTTTCCTGTCCATATTATTTTCTTAACAATTTATCGATATATTTCGCTAAAACATCCGTTTCGACGTTAGTCCTATCCCCCACCTTGAGCATCCCGAGATTGGTATTGTCCAAAGTATAACCGACCAATGACACGCTGAACCAATCTTTGCCGGTAGACACGACCGTAAGACTCGTGCCATTTACCGTCACCGATCCCTTGTCCGCGACCAAGCGCATAAATTTGGCTGGGATTTTTATTTTTATAACTTTTGATTCTTGAACTTTTTTGATTTCCATGATTTTTCCGGTCGTGTCCACGTGGCCTTGGACCAGATGCCCGTCCAGCATATCATTGAGCTTTAAGCTTTTTTCCAAATTCACCGGGACCTCTTCGGTGAAATTTCCGACAGTGGTCTTTTTGATCGTTTCGGGCATATATTCCACCACGAAATTATTTTTAAAAATATCCTTGACCGTAGAGCAGATGCCATCGATCGCGATACTCTCCCCTTTCTGAATTTTCCAGCCAGCCGGGATTTTTACGGATACGAAAAGACTGCCATTTTTTTGAGAGACCTTTTCGATAACGGATAATTTTTTTATGATGCCAGTGAACATATCTTTTGAAATTAAGGTTTAGCTTTTCTGATTAGGAACAGGTCCTTCAGGACTTGATCAATGAGTTGTTTTTCGCTTTCGAAACGGACCACCTCGCGGATTTTTTGGCCGACTTCGACGCCGATTTCTTTCCCGTACAAATCGCCGTCAAAATCCAACAGGTGCGCCTCCAGAACGTCGCGTTTTTCCGGCACGAAAATGGCGGCGACATATTCTCCGCCGTCAAAACGGGCTTTGCCGACATAAACGCCGCTTCCGATCGCCGGGTCATCCAAAACAAGATTAGCGGTCGGAAATCCCAATGTCCGCCCTTTTTGTTTGCCCTTGATAATGACGCCTGAAATTTTACACATAGCGCCGGTCTTTTTAAAAAAATTAATACCTTATGCTTTTTTCAATATCGCGGTCCATTTCAATCTCATTGCGGGATGGGTCTTGTCGCGAAATTCAGAAATCAATGTGAATTTTTTGCTTAGCATATTCTTAAATTCTTCCTCGCTTAACATAGGTTGCTGATAATCAACGCCGATGGTTAATTTCCCAACAGCTTCCGCGGGAAGCAATCCTTTATCGGCCAGCTCCTTGATTTTCAGTTCTATTTTGTGAAAATCAAAAAGCCTGTTTTCTTCGTTATAAAATTCTTCGTTATATGCTAACCGGATAATCTGCAATAAAAAATATCTGAAGTCATTGAATTTTCCAGGATTGTTTTTGTATGAATCCACATATTCCTTGAAGCTTATCACATCATCCCGGTGGACATTTATCGCTCCGAAAAACCACTCTCCTCCCGGTTTCAAAACCCGTGCTATTTTTTCAAAAAAAGCTTCAAATTCTGAAAATTTAATATTGTCCTGCGCCGAATCACTCATGACAAAGTCAAAAGTACCGTCTTTGATGGGCATATTCAGCCAGTCTGAAATTACGACCTTTTCCTTTTCATTTTTTAGTGCCATAAGGGACGTCATAGCCCGCACTGAATCAGGATTGATGTCCACAATAGTCGTATTTATGCCGTATTTAGCCAATAAATCCCTAAATTCAGGGGTTGATCCTAATATAAGGGCACAAGGCGTCTTATTGTTTTCCAGCTTATTTTTTATTTCTTGCTCAAAAAAAGCGATTTCACCGACTGATGGCTTTCCGGGCGGCATGAACTTCGCCCAAGCTTTTGCTAACTCTTTCCAATTTTCCCGCATCCTAGTCCTCTGAATACTGGCCATAGTGTGACAAATTAACATTTATATTTCTGGTTATCTTTATCGGCATCGCTGTCAATCATATGCCATATTTACATTTTTTCATATTATACAATATGGGCATTACTTTTTTACCTGACCGAAATAAATTTTATAACATGTCAAGGCCCTATTTGCCGCGCTGTTTCTGATTGATTTGATAATAAAACTTCTGCTGATGATATCATCAACGACTTCCTTCGGTGGAAATGTAGCCCTGAATCCATGCCAAAAAGTCTTTAGAAAATCAAATTGTTTTTTTGTGATAATTCCACCTTTTATGAACTTCTCCAGTTGATCATCGAAGTCTTGAAAATTTTTAAGGTGTTGTTTGCCTTCAAAATCCTTCATCCCGATAATGCATGACCAGTAATAATAATTTTTGTCATCCCGGGTGAAAATATTATTTTTGAAAGCGGCTATCATATCATCCACGTCAAGAGTCTCGTTTTTTTCAACCGTAACGACGTTCTTTATCAAGTGGCCGTCTTTTTTCAAAAGCCTTGCCTGCTCAGCGAAAAACGCTCCCCACTTTTCAAATGGGATATGGCACACCCCGTGGTCGCAAAGAATGACATCGAATGAGTCCGATCTCAGTGGAATTTCAAGCCAATTTGAAACCACTACCTTTTCCTTCCCGTCCGAATATTCCAAGAGCTGATCCATGGCATTAATCATGTCTGAGTTTATATCGACGATGGTGACATCAACATCATATTTAGCCAATAAATCCCTAAGCTCCGGTGTCGCACCTAAAATCAACGCCTGGATCTTCTTCTTGGATTTATTGACTATCTTTTGGATATAATCCTCATATATCTCAATTTCATATCGGGAGGGACGATCAGGTGACATAACCCTGCCCCATTCTTCTGAAATGCTGGTCCATCCTTTCTTGTTTAATACTGGTTTTTTTGACATATTTTTAACTTTTAGTGATTTCGCTTTTTCCATCAATCCCCTTATTATATACTATTTTTTGGCTTTACAAAACCAAAAGGGTGAAGTTTCCGGATATAGATAATCATGCGAAATGCTTTCTTCAATAACTTCAAAAAATGGCGCGATAAGCTTCCTCAATTCCTTTGGGTATGCGGTTTGCCATGTCTTAGACGATGTATCACCCCAAAATGAGAACAGATTATGGATTAATCTTGTTGTTTTAGGCATAATTTTTCCCGCAACGATAATTTTATTATTTTTCCAAAAAGGCGCGATATTTCTCTTAACTTCATCCAGGGAAATAGTATGATTTTTTGAATCATATGTGTCAGTCAAAAGATGGAAAAACAACTCCATATGACGCTGTTTGGTATAAGATAATTTCTCATATTGCTCCAATGTTTTTTCAATCGGTTGAATTTTCCAATTCTCAGGCATGGTCGTGACCCGATGGATATAATAGCCACCCGGTTTCAGGATCCGCTTGATATTCCTGTGGAATTTAACCCATTGATCGCGCGGTACATTTCCCCAGGTCAGATCGCCCAGGACGATGTCAAAAAAATTGTCTGCCAATGGGTTTTCCGCCCAATCGCCCTTCACCAGGATATCTCTATCGCTTTCCGGAACGAATTTATTCATCGTCAAAATCATTTCCAGATTCACATCTATGCAAGTCACTTCCAGCGGAAATTTATGTAGGACGTTCCTGACTTCCGGGGTAGCGCCCAAAACCAATGCCCGACCGGACTTCTTTCCCGAAGCCTTTTTTACATACATAGCATATTTTGTACAATCCTCCTCGGATGGCCTTCCGGGTGGAGTATAATACTTCTCCCAATTCTCAGCTACTTTTTTCCACGGTGCGGCGAATGAATCTTTTTTCATATTTTATTTCGGTAAATTTACCCGTTAAAAATTTATTTCTTTTTTAGGACATAATCCCTTCTGAAAGCCATAATCGGATGGGATCTATCGGTGTATATTTCCTTGATTGTATAAAACTGCCTCAGAAAATTATCATTCTCCCTAATGTTATCAAAGGCAATTTCAACGTAAGAGCTCATGTCCTCATCTTTCATCCATTGAAGTTTTCCAAAATCTATCTTGTTAATAACACCCTTCCTTATAAGTTCTTCCAACCCCTTGGTGATTCCTTTGAAATAAAACTCTTTCTTTTTTCGATTATACAGGCCTGGCTCTTGATAGAGGCGATGTAACGACCAAATCCTATTCTTAAAATCCTTGAAATAGGCCGGGTCTTTCTTATATTTAGCTATCAAGTCCCCGAATCTCCAAGGATTTCTAATTTGATACACCCAGGCCGCTAAATAAAACAACCCTTCTTTTTTAAGCGATCCGTTTATGTTATTGATAAATTTCACCCATGTATTAAGGGCTATGTTGCATAATGGTCCGTCAGAGAAAACCAAATCAAAATATTCTTCTGGCAACTTCACGCTCAACCAGTTATCAATTGTTAATTTTTCCTTAGGATTTTTACGCTTCATTAACTTATCCATCGCTTTTTTCATCGTAGGATTGACATCAACCACCGTGGTCTCTATTTCATATTTCGCCAGCAGATCCCGTATTTCCGGAGTCGAACCGAATATCAAAGCTTTCGGGCTCTTTTCTTTTTTGAGAATATCCTTGATCATTTTCTCACAAAAAGCGATATCATTCTTATTTGGCCGCCACGGCGACTCCGTCTTGCCCCACATATCGTAATAGCCGGCCCAGGCTTGGTTATAAACTTTTGGTTTTTTTGGCGTCATAAGGGTTATTTTTTGCCTAACAAATACATCGGTGACGCTTTCGTGATGATTTTTCCGTAGTCGTCGGCAAAAAGCGTTTTTTTGATTATGAAATACTCTTCCAGCATCCGTTTATTTTCTTCGAAGGTGTTGAATGTCCAATATTTCGATTTGTACGGTGCCCAAGCCTTCATCATCCGTTGGCACATCATCTTGAGCAGGATATCGTCCTCGCTCCGGGCCGGATCCAATTTCTTTCCGAATTTTTCGAGTTCCGGCCAAAAATACGAAAGCGACGCTTTCTTCTCGTCATTCAATGACCGGCTTGCCCAGATAAGCGTGTTTGCCGCCATATTGGCCGCTTTTTTCATCGAGTATTCCTCATCGCGCGCCTGATCCAAGAAAGACTTGAACGCTTGTTTGACACTTCCTATCTTGCATTCGTCGATAAATACGCAATCGCGGGTGATGAATGAGCCGTCCTCTTTCAAGAGCGATTCCAAATTGGAAAAATAAGCGTGTTTATGCCTGTCCCCGATATTGCCGTTTACGAAATCCCCGATTATGACATCGAATTTTTTATCAAACCGCATATCGACCCAGTTCGCGGATACGAATTTTTCCTGGGCGTTTTTAAAGTCGGTAAGCGCCGACATAGCGTCGAACATTTCACGCGTCATATCTGCGCAGATCACTTTCGCGCCGTGGGTCATGGAAAATCTAAAAAGCACGTCGCGGATTTCCGGCGTGGATCCGAGCAATAGGATATCGGGGTTTTTCCGGTTTTTCAGGGCCGCCCTAAGCAAAAAATTGTAATTGGCGATATCCCCTCTGCTTGGCCGGCTTGGCTCGGTAAAATTCTCCCAATGCTTGGAAATCCTGGCCCATTTTTTCTGATGATTTTTAAATTTTTCCGTGATTTTCATCCTATTTTTTGATTGATTTGTAAAAAATAAAATTTTTAACAAATGATCCGGAAGGCATTTTATCGATAATTTTAAAATCTTTGCTGAATATGATGTCCTGTTCATTTTCCGTAACCGCGCGCCACATCTTAGGCGGATTATCCGGAAAGAGTTTGTTGAATTTCTGATATAGCGCATCGATGAACTTATCCCCGTAAACACCTTTGAATCTCGAGATGTTTATTTTATTGTTGATATTTATTACGATTTTTGTTTCATCATCATAACTTAGATCCAGCAATAATATTTGAAGTATGGATAAATCTCGTTTGTTGATCGTTCCCTTGGCAGATATCCGTTTAAAAAGCTTATCGATCAGAACCTCGACATTTTTATTATCAATATGGACGTACGCTCTTTCGATGAAAACCCCGCTTTTTTTTAGCAATGTAGCCATATGCGCCATCCATAATTTCGACTTTTCCCAGGGCATATTGCTGCTGACCGCATCACCCAATATCGCATCGAAATAATTTCCAGCCAACGGGACGGCGTCCCACCCGCTTTTTATCCAAATTTCTTTTTCGATATTGCTTTTATGCTCCATCAATTCCGACATCGCTATCATCATTTCAATGTTAATATCGACGATGGTAACTTCAGCATCATATTTGTGGGCCAAGTCGCGCATTTCAGGGGTTGATCCCAATACTAAAATTTTTGGCTTTTTTATACCCCCTAGGGAAGTTCTGAGGAGTTTATCATAAATTTCCAAATCATCCCTTGACGGCCTCACTGGATCGGTTATCCCTTTCCATTTTATCGCTAATTTAGGCCACCAATCCGTATCATTCTTGATGGGATAGTTTTTGACAGGCATATTTTTTTATTACGGATCAATTTATGTTTCGTATGTTTCCAGGGCTTTTTTGAAAATATCCAAAATTTCCTTGAACTCTTCTTCCGTTTCGCTGCCGGCGGCTATCCGGATCCTTTCCGGCCAATATTCCCCCAGGCTCAAAACCCAAGTCTTCGGATGTCCGAAACTTCCTCCCAGACCTATCTTGTCACCAGCGATCTCTTTCAATGTTTTTACGAATTGGGGGGCATCGGCTATCTTGATATTGAAGAGCGTGACAAGGCCTTCCGGCGCGATTTCTTTGGCTAATTCGCTCTGGGCATGCTCAGGCAGGTTTGGATGTTCGACCTCGCCCACTTTCCCGCTTCCGCTCAGCATTTTCGCCAACTCAAGGGCGTTTTCAGCATGGCGTTTCATAATTTCCGGCATAATTCCCATCAAGTCCTTGGGTATCTCTTTTTCCGCGATCGGCTGCAAATAGCTTCCGATCATAGCCCGGAATTTTTTTATTTCCTTTATTTTCTCCGCGTTATCGGAGTACGCGACGCCCATAGTGATTTTGTCTCGGCCTGCCTGATAGTGCTTTGTCGCGCTTTCCACGACGACCAATTCGACAGGGCTGCCTTTTACATCTTCCAATGGATTGTACAGGACCGGCGACGGCAAAGTATTGTCGATAATAACGGATAATTTTTCCCTGCTATTTTTTCGGACGTATCGCACCGCCTTGGAAATTTCCCTGATCGATTCTTCCCTACCACAACCTGTTTGCCGTTCAAATTCCCGCAAAGCCTTGCGGAAAACGAACGGGTTTTTGCCCTCTTCGAATTCACTGATTTCTTCGGACAACATTTTCTTTAAATTTCCTAGTTCGGATCCTGCCTTGGAATTAGGGACTTTTTCAGCCGAAGGGTCTTGCGGACCGCTTGCAGGCGTCACAAGCGGATAATTCTTGATTGAAAAATATTTTTCAATCAATTTTTCCGAAGTGAGATTTTCCCGGTAATCCCGGTTGGCGCTCTCGGCGATAGACATTAACCGCTTTATGTCGCAAACCTGCATATCCTGGGAATTCGCGACGCTTTCAAGGAAAATCAACCTGGGTTTTTTCGTTTCTATGACTTCCGCGATTTCCTCCATATTTCCCGGATCCACGGCAATCACCTCGACCCCTCTGTTTTTCATCGTATCCACTATCGCGTTGGATTGTTCATACATCTCTTTGGCGCATATGACCACGTCTCCGATTTTCAATCCCTCGGCTTCGATCGCGGTATCGATCGCGGCCATACCGTCATTAAACAAGGCGCAGTCCGCCGATCCCATCATCTCGGAAAATTCCTTCTCGCGCTCCGCCAGTTTCGAATAGCCATAACGGGCGTAAAAATCGAATTCCTCGCCCTTCGCATACTTTTCCACTTCGACAGCCTGCTTGTCGAGCGATTTGAAGTCCCTGCTGATAGTCCCCTCGAACACATTTTTTTCCGGCATAGTTTTTATTTATTCCCCATTATTACTAAAAATTATCCAAGCGCTGACGATGATAAAAACAAATATCGCGGCAATGATCAATATCATATTCATATTTATATTTCCAATTTTATTTCTCGGACTTTTCCTTTTTGATTATCCTCCAATGCACCAGCAAAATCGGCAAGGCTATGACGATCATAGTCAAGGCATCCACCACGTTCGATTGGCGTTGCGCGCTATAACATTCTTCGCCGGTATTGGCGGCTTTCCATTGGTCGTAGTCGCGTAGGAGATTTTCCAGTTGGATTTTTTGATCCGCCGTAGCTACTCCGGCAAAGCTGTTTTTGTCCAAGGCATAAACCGGCGGCTGTTGGTTGCATTGGTTATATCCGCCTTTCTCCGCTTTCGGGAAAAGATAATATTTCAACCCGGTATTCAACAGCGTCCCGGTGCCGATGCCGGTGAAAATCAGGCTCACCGCCACGGCCAGATACAAATAAATGGTGCGGATCAACTTCACTTTGTCGGTCATATTTTTGTTATTAAAAAATTATTTATTGAACAAAACTTTGACTGGAAAGATTATGACCGCCCGGAAAATCCTTTTCGCCCGATATTTCGGCTCCTGCAAAAAACGCCATAGCCACTCGAAACCCGCTTTTCTAATACACTCCGGCGCCCTTTTTATTTTACCGGTCAAGAAATCAAAGCTTCCGCCCACGCCCATCGCTAACCGTATTTTACTATTTTCTTGGTTTTTTAGCGAGTGGATGAATTTTTCCTGGTAGGGCGCGCCGAAGTTGCAGAAAACTATCTCGTAACCCGTAATCCGTGATCCGTGATCCGGATCATTGATGTCTGCTACCGCCCCGTCAACCTGTAAGCTTGGATGTTTTTTTAAAATCGCGCTTTTCATTTCTTCCCAGCTGCTTAGGGCGCCCCCGTAACTCGCCAAAAATACCGATAACTTTTCCCTATCAGCAAGTCCCAGGATTTCCGACATCAAATCGATCCCCGTCATCCGGCTTTTCAAATATTTGTCGAAACGCAAGAATGCGAACCGGATGCCGACACCGTCAGCGACATTTAAATCGCACCCGTTCAAAATATTTTTAAACTCCCTGTCTTCCTGCGCCTGCAGGATGAACTCCGGATTGACGGTGGCCACTTGGTGGAATTTTTCTTCTTGTAAAAAAAATTTTATTTTATCCGAAATTTCCCTCCGGTCGAGATTGTCGATTTTAATTCCTAATATATCCATGGCACGGATATTAATTTAATTCGCAACTCTCAATGATCGCATATTCCATCCCATCCCCTTCGAAATTGCTCGCCATCACGTCCACGCTTTCCGCCGTGACCAGTAATGGGAATTCTTTCCTGATAGACGGCCTTTCCGGTAATTCATCCCATTTGTTTTTGCGAATTTTCCCCAAAGTGATGTGTGGACGGAATTCTTTTTTGGAACTGGTGAAAATGCCCAGCTCCTTTTCGATTTTTTCAACCAGGTTCTTGAGCGCTTCGCTGGCCTGGCCCGCGACCCAAACCATCCGCGGATCTTCCGCTGTCGGTCCCAATCCGATCGAGTCGAATTCGATATCGAAAATCTCGCTATTTTCGGTTACCCTGGCGACTTTCTCGCACACCGCATAGGTCGAATCATCGTCCACAAAACCCAAAAAAAGCAAGGTTATGTGCAGATTCTCCTCTTTGCTCCACTTCACCGGCAACTCCTGCCAGCTTTCCGTGGCTTTGACAAGGCGTTTTTTCGTCCGGCTGGGCAGGTTTATGCTGATGAAAATTTTTCTCTTCATTCTTGGATTCTAGCCTATTTGAAGCCTAGAAGCAAGTTCAGTCTGGAGATTTCTATCTGAAAAGGTTAATAAGAGCTATTCTCGTATATAAAATACTCCGTACTACCATCTCAGTTAAATTTTTAAAAATATCGCTTAATGTTTGTCAGGATTGTATATCTTTACAAACTCCGCGACATTCGGAAAAAGTTTTTCTTGCAAGGCTTCTTCTTTAGTAAAAAATCTCAGCTCCACACATTCGTCAGATGGTTTGAAATCCAAATTTTTTACTTTAGCTTCGTAAATAACATTAGCAGTCCACCACTGGCCGCTTCTGACCGGAGCCGTCAAAAAATATGCCGGCTGTTCTTTGACAGAAACCACCTCAAGCCCCATTTCCTCTCTTATTTCCCGCGCCAGGCATTCCAACGGCTTTTCACCGAAATCCAATCCCCCGCCGGGAAGTTCCCACAATCCCTTGTCTTCAAGCACGAGCAAAAATCTCTTTTCATCATCAAGAATCAAAGCCTTGGCGCTTATCCGATAAAAGCAATCCGGAATTTTTGTAATTTCATTTTGCATAACATTATTGTTTATTTTTCTTACACCAACCAATTATAAACAGAATGCCTATCAAAAAAGCTATTCCCGAAATTTGCATGGCCCAAACTACCAAATACCACTCGAACGGATTTCCCATCAACAACGCGATGTAGAGCAATCCAGCCAGAATAAACGCCACGCCTCCGACAATTTCATATTTCCAGGAAATTATGAGCACGCCCAGCAAAACAAGCATCGGGATATTATGCATGAAAAACGCCAAGACGGTTTGCCAAAAACTAAGCCCGTTGCCAAAAACATCCAAAGACATCAATGCCAAGAAGCAAATAAATATGATTGATAGGATTCTGGGTGTCCAATACAAGCCCTTGCTGAGGGTACTTTTCATATTATAAAATTTTAATTATTCCATTATCCGCGTCTACTTCAACATATTCACCCGTCTTTAATATTTTCGTAGCATCTTTGACTCCAATAATACAAGGTATTTTAAATTCTCTGGAAACAATAGCGGCATGAGAGGTGATACCACCTGTTTCGGTTATGATTGCACTGGCCTTCCGCATAGCAGGTAAATATTCTACTCCCGTATAAGGAACGATCAATATATCTCCACTTGCTATCATTTCTATGGCGCCAGCACTGTCTTGTGCAACTATTGCTCGTCCACTTGCCTTGCCTAATGATGCGGTTTGTCCTCTTAATTCTTTAGTTTTTATTGCTGTTCCAATTTCTTTAAAATTACCTTTTTCTAAAAAATGTTTTGCTTCCGAACCTGAAAAAATATTTAATTTGTTATCTGGATAAAATAGTACTGTTAGAACATGCCTCTCGTCGATGATTTTTTTAATTTCTATTTTTTTATTAAGAGCTTCTTTGATTTCATTGATTTGCAAATATTCAATATCGTCAACTTCGCACCGCAGTCGATTTGCCAGTGACGCAAATAGATTTAGCAATTTTCGTTTTCGAGAGTCTAGCAGTTCCGAAACATCATCTTTTATGAAAGTTCCAACGCGCAGGATAGTGCTGAAATTTTTGTCCCGATCTGATAATTTTATTTTATCCTGCAAATCTGGCGAAGATATTTTTGCAAAACGACTTTCATGGATTGGCTGGGTGTAAAAAATAAAATTAGCGTTTATCTCACCAATATCATTGGAATACTTATGCAAATTAGTCAGAAAATCAGATCCTATTAAAGAACTAAATAGGTGCAGCAAGTTGCTCATAGCATCTAAAGTTGCTGCTTGTTTACGAACTACTTCCAAATCATCTATTATCTCGGCATCGCTTATTTTTTTATATTCCTTCCGTTCCAGCGCAGATAGAGTGTCTCTTAGCTTAATTGAAGAACTTTCATATTGGGCCAGAATTTGATTTATCCATTTATCATTAGCAATCTTTTTTAATAAATTTTGCTTGAGTATTTCTAAATCATCTATTTTGCCGAATTTTTGTTGCCAGCCATTTTTTATGATGGACAAAATCCTATATCTGGAACCGCAAAGCTCTTCAAAATTTTGAAAAAACAACTCGTCAGCATAATTAAGCGCCGTCAGCGGCGGAAGCTGGTTGCTAAAAAGTAATTCGTATTTGCTATTTTGAAATGAAATCATAGCTTTTTTAATTCCAATCTTTATCTATGATATTTTTCCACCCACCACTTTTTCACCACCGGCAACGACAGTGTTGAAAGGATATAGCCGGCCACTGGCACGACGGCCTTGAGGTATGGGATGGTTTCATGGATGAGCATCATCCAAGAAAGCGCGACCACATAGGTCACCGCCACGATAAAAATCCGGCGCGTCCAGCTGGTTTCCCAGGCTTTGTCCGACTCGACGCGTTCGTTTCTTTCTTTGATTATTTCGATTTCTTTTTCGATGTCCATACTATGGTTCAAAAATACTTATTTATATCCCTATTCTATCCCATTCCCACCCAAAATTCAACGGTCAAATCACCGATTTAGCCGTTGAAGCGGCGATTGGCGGACAGTTCGCAAACTTGATAGAATAAGACTATGGAAAAGCCTGTCAAAATCATCATTGATATCGTGCCGATCGCCCGGATTCCGCTGTCGCGGAACCAGTCTTTTTCGTATTTGTCGGACGCTGAAATCCCGACCGGTTCCTTGGTTTCCGTGCCGCTTTTCCGCCGGGTGACGGAAGGTATCGTGACCGGCTATCGTCCGGATTTTGAACGGTTAGGCAACATTGAATTGAAAAAAGTCTCCGAAATCTTGGAAGAAAATTTCTTGGATGGAAAACAGATCGAGCTAGCGCAATTTATAAGCGACTATTACTTCTCTCCTCTAGGCATAGTCCTTAAATCTTTCATTCCGAAAAGAGTCAAGGCGCGGATCAAAAGGTCCGGCCTTAAAACCATTATGGCAATCTCCAAGGCCGGATCTTTGAGCGGTGCTCAGAAAATCATCCTTACTCCGGAACAAAAAAACGCTATCAAAAAAATAACTTCCGCTAATTTAAAATTCTTACTATATGGTCCGGCCGGCTCCGGAAAAACCGAAGTCTATATCGAATCGATCAAAAAACTTCCTAAAAACGGACAGGCCTTGATCCTGTTACCGGAGCTCACGCTCACGCCGCAAGCTATCGAAAGATATGGCGAGCATTTCGGGGCTGACAACATCGCCGTGTTGACCAGTAAGATTTCCAAAGGCGAATATTATCGCCAATGGCAAAAAATCAAATCCGGCGAAACCAAGATAATCATCGGCACGCGTATGGCCGTTTTCGCGCCTTTCAAAAAACTCGGCTTGATCGTGGTCGATGAAGAACAAGATATGTCATACAAACAATGGGATATGAATCCGCGTTATGATGCGCGTACGGTAGCGGGAAAACTGGCAGAACTACACAAGAGTAAAATAATTTTCGGTTCCGCCACGCCCAGCGTCGAAACCTACCAGCAAACTCTCGGGCAAGAATTTGCGCTGGTCGAAATCCCCCACCTGAAAATTCCCGGCGCGCCGGAAAAGGATTATGACGGACCAGAGATCCTGATCGTGGATTTGAAAAAAGAGAAATGGGAAAAGAACCATTCCCCTATTTCGCGGAAACTACGCTCCGAAATCGCCTATGCTTTAAAAAATAAATTGCAGGTCATTTTATTCATCAACCGCCAAGGTATGAGCAGTTTTTCCATTTGCGCCGGTTGTAAGACGGTTTTGAAATGCCCTAGATGCGAAAAAGCCTTGATCTATGACAACAGCGGCGCCTACAAATGCACCAGTTGCACATACCGGACATCCATCACCCCGGAATGCTCCAAATGCCGCGGCATCGCCTTCCAAAACATCGGTTTGGGTACGCAAAAAATCGAACGAGAAATTTCTGGGATGTTCGCCAGCGCACGAATAGCCCGTATGGATAACCAAACGATGAAGGTTCCCAGCGCCCAAGAAAAAATTTACTACGATTTCGCGGAAGGCAAGATCGACATCCTAATCGGCACCCAGATGCTGACCAAAGGCTGGGACTTGCCGAATGTGGCTTTGATTGGTATAATTGACGCGGATAATATGTTGGCAATTCCCGATTTTTCCGTGAATTCCCGGGCTTTCCAGAACATCGTCCAGGTGGCCGGACGATCCAATCGGCCGCATGCCAGATTCCGCGGAATGGTCATCATCCAAACATTCAATCCCCTCCAGGAACTTTTCCGTTTCGCGGCTGAGCGCGATTTCAAGCGATTTTTTGAAAAGGAAATCAAAGAAAGGGGTGATTTATCTCTGCCGCCGTTCGGCAAACTGATCAAATTGGTTTTCCAAGATTACGACAAAAAGAAGGTTTTCCGAGAGGCTGATCGGGTATACGGAATCTTAGCGGAAATCGATGACATGGCCGTTTCCATTTCCGAACCGCAAGATTCTTTCGTTGCCAATGTGCGCGGCCGCTACAGAAAACAGATTATCATCAAATTAAAAAATAAGACCGTCACCGAAAGAATCAGAGCTATATTATCAAATTTACCTGCTGGCTGGATCATTGATGTCGATCCGATCAGCATAATATAAAACTATGCCTGAATTGAAAATAGTCAAATATCCGGACCCCATCCTCTTAAAAAAAACCGAGCCAGTTAAAGATGCGAAAAAAACCTCCATCCAGAAACTCCTCGCCGATATGCTGGAAACTATGGAAAAAAACAACGGTGTCGGACTGGCCGCTCCGCAAGTCGGAAAATCCATACGCTTGTGCGTCATCCGCATCGATGATAAAATCTACAACCTGATAAATCCGCGCATCACCTTCAAATCATATTTGAAAGAAGTTTGCGAAGAAGGCTGTCTTTCCTTCCCTGGCAAATTCATTCCAGTCAAACGGCACAAGAAAGTCCGCGTCAAAGCGCTCGATGAAAACGGCGAAGAAGTGGCTATCAAAGCCGATGGTCTTCTATCACGCGCATTACAACATGAAATCGACCATTTGGACGGGAAATTATATATCGAGAAGGAAGTCAAGCTTCGAAAAAAATCCAAGCCGGTTAAAAAATAATCCTTTTATGTCAGAAAACAAAAAAAATCTACGCGTGGTTTTTATGGGCACTCCGGAATTTTCCGCGACTATCCTGGCTTCCATCCGCGCTAACGGTTACAATGTCATCGGAGTTTTCACTCAACCGGACAAAAAAGTCGGCCGCAAACAAATTTTGGAAAAATCTCCGGTAAAAATAGTGGCCGAAAAGGACGGGATTCCGGTTTTCACACCCTCCAAACTTCACCCGGAAGCTATTGAGGAGCTCCGTAAATTGCAACCGGATCTGATAATCCTCGTGGCTTATGGGAAAATATTGCCACAAGCCGTGCTGGATCTGCCAAGACTGGGTGCTATCAATATCCATCCGTCGCTTTTACCGAAATTCCGCGGGCCATCACCTATCCAGAACGCTTTACTGAATGGAGAAACGACGACTGGCACGACCATAATGCTGATGGACGCCGGCATTGATACGGGTGATATTTTGCGCCAACGAAAAACCGGAGTCTTGCCAAATGAAACATATCTGGAATTAGCAGATAGGCTGGCTGGTTTTTCAGCCGAACTGCTCTTAGAAACATTGGACGGGTTTTTAGCAGGAAAAATAACGCCACAAAAACAAAATGGCGTATCAGCCTCCTATTGCCACTTAATAAAAAAAACTGACGGACAAATCGACTGGAATGACTCGGCGAAAAACATTCATAACAGATATCGGGCTTTCGCGGCCTGGCCGGGTATTTTTACTTCTTGGAGCACCGATGGGCAGTCGAAGCGCATCCAGCTGAAAAAAATCAATTTGACCGGCGATAACCCTATGGACCGCCGCCAACCAGGTGAAATTTTCCAGCACACTAATTCAATCCGCGTCCAAACAGCAGATGGGACAATCGAACTTGAAGAGATACAACTTGAAGGAAAACCGGCCGTCAGGACGGTTGACTTTATCAACGGATACAAAAATTTTATCGGCAGCAAACTAAGCTAGGATTATGCAAGAAAAAGCAAACAACAATGCCATAGCACTATTAGTCGGATTTTTCCTGATTATTCTGATCGCTCTCCTGACGATCTTCCGTCCGTTTTCAGCAAAAAATGATTCCGCTGCGAAAAACGCAAGCCGGCAACAAATTGCTGCAGAAAAACTAAATACCTCGCCAAAAATCTCGGACAGCGAACTGTCCAAGAAAATCCAAGGGAAAGAAAAGATGATGCTGATAGATATCCGTTCCGAAACCGAATATGCCAGTGAACATCTGTTGGACTCGCAAAATATCCCATTAGCGGATATCAACGCGGCGCTTAAGATATTGGATAAGCACACAACCTATGTATTGATCGGCGCCGACGGCATATCCGAACCGGTCGCGGAAGCGCTGGGCGCATTGTCAGATAGCGGCTTTGAAAAAATATATTATCTAGAAGGCGGATTTTCAGCCTGGAAAAACAATTACTACCCGACGATTTCCGAAGGCGACCCGAACCGGTTTACCGATCAGTCCAAGGTAAGTTATATCCAAACTGATGCCTTGCAAGAAATGATCGTTTCAGGAGCCGATTTAGCCATAATCGATGTCAGGAAGAACAACCAATTCAGCGAAGGTCACCTGGAAGGATCCATCAACATTTTCCTGGATGATTTGGAAAAACGGAAAAATGACATACCGTTTGGAAAAAAAATAATCCTCTGCGACAATGACGGACTATGGGCCTTTAAAGCCGCCGTCAAACTGTTCGATATGGGATTTTTCAATACTTTCGTCCTTTCGGACGGGCTGGATAGCTGGAAAAAGAAGGGTTATGCAACCGTAAAATAAAGCGGGAGTATTTAAAAAGATATCCATCCCGATCCGCTAACTGATCCTGCTGATCGGATTTTTTGCGATATATGAATATAATATCAAGGCCTGGGAAGCCAGATATTTTATTATTTCCTGGTTATTATTATCACGGCCTTGGAATTCATCAAAAGCCTTTATCACCAAATAGCTCTTCACATCATCGATGGTTTCATGGGAGCGAAAAACGATATGGTTGCCGGATTGCTTTATGAAAATATTATCCCCCATCAAAAACAGATCTGCATCCTGTCCGAGCGAACCGCATTTTTCATTGCGGCACACGTGCTTGATGGCTTTATTCGTCCTGGTATCGAAAAAAAACAGCGAAGCGCATTCAGCTTTAAGAAGAAAACTGGCCGATTCGGTAATCGACTGGTATATCTCATTTTCGCGCTTCTCAGTCAAGTTCGTCCGCTCGGACAAGCCCATCCCGATTTGCATCAAAAGGTCCATCTTGCGGTTTATTTCTCCGATATAGCTATATGATTCGATCAAGTCACGGGCAGTCTGCTGCAATCTGCGCTGCTCCCGTTTTTTTTCTTTTTCTTGGACGACCAATTGATGCTCTTTCAAGATGAAGAACAGGAATCCAAGCAGACCCAAAATGAATATCGCCAATTCCTCGATTTGCTCATGGGGTATGCCGAAATAATCCTCGCGGAATATATCCGGAATCATAACGGCGATTATAAATATTATCAGATACAACCAATACATACCGATTCTTTTAATATTAGTGAAAACCTGCGTCCGGATCATTGCTTTTATTTATTACTACTTTGCGCTTATTAGAGAATAAAAAGAGGTATGCTATTTCCAATATCCCAGCCGTATTAAGCAGCAACAAGATAACAAACCAAGCGCCTTCACCGCGACGCGCCGATTTCCAAAGGGCGAATCCTTTCCAAGGTATCGACCAAGCGATGATTGCGATTAAGATAAAAAATATTTTATTTTCCATTCCAGTCATCATTTAATGATTACGCCTATATTCTATCATTAAAAACCGTTTTTATGAATTTTTTCCAGCCAGCGCCAGAAAAACCTGGCGGATTTTTTGCAAACTATCCCAATCATGAATCGAAACCGTTTCAATATTCGGATTGATCCGGCTAATCGCTTTAATTTTTTCAGCGATTTCATTTTTATCGAACAAATCCGCCTTAGTCAAGAGAATTATTTCTTTCTTAAGCAATAACTCCTGATCATAATCTCCCAGTTCTTTGCGGATAACGTCATAATCCTTTTTTGGATCTTCCGATTCCAGGGAAATACAATGTACCAAGGCTTTGGTCCGCTTAATGTGTTTGAGAAATTTAATACCCAACCCCCTGCCTTTGGACGCGCCCTCGATAAGGCCCGGTATGTCAGCGATTATGATGCCGTCCATAGCCCCTAAATTCGGCTCCAGGGTCGTAAATTCATAATCAGCCACTTTGACATCCGCCTTGGTCAATTCATTGAGCAGGCTAGATTTGCCAATATTGGGCAATCCGACCAGACCGATATCCGCAATCAACCGAAGCTCGATCAAAAACTCAAATTCTTCGCCTAACTTACCATCCTCATGCTCCTCTGGAGACGTATTTATCGACGAACGGAAACAGAAATTCCCGCGCCCGCCGATACCGCCCTCCGCCACCAATATCAGCTCGCCGACCTCCGACACATCGATATCTTCGCCAGTATTCAAATTATGCAAAACCGAACCGATCGGTACGGTCAGAATAATATCATTTCCAGTGTGGCCGTCCGAATTATCCGCTTTTCCGTTTTTACCGTTGCCGGCATAATGTTTCAGTTTATTCTTATATTTATTCAAAGCCGACAGGTTCGAAACGCCCTGGAAATACACATTTCCACCCTTGCCTCCGGTTCCACCAGTCGGACCGAGACTCATCTTAGTCTTATTGAAAGCCACGACGCCATCACCTCCCCGTCCGGCAAAAATTTTTATTTTTACTTCATCGGTCAACATATTTTCTACAAATTACAAATTAATTACAAATATACGCATCATTTTTTTGTTCAATCATTTTTAATCTCCAGATTTGCGAGAAACTCCTCCAACTCATTGCCCGACAGGCGTCTTTTTTGTCCCGGACGGTTGGTCAGCCTTATGTTCATAATCCGCACTCTCTTCAAATCAAGCACTTCATATCCCAAAGCGGTACACATACGACGGATCTGATGTTTTTTGCCTTCCGTCAGGATGATTTTGAATATATAATCATCCAGCATTTCAACGACGCATTCCTTGGTCGTAAAATCCTCTAGCTGGATTCCGCGGCGCATATGCTTCAAAAATTGGTTTTTTATCGGCTTATTCACCACAACCACATATTCCTTTTCATGGCCATATTCCGGACTGAGCAATTTTTCAGTGACCCGTCCATCATTAGTCAGAATAATCAACCCGTGGGAGGCCATATCAAGCCGTCCTACCGGAAAAAAATCCGGAGCGGCATCAACAGCTTGACGGATGTCCTGCTGTCCAGCTTCCGGCGTATGCGTCACGATACCAATAGGTTTATAATAGGCGTAATATTCATATTTTTTAAGCGCGTTTTTCAGATTTTTATCCACCGTCACCGCATCACTTTCATTGACTTTATCCCCCAATACAGCCACTTTTCCATTGATTTTGACTATTCCTTTCCTGATCAACGCATCTGCTTCACGCCGACTGCAAAAGCCCCGGGTTTTAGACAGGTAACGGTTGATCCGCATTGGATAAGTCAGATTTTCCATAAATAATAACTTAGACTTTTGGGGACTATAACTATACCATACTATTTTTATTTTTGCAAGGGCATCGGACCGGCCGGATCAACTACATCTTTTTACGGCCGGATTGCGCCTGCCTAGCAACATCTTCTCCGATAGCGTATGACTTTCGCAATCAAGCCCAATATCCCGATGGAAATATATAAGTATGCATACTCTCCTGATTTATTGCCCCAACGGATTATCTAACCCACACTAAGCACGGAGGTTGATTTTTTTGCTGGCTTGATATACGATATATAGGAATTCGGATTATTGGGGAGTAGCCAAGCGGTAAGGCACAAGGTTCTGGTCCTTGCACCGGGGGTTCGAATCCCTCCCCCCCAACCAGCAACATTTAGTATCGAAAGACCTAAATGGATATAAAGCGGTTGAATCCCAAACTCTGTGCAGAAACAAACGTATATCAAAAAAGCAATGCAAAAGCATTGTTTTTTTGATATTTTGGCATAATTCTAACATTCATAGCTAGCCTTATTTTTTTGATTCTTTTCTAAGCCTAATTTCCACAAGTTTCTTAATATTTTCCTCGCCCTCTACGCCCCTAAAACGACCATAGATGAATCCCGATCGATAATTAACACCATCTCGCCAATTTGTTTTTTCTAGAGCTTTTTTAAGCAATCTTTGCAGCTCATGAACACTATCCCATTCTATTCGCCCGGACTTGGAATCTTGCAAACTGAATCCAAATGTAACGTCTTTTCCAACATCTGACTTTTCAAACTCAAGCTTGATGTAATCTGCCTTTTCAATAATAGGGTTAATATAATATTGAAGCTCCACAATTGTCAGTTTTTTTAGCGGAGAGGTAGCTTTTTAAAGCTACTTTATTCATATTTCAGCGCATCAATCGGATTTAATTTTGCCGCGCGCTGGGAAGGATAAAGTCCAAAGAAAACTCCGATTGCAACACATACACCCACAGCCAAAAGAATGGGATAAAGTTGAAAAATAAAAGGAATCTTAATAAAAATAGAAGCGATAAATGAAAAAATTTCTCCAGTAGCCATCCCGATAAATCCCCCGGTGATAGTCAGCACCACCGCTTCAATCAAAAATTGGAGCAAGATGTCATTTTTTCTGGCACCCAAGGCTTTCAGGAGTCCGATTTCTTTGGTTCTTTCCGTGACACTTACGAGCATAATATTCATTACTCCAATCCCGCCGACAAGAAGCGAGATGCCGGCAATTCCGGCTAACATTGCCGTTAATGTGCTTGTTATACTGCTTAATTTTTCCTGCATTTCCTTGGAACTAGTGATGTTAAAATCAATATTGTCTTCATCATCAATTGAATGTCTTTCCATCAATGCTTGCTTTATTTCCGAAGTAGTTTGATCAATTAAACTGGCATCTGAAACTGATATTTGGACCATTTGAACATAATTTTGTCCCAAAATAATTTTCATTGCTGTGGTTACTGGAATGTAAACAGCTTCATCCGGATTGGACATTCCACTACTTCCTTTAGCTTTAGTAACTCCAACTACCCTAAATAGCTGAGATTTTATTTGAATAACCTGACCAGTCGGATCGGCTCCTTCGCCAAAAAGCTCGGTGACAACATCCGGTCCAATGACCGCCACCTTGGAATAGAAGCTCTCGTCTTCCTCACTAAACAATTCCCCTGAATCAACAGTAATGGATTGCATTTGGAAATAACCAGCTGAAACGCCCTGGACTGTCGTATTCATATTTTCCCCGTTTCCAATTACCTGCGCGCTACTTTGGACTGAGGCTGAAATAGCGTTAATATTGGAGAAATCGTTATTATCTTTAAAAAATTGAGCATCGGTATAAGTCAAGGTTTGAACATTTCCTCCGCCTTGAACCGGTCCTTCAGATTGGCTTCCGGGTGATATAGACAAGAGATTGGATCCCATCGAAGAAACTTCCGAGGTAATTGAAGAAGTAGCTCCATTAGCGATGGAAATAATAAGAATAACCGAAGCGATTCCAATCACAATTCCCAGCATCGCTAAAATCGTCCTTAGTCTGTTATGCCGCAATGATGAAAATGAAATGTTGAATGCATCTAAAAAACTCATAATTTTTATAAATTCTAAGTTAGTCCATTATTTTTATCTTCAATAATCAGTCCGTCTTTAAGAACAATTGTTCTTTTTCCAAAAGCGGCAATATCCGGTTCATGAGTGATCAAAACAATAGTTTTCCCTTCCTCATTAAGCGTCTGAAAAAAACGCATTACATCATGAGATGTAGCGCTATCCAAATTTCCAGTCGGCTCATCGGCTAGAATAATTTCCGGATTCATTACCAAGGCCCGAGCAATTGCCACTCGCTGAATCTGACCGCCCGAAAGTTGATTGGACAAGTTATCTATCTTATCCTCCAAATGGACTGTTTTTAAAGCGGAAAGGACTCGCTCTCTTCTTTGGGAACGAGGGATTTTTCTGCTATAAATCATCGGCCTTTCCACGTTATTATAGACGCTTACTCTGGGAATAAGATTAAACGACTGGAATACGAATCCTATTTTTTCATTTCTCACTTTGGCCAGTTCATCTTCAGTGTAGTTAGTAATATCCAAGTCGTTAAAAATATATTTTCCTTCTGTTGCCGTGTCTAGCGTTCCAATAATATTCATAAGCGTTGATTTTCCAGATCCCGAATGCCCCATGATAGAAATAAAATCACCTTCATGAACATCAAAGGAGATTCCCTTCAAAGCTTGATAGGAGGTGTTATCGCCCATAAGATAGTTTTTTTTGATATTTCTAAGAGAAATAATCAATTTTGATTGTGTCATACTTCAAAAGATAGCTTTTTAAACTTGTAAACTATTTAGCAGCGGATGTCGTAGTCGCATCCGAAAGCGAAATCACCATTCCTTCTTCCAAGCCACTGATAATCTCCACTTGCGACCCACTCTTAAGACCGGTTTTGACTGAGACATATTTGTAAGCTTGTTTCCCCTTTGAATCAGTTTTTAACACCTGCACTCCTTTCGCGTTTTGATATGGTTTCAGAGCTTTGCTTGGAACAACTATCGCATTTTCTTGGGAGTTTGTTTCCACAGTAACATTAGCCGTCATCTTAGGCAGCATTCTTTCGTCTTGATCAGTCACGGAAAGATACGCATTATAAGTAATCACACCGGATTCTTCCACTCCAAAATCATCTATTTTTTCAACTGTTCCCATATATTCCTTGCCTGAAATGGCATCAAATTTAATCGTAGCTTTTTGTCCCAGGGCGATTTTAGATCTTTCCATTTCATTAATACCGATTTTCACCGAATATCCGGAAAGATTGCCAATAACCAAAACAGGAGAAGCAATTGTGGTAGATGTCACGGTAATATCGGAAAAATAAACGACATCGCCAACTCGGACGGATAAATTACTGACTGTCCCGGCAACTTGCGCTTTAATGGTGGCATTTTGCGTGGCATCATAGGAAAGTTTAGATGCCTTTACACTGGCCTGACTAGCGTTAATTGCAGTTTCAGCATCATCATATTTTTTTTGCGAAGCGTTAAGCGCACTTTCTTTTGCATCGACATCTTGTCTCAGAGATTTCTTTTCTGAAGAAGTATAATCCTTATTGGTTTTAGTATTCTCGTCGTGATTTTTTTGATACTTAAGATCCCCCTTGGCATCTGTCAGAGATTTTTTGTCGCTGAGTAGTTGGGTATAAGTGCTTTCCTTGTCCTGCTGGGATTTTTTCAAATTATTGAGAGCAGTCAAATAACTCGCATAAGCTGTCGCTTCTTCTTGGTCGGTACTGGTTGATTTTACCTTAAACAGTTTTTGCCCGGCTTGAACTGAATCTCCGTTTTTCACATAAAGCTCTTCAACCACTCCGTTCGAGGTGGAATAAACACTCACCTGAGCGGCTTGAACATTGCCTGTTTCCATAATAGTTTCGGTGATATTTCCTCTCCCGACAGTATAAGTCTCAATCGTATCAGCTTTTTTCCTAAAAAAGAAAAACCACACCGAAAAAATAATAGCAGCCAAAATTAATACTGAAATAAATTTTCTTGTTTTGGAAGACGTCATTTTCTTAAATAGTTTTTTCATAATATAAAATACAAAGAATGAATTACTTCTTATTTTCTTCTATTTTTTTTAACACATTTTTATGAATTTTGATCATTTGTTCGATATCATCAGCAGACATATATTTAGTGACAAAATTGATATCTTTGATCTGTTTTTTTTTAAATTTTTTAAGATCTTTTTCTCCTTTTTTAGTAAGAGATACCAAAACAGATCGTCGATCGCTGGAATCTGATTTTCTGCATATTAACTTCAAAGCGAAAAGTCTGTCCGTTAGCTGCGATATTGCCGAAGAAGATATAAAAAGATTCTCCGAAAGACCGCGGACTGGCGTGCCTGGATTTCCCTTTATATAATCCAATGCTTGAACCTGAAGTGGTGTAATGCCGGGCGCTTCCAAGCCTTTACCGGAAATTTTTTCTGAAAATTTTCTCATTTTTTCCACCAGTTGGATGAATTCCAAGAAAAGAATCTGCTTTTTTGTAGACATAATCGTAATTACTTAATTACATTGATAGTTTATAGCATTAAGTAAATTATGTCAAGAGGATTAATTTATTAGTAAATTGATTGCGGGGGGTATTTTTTTAAAATAATAATTCTACACAGAAAAAATGTCTCCTTGTTTGCAAATTATTATGTATAATGAATGTCTTTGGGGTTTCCTTATCGCCGTCTGCGCAAGGGTGGGTTCGGGGCAAGGACGACCAAAAATATAAAAAGAGAAGAAAAAAATATGAATCTGGATTTTCATCAAAAAAAGTTCGAATTTCGTTCAATAAACCCAACCAGCAAAAAGATGTGGGCATAAAAATCATTAAAAGTGACTTGCCACATAAAAACAAGGCGCGCCATGTCATCTGACGGCGCGCCTTGTTTATTAATTTTTCGATAAACAAATTTCGACTTCGCATAGCCCCAACCATTCGAACTTTTTTTGGAAATTCTTAAATGACCTACTGATTTCAGAACATCATCTGATTTTTCCATCGCATTCATAGAAAATCTTGTGCGGACATTCTTTGCATTTTCCAGCATCCAGCTTTTCCACGATATACTTTATCGCATCAGGCTTAGAATTAAAAATATTGTTTTCTCCCAATGCATCAACTAAACCATATTTCCTCAATTTTTCATACACCGGCTTATTCACGTTGCTGATATACAGATCACCGCCCTTGTCGCGATAGATCTTCATCTGTCCGATCAACATATCGATTCCTGCCAAGTCAATCGAACTCACCCCGCTAAAAACAATCAGTAAATTTTTTTGGCCTGGATACTGTTTTTTGAGATTGCGAAGCTCATGCTCGATATTGTCCACCGAACCGAAAAAAATCGCCCCGTCAATCCGGATTATTGCCAATTGCAAGCATTTTGGCAAACTGCAAGAGGCGGTAAATTTGCGGTTCGGATGGGCGGGATCCGGCGCCAAACACATAACCAGAGGTTTGGATGTGCGCCGTAAATATAGTGTGACTGATAAAAACACACCGACGAAAATAGCAAACTCAAGTTCCAAAAACAATGTCGAAAGGAAAGTGACCAGCAACAGCCCGATTTCCCCTTTACTGGATCTGGCGATATGGCGTATATGGTGAAAATCAATCAATCCCCAAGCTACTAAAAACAAAATACCCGCCATCACGGCTATCGGTAAAAATTTCGCCAATGATGCGACAAATAAGATGATTATGCCCAGAAAAACAGCAGCGAAAATGGAAGCCATCGGAGTCTTGGCTCCCGATTCATAATTCAACCCGCTCCGATTAAACGAACCGCTAGCCGGATACGCGGAGAAAAAACTGCCGATCAAATTGGACATCCCTTGCCCGATGACCTCTTGATTTCCATCGATGCGCTGGCCGGAACGCATAGCTACCGCACGCGAAATGGCGATCGCTTCAGTCAAAGCCAACATCGTAATCGCTAAAGCTGGCGAGGCTATTTTTTTCAAAACCGAAAAATCAAAATCTGGCATAGAAAACGGCGGCAAGGTTGCCGGTAATGCTCCGACTGTCTTGATCCCGGTAATCTCAAATCCGAAATGATTATTCATAAAAAGTCCTACTAGACTGCCGACAAGCATCGCCGGAATCATATATGGAAATTTCGGCCAAAACTTCTTAACGATGATTCCAGAAGCTAATGTCGCCAAGCCGACAAGCATCACAAAATGGTTTATAGCGCCAAGTTCTGAAAGGAATATCCGGATCGTCTCATAGAAAGAACTGCCTTGTGGCACGCTGATGCCGAAAAAATTCTTAATCTGGCTCGACATAATGAGGATGCTCGCGCCAGCCGTAAATCCGACCACTACCGTGTGCGAAATGAAATTAAGTAATTTTCCGACCTTCATCCAACCCATCACAAGTTGGATCAAGCCGACCATAAAAGTCAGTGTCAAGGCTAATTTAACATATTCCGCCGTACCGACACTTGCCAAAGGACTGATTGAGGCAAAAACTACAAGCGAAATAGCAGTGGTCGGTCCGGAGACCAGATGGCGCGAAGATCCCCAAAGCGCCGCAACGATCGCCGGAACGATTGCCGAATACAGTCCATACTCCGGCGGTAATCCAGCAATTGTGGCAAAAGCGACGCCCTGCGGCAAAACGATTACCGCTCCGATAAATCCGGCAATGATGTCGCTCTGCAAGCTCGCGCGCGTTATCATATTTTTCCATTTGATAAACGGGAATATCTTTTCTACTTTTCGCATATGATTTTAATAAAAAAAATAAAAACAAGACCTCTCAGCCTTGTTGATAACTATACTCTTTTAAGTAATATTTGACAACCCCCTTCCCGCTATCGATATGCGGCTTATCCGGGATTCGAATCCAAATTTATCCAGCGCATCGGGACTCACACTCTAAGATATCTCCGCATCGCGATAAGGCTTCCGATTACGCCCAGAAACACGCCCAAGGCCATCTGTCCGCCTAAGAGTATTCCGAAATTGCTGAAATAAAAATCAATTAGATTACTTGATGGGATAGCCGACGAAACATATGGAGTCACGAATCTCACGGAAAGAAACAGTATCAACATTGAAAAAACCGACCCCATCACGCCATAAATCATACCTTCGAATATGAACGGCATCCGGATGAAATAATTCGAAGCGCCGACCAAGCGCATAATTTCGATTTCCTGCTTGTGGGTATAAATCGTGATTCTGACCGCGTTGAAAGTAATAAGCAGGGAAATAGCGGCGAACAACACACCCAAGACAGTGCCGATCCTTTTAATCGTCGCGACGATACTGTTCAATTTATCGATAATTTCTTTGTTTTTGCCATAATTTATCCGGCTGATTTCACTGGAAAAAGAAGCCTGGCTGATATGGTCGACAATCGCCTGATATCGGGTCGGATCACCAGCTTTGACGATCAGCGAAGCCAGCAGCGGATTGCCGCCTATTTCATCCAGTGATTGTAAAATTATCGGTTCAGAAGCGTTGTTTCTCTTGAAATCATCCAGAGCCTGTTCTTTGGAAACATATCCGACGGATTTCACCTCGCTGAAATTTTCCAAATCGGCTTTAATTTCCGCGATAGCCTGTTCGGACACATCCGGCTTGAAATATATACTGATATTCACTTTGCCCTGGACATCCTTCATTATGCCATTGGCTGTGGAAGTGACTACGAAAAAAACACTCAAGACATAGAGAGATAGGATCAAGATGCTTACGGTCGCGATCGAAAGCCAGCCATTACGGATGAAATTTTGGATCGCTTCCCGGAATGTCCGCCGGATTGTTAAAAACATAGATTTGAATGATATTTATTTTTATGAGGCTTTGTATTTTCCTTTGGCGCAATCGACGATAATCCTACCCTTATCAAGGACTAGCACGCGCCTATTGACCCTGTCCACGATATCCTTGTCATGGCTTGCCAAAATGACCGTAGTGCCCAATTCATTTATCCGCATCAGCAATTGGACGATTTCAAGCGAAGTCACGGGATCAAGGTTGCCAGTCGGTTCATCGGCGATAATCACCATCGGTGCGTGCACCAGGGCGCGCGCGATAGCCACCTTTTGCTGCTCACCGCCGCTTAATTGATGGGGATATTTTTTCATTTTTTCACCCATACTGACGATATCCAGAATTTGCTGGACATTTTCCTGTATTTCTTCATCAGGAACGCCAGCCACTTCCAAGGCATAGGCCACATTTTCAAAAACCGTCTTCCTCGGAAGCAACTTAAAATCTTGGAAAATCATCCCAATATCCCTGCGATGATATGGTAGCTTCCTCCGACTGAGATTATTCAAAAGATTGGAGTTGAAATAAACCTCTCCGCTGGTAGCCATCTCTTCGGCATAAATCAATTTCAACAGCGTTGATTTTCCAGATCCGCTCTGTCCCACGACCGAAACGAATTCACCTTCGTGGATTTCCAGATTGATCTCCTCAAGAGCGGGGAAATCCCCTTTATAGACTTTAGAAACTGAATCAAATTTTATCATTATTTTGTCTTATTCTTCGTTGTGTTTTTATTTAACGCAGACATATTCGCATTCTACATTATTTTTTCATATTTTTCAAATAGGCTTCCATAAAGCCGGTCAAGTCCCCATCTAGCACGCTTTCCGCGTTAGCGGTTTCGTGCTTGGTGCGATGATCTTTGACCATTTTGTAAGGATGCACCACATAGGAACGGATTTGACTCCCCCATTCCGCCGAAGTGTATTCGCCGCGTAGCTTCTGCTTCTCGCTTTCCTGTTCGGCCAGATATTTCTGATGTAGTTTGGCTTTCAGGATTTTGATCGCCTGCTCCTTGTTTTGCATCTGGCTACGCTCATTTTGGCAAGTCACCACGATTCCCGTCGGGATATGAGTGACACGCACCGCGCTATCGGTCGTATTGACGCTTTGTCCACCCGCTCCGGATGATCGGTATACATCCACCCGCAAATCCTGCACCCCAATCACGACTTCTTTCATCACCTCGATAACCGGCAAAACCTCCACTAACGCGAAAGATGTCTGCCGCAAATTATCCGAATTGAAAGGCGAAAGGCGCACCAGGCGATGCACACCGGCTTCGCTTTTAAGATAGCCGAAAGCGTACGGACCATTCACTTCAAGCGTTACGCTTTTGATGCCCGCTTCGCTTCCGCGCGCCTCGTCCATAATCTTGGTCCGGAAACCGTTCTTCTCAGCCCAGCGCAAATACATCCGTAAAAGCATCTCGGCCCAATCCTGTGCGTCCACGCCACCTGCTCCGCTATGGATAGCTAGAATAACATCATTACGGTCATATTCGCCGCCTAGTAATATTTTAAATTCAAGTTTGCCGGTTTCCTTTTCCAATCCGCCGATTTTTTCTTCCATTTCCCGCGCCTCTTCGCTTTCTTCCGCGATTATTTCCGCCATCTCCAGCAGTTCATCGATTTCCGTTTCCAAACGGCTCAAATCCGCAATTTCTTTGCGCAATTCTTCCAACTCCTGCATTACGCCTGAAGCTTTCTGGCTGTCATTCCAAAACCCGACTTGGCTTGATCGTTTTTCCAGATCAATGATTTTTTCCTGTTTTTTGGGTAAGTCAAAGATAGTCGCTCAAAAGAGCGACCTTAGATTGTAATCCTTTCAATTTTTCCTGGATTTCTTTGACCATATTATAGATAATTTTTGATCAACTCGATGTGTTCCGCTTCAACCTTCGCCAAGGCGGCAAAAAATATCTTGATTTTCTGTTCGCCGACCTCCTTGGCAAACTTAGTATAAAGTCCGCTGGCATATTCTTCCAGTTCGACGGTGCGTTTGAAATTCTCAATATCCTCATCAGAACACTGCTCCGTCAAGCCGGACGGCATCTGCAGCCCGAGGAATTTGGTTACGATCGTCGCATGCTCCAATTCCACCTTCGCCAAGCGCTTGTACATCTTTTCAAGCTCATACGAATCCGCCTTGCCTGCCATACATAGATAAATAGCGTTAGCCTTCATTTCCAGATCCAAAGTTTCCAAGAGATTCTTTTTGGATTCTTCGGAAATATCCCCTTCCCTTCTGAAAGCCGGACTTGCTTCGCCTCCGGATTTGATATAACTCCTGTCCGCCCCGCAAAAAGGACATTTCGAAGGCGCCTCAGTCCCCAGATAGGCGTCCCCGCAAATTTCACAGATGTATGTTTTCATAGTTGCAAGATTATGGATTAATTACGCTCGGACTTACGCGTCCGCACGGATGAGCCGATGGCCGGAATCGAACCGGCGACCTGCACGTTACGAGTGTGCTGCTCTACCAACTGAGCCACATCGGCGATTTCCTATTCCGTTTTGTCAACCAATCTCTGCCATTCATCTTTCACGATTTTCTTCACTTCGTCAAGCACAGGCTTGTTTTTTTCAGAAAACAGATGTTTGAAACGTCCTTGGGTCTTCAAAAATTCTTCCACCGGCTTCGGATTCTCCGTCGCCCAATTTACTTTATATTTTCCATCTTCGATTTCAAATAATGGCCAAAAATTCGTTTCGGTGGCTAATTTGGCAATCGCCACATATTGCGAAGTGGGAAATTTCCAATTGTTCGTGCATGGCGAAAAAACACTCAGAAACGCCGGCCCTTCCGTCTCGAAAGCTTTCCGGGCTTTCTTTTTGAGATCAGCCAGATAGGCCACGTTAGCCTGCGCCGCATATTTGATATGGTGCGCATCCACAATCTCCATCAGATTCTTGCGCATCTCCACCTTACCAAAAGATTCTTTGCCGACCGGAGTGGTTTCCGTATTGGCAGCATAGGGCGTCGCCGACGACCTTTGGTTGCCCGTGTTCATATAGCCGCCGTTGTCATAGACTACATAGACGAAATCATGCCCGCGCTCCAGCGCGCCGGATAAGCTTTGTAATCCGATATCATAAGTTCCTCCATCGCCGCCGAAAACCACGAATTTTATTTTCTTAGGCACCTTGCCTTTTCGGCTAAGCGCCTTATGCGCCTGCTCCACGCCGGAAATGGTCGCGGAAGCATTTTCAAAAGCGCTGTGGATATAGGGCGTTTTCCAAGCCGTATATGGATACAATGTCGAAGTCACCTCCAAACAGCCCGTAGTGTTGGAAATTACCACCGGATCCGGCGACTCGCCGAGGATCGTCCGGACAATCGCCGGAAAAGCGCAGCCCGCGCATGCGCTGTGGCCCGACGCGAAATTTTTAGCTAAATTTTTATTCATAAAATTTACACTCCGATATATTTAATCTCTTTTGAAATTTTTTCAGCTTTCAAATCCTCAAAAACTTTTTCAATATCTTTAGCGAAAATGTCACGTCCGCCTAGGCTATAGATGATCGACTGGACTTTTTTGGTTTCGCCTGATTGGTAGAGTCCATTCACGATGTCGTTGTATATCGGCGGATAGGTTCCGGAAGAAATCGCCCGCTCCATCACCGCGATGCTTTTGGCATTTTTCAGGGCGCTCAAAATTTCTCGCAGTGGAAAAGGCCGGAACAAGCTTATTTTTAAAAGCCCGACTTTTTTGCCGGTTTGGCGCATCCGATCCACCACATCTTTAGTCGTGCCAGCCGTCGAACCGGCCAATATAATCACTTCTTCCGCGTCCTCGGTCTTATATGCCTCAAAATAATCTTTTTTGCGTCCGCTTATTTTTTCAAATTCCTTGGCGATTTTCAGATATTCCCGACCGGCTTTTTCCATCGCTTCTTCCTGTTGGACCTTGAATTCGAAATAGGAATTCTGCAAAGCCAGCGGTCCGAATGTCACCGGATGCTCGATGTCCAAAAGATATTTTTCCGGAGAAAATTCACCTAAAAATTTTTGCACCTGATCTTTCGAGAGGATTTCCAGATTCTCGACGCAATGGGAAGTATTAAAACCGTCCATAATCGCCATAACCGGCAACTTGGTTTTTTCAGCCAACTTCATCCCGATTATGGTATTGTCATATATTTCCTGGGTATTCTCGGAAAAAATTTGGATCCAACCCGCATCTCGCGCGCCCATAACATCTGAATGGTCGCCATGGATATTGATTGGAGCACTCAAGGCTCTCGCGGACACTACCATCAGAATCGGCAAACGCATGCCGCTGGCAATGTACAAAATTTCGTTCATCAATGCCAGGCCTTGCGAGCTAGTGGCGGTCACCGTACGCGCGCCCGCCGCGCTTGAACCGACACAAGCCGAAATCGCCGAATGTTCGGATTCCACCTCAATCACTTCCGTCTCCACTTCCCCGTCCGCCTTGAATTTGGCGAAAGTTTCAATGATGGTCGTTTGGGGAGTGATCGGATAGACCGCCATCACATCCGGTTCGATCTGTTTCAAAGCCTCGGCTGCCGCCGCGCCACCCGTTAGAGCTATTCTATTTTTATTTTTTCCATTTTTCATAATCAGCTCAATCCCTTGTTATTTATTTTTTTCCATAGTTATCGCTTTCATCGGACAGACTTGCGCACAAACGCCGCAGCCTTTGCAAAAATCATAGTCGATATCCGCCTTATCGCGCTGTCCCTCTTTGTATTTCTTCATTTCAATCGAAGCTTCCGGACAAAACGGCACGCAAGTCGTACAACCGCTGCACTTCTCCTTGTCGACCTTGGGCATCATATAGCGCCAGTCGCCAGTTTTCGGCGCCTTATCCAAATCATGCTCAATAACCGCGCCCTCCTCGAAATTGAATTTTTTATCCTTAGATCGTATCATATGCTTTTTCAATAGCTAAAATATTTTTATCCGTCGCTTCTTTGCCGATCTTATATTCAAATATATTCCCGAATTCCGCGGTCACACTGGCCAAATCCACCGCCTCAGTCACTTGCACGAACTTGCCCAAAATGACCGTATTCGGCCGCGGTTGCCCTACTATTTCCATCGATATCCCATTAGCATCAATCGGATAAATCCGACCCTCAAAACCGGCTCCCCTCTCTGTCAATTTTTGCCTGATTTGTTCAACTGTCTTTTTCGTATTTACGATAAGCGCTTCATCGCTATCCAAATTGGCCGTTACGGTCTCCGAATCCAAAATAGTTTCATCCAGCACTACCACCACATCCGGATCGATTACCGGCTCATACGTGCGGATCGCTTTATCCGAAATGCGCACGAAGGTTTTGGTCGGCGCTCCGCTCCGCTCCGGCCCGAATTGCGGAAAAGCCTGGACGAACTTGCCCTCGCTGACCGCCGCTTGAGCGATGATTTCCGCCGCCGCTTTGGCTCCCTGGCCGCCGCGCGCGTGGAAAATTATTTCAAAAATGTCCTTGTGATATTTCATACCTAATATTATAGCACGGAAATGGCAATGCCGTTATTGAATCTGGAAAAACCGGACACCAAGCTGTATTTCCGCCAGCTTAGGCGGAAATGGATTGATTCTCCTCCTACACCACCACATCTTCCTTAGCCACGCCATCTTTCACATTTATCTTAAACAGCTTGTTAAAAGACCGGCCACCTAATTCTTGGCCTTGGACTTTCATCAGATATGATCCGTTTTTGATCAGGAGATAGTAACG
>JAUXSK010000014.1 GCA_030679995.1 Candidatus Moraniibacteriota bacterium
GATATGGGTGATGCCGTTCTCTTGGACGACCTTGTTCAGAAAATCCAAATCGACGATATCGCCTTGGACGAATTTGTAATTCGGATCGTTTTCGACATCTTTCAAATTATTCAGGTTGCCGGCATAGGTCAGTTTGTCATAATTCACGATCCGGCATTCCGGCCTAGCCTCCAGGATATAGCGGATGAAATTTGAACCGATAAAGCCCGCTCCGCCACAGACCAAAATGTTTTTTTGGACCTTTTCTTGTAATTGCATTCGAATTTCTTTAGTGTTTAGAACCGGCTTGGGACCATTGCTCCGCGCCGCCGGTGCCTGTTTTCAGACAAGGACATTCTAGCATAAATAACGCCAGGGGCACAACCATCATCGCCAGTCAGATCAAGCCAGCAAAAAACCGGCTTCCCTGGGGATGCCGGCTTATTTTTTTATGCCTTCCATTTCTATTCTACCTACATACCCCCCTTCAAAAGTTTATTCAATCGCTCTTTGACTTCCTCCGGCGTCGCTTCGCGCGTCGTGTCCGCCGCGACCGCGTCCGCGATCATTTCTTCCAGCGGCTTAGCCTCTTCCGATTCGATCTTCGATGAAACCGGCAGATCCGCTTCCGTAGAGATATTAAAAATGAATTCTTCTTCCGAAACCGGCAGATTGCTCGGCGCAGCCGCTTTCTTTTCCGAAGTTACGATTTCCTTCTTAGGCCGCACCAAAGATGCCTCCTTTTCCGTGTCAAAATTAAAAATATCTTTCACTTCGGCCGCCGGTTCTTTTTTTTCCGTCCGGGTTTCCCCAAAAGAAACTTTAGGCAATCCGGCCGCCGGTTCTTTTTTCACTTCCTTCGATCCATCACCTGCCAACTTGGCGAAATTCCCCAATTCAGCTTCGCTCATTATCGTGAAAAATATGCTCAATAAAAATCCGATTATGAGACCGGAGGCCAAGCTGGCCGATACCCGCAACCAGACATCCATCCTCACCACTTCGCTGGAAATCGGCCCGTCGACGATGCGGATATCCAAATCGGTTTTGATATTATAATAATTGCTCAGGACGACCAACAGATCGCTGATGGCAAAACGGTCGAGCGATTCAGCTTCCGCTTGGTTCGCACCGAACGCGGACAATTTGATCAGGCCGCTCTTTCCGATTCGTGCCGTTTCGACCTGGGAATTCCAAAATTCCTTTCTTTCCATAGCCGGCAGATCTGCCGCCGCATCCGTGATACCAGGATTTTTTTGCAAAAGCTTGTCATAGAAAGATAATGCCAGCGGAATCTCTTGGGCATTGGCGATAATTTGATCGATGTTACGGGTAGCGGTTTCAGTCTTCGGCAAAAACAAAATGGACGTTTCCGCCCGATAGGCCTTGTTCGCATCCGTAGCCGCGATAAAAACAACCGCCGCCAGCACGATGGATACTCCCCAAAAAATCTTCTTCTTTAATATTTCTTTCAAGTCCATTTTATGTAAAAATAAAAAAATAATAGCCGCTTAATTGACTTGTGAGTCTAGCAAATACCGGCTTTTTTGTCAAATATCCGCCCTTGCCATTATCCTTGTTAAAGTTTAATGGAATATCATACTGGGTCATTTGGACAAACATTATCCTCCGGCTAATAGCCTGAAAAAAATAAAAGCGGTGTCCCCCAAAATTGGAGAACACCGCCTAGGCCATCGGAATTCTATTTTCCTCTAAAGAATCCGATGACCACTCCCGCAATCGCCATCAAAATACTTGCGATTGCGATCCATATCGCCCATGTTGCGCGAGAAGACGCGCCCAGGGCTTTTTCCTCTACATTTTTCGCAGACGCTGCCGATGCTTTGGCGGCAATTTCTGCACCCTCGGCCGCCTTCACAGCTTTATCTGAGACAGTGAGGGCACCTTCTGCCGCCTCCCTTGCGTTTTCCGCTGCTTTTTCCGCATTTTCCGCGGATAAGGCAGATGCCTTAGCTGCCTCCTGAGCGATTTTAGCAGATCCCGCGGCCTCTGCGGCTCGCCCCTTTATTGCCCGAAGCGCCAGATCTTGGCCCTTCTTGGCTTTCTTCCATGAGTTTTCTAAATCCTCCCGGAGATTGCGGAGCTTAAACTCCAGCTCCGCCCCAGCTGCTGTGGCCGGATCGGTCGTGCCTCCCCCAACGACTTGCGTCGAGGAGGTCGAAGATGCGCCGACCTGCATTTCTTCAGTTGCGGTCGCACAAAAACCAACAGAAGTAAGGCCAAAAACCGCAAGCAACAACAACACTACTAAAATATTTTTTTTCATAACTGAATTCTCCAAAAAAAAGTAGTTGAGGAGCGAGCTTCACCGCGAAGCCCGCCCCGGATGATTGGTTTTGTCACCTCTATTTGAACCCTTTCGGGAACCTTTCGAGGTGTTTTGATTCGGCGAAGGACATCGCTGCCCGCTCGCCGTCCAAAATGTTAATTGCGCCCGCCCAGAAATAGTACACCTGGGCGATCACCTTATCGGCCTCGGACTTGTGAGTCTTGATGTCGTGGCCCATAAGGTAATTCCGCTCGGCGATTTCTGCGTTTTCAATCGCATTGCGGAGGTACTCACGGTTCCCGGTGCAGACATACAGATCAATGTACGCCTCCACCAGGGCCCGACGAAGAGTCAAGTTATTGAAACAATAGAGTTTACACTCCACCACTTTTCTCTTCAATTCTTCAATCCGAATAATAATCGGTCGCGGGTCACAGACTCCTTGCGGAGTCTGCACGATCAACGTCGTCGTGGTGGTGGTTATTTGCTCACCACACAGGTCAGCGCCCTCCGGGGCTTCGTTCGGCCCATCATTGAGCGCGAGGATATACCAATCCACCGCCTCATCGACGTATGCCGACGTAGTTCCAATCAAGCCGCCAAGCGAAATCACGCCGGCAGTATTGCCAAGCATTCCGCCAGCGGCCGCGCCTGAACCCAGAGACATCCCCGAGTTCTTCGGATCCCTGCGCACTTTGTAATACGCCGAGATCCGCGTCGTCTCGGGATATTTTTGAGTCGCCTCCTTGATACAGCGACCGAGAGCAGCGCCTTGAGGTTGGCCGTAGTCACCCTCACACTCGAATTCTCCCAGGAGCTTGTCCCCTGGATGAATTTTCGTGCCGGCCGGCTCCCAGTCCAAAATCGTCACCGGTTTGCCCGAGGGCTTTCCGGAAGACGATATGTGCGGGACATCAGATGAGTCGTCATGACCCATCCGATGAAAAAATCCTCCCTTGCGATGGCCAAAACTACTGTCCACCGCTGAGGCCTCTATTCTTTCCTCGTCATAAACTTGAAAAAGAGGCCTGCACACGAACGGAGTCCAGCCAGGCATGGCTGATTGTAGCGTGCCGCCAACGGCCATACTGTGACCGCCGACAACACCCCTGCTGCCATTGTTGTCCCAACCACCGTTCATCACGACAGCCGGAGAACCGGGGTGTCCCCCGACAACTCCAGCCAACGCAACCGGGGCTACTACAACGCCCGGGGAATTGTAATTCACCTCAGCATTACCCCCAACGGCCTGCTGCTGCTGGGTTTGTTGCTGCTGTTGTTGCTGCTGTTGCTGTTGGTCCTGGGTGTTAACCCCAGAGACCGTATTAGTATTGGTGTTATTAACATCAACACTAACATCATCCTGTGCCAGCCCAACGCCAGCGAACCCAACTGACATCATCGCCACGATGGCAACGATCACTACTAAACTTGTTTTCTTCATGGCCCATACCTCCTTGGTATGTTGAATTTTTTATATATGTAATCAGAGAATATTCTGTTGTCAAGGAAAATAAAATATAAATCTATATTTTAACGGCTCTCGTCCCGCCCAAGCGTGACCAGCTCCGAGTCAAACATAGATATATCAAGAACCTTGTATTCTAGCAAAAAATACGGTATTTGTCAACCCGTAATCCATTTGTCCTAAATACAAGCCAAAAAAAAGACCGGACTATTTTACTAGCTCGGCTTTTATAATCAACCTTTTGAAATTAGTTCCCAAGGGCCAACAGGTCGTGAGCGTCAAAGTTTGACCGGATGTCGCGGCGAATATCCGCTCATCATCCGGCACGGTCACGAATTTATCGGCGACATTAAAATGATGGATGATGATCCGGCCGTTTTTTTGCATCATTTTAACCGTCACCGTATCGCCCTTTTCCAGACCGTTCAAGTCCTTGAAGATATGGTTATAGTCGCCTTTCGCCCAAAAATAATTACTGGAGTGGCCGGAAATCACCGCATTGCCAATCTGTCCCGGAGAGGCCGTTTGATAATAATGGCCTACCCCTTTTTCAAGATCGGCCAGCATATTGTTTTCATCCGTGCTTTGTGACCAGACCATCGGCACTTCGACGCCGATTTTGTCGATGCGCACGGAAACCAACGGTTTCACCTCGCCCGGCGCGTCCGGATCATAGCCGTTGGCTATCTCTTGCTTGTCAGAAAATCCGTCTCCGTCCGTATCAGCCAGATTGGGATTAGTGCCATAAACATATTCCCAATAATTCGGCAACCCGTCGCCATCCGGATCGGCGTCATAGACATTGTCCGCCGCTAATTGGTTGATTTTCGCCCAATCTGGAAACCAAGCGAAAGTGATGTCGCTGGAACCGAGTCTTTTTTTGAATTCCTCATTGGTTTTAGCCTCTTTGATCGACGCGGCTTCCGGCGATATTTCCCGGACCGGATCGATATTGAGATTGACCAGAAAAAAAGCGATGGAAAACACGACCAAAGAAAGGCCGCCCAGTAAGGCAACCCTCTTTAAGTATACTTTGATTTTACTGAAAATTTCACCCATTTTATTCGAAAGATTCCAAGATAACCGGTTTATTTAGCCGCGTATTTCCTGATTCCGACCGAAGCTGTCGCGATTGCCGCCAAAGCAAGTCCGACTAAAACTAAACTGCCACTTCCACTGGCCGGTAATCTCCTGACAGTCGCTGAAGCATATTTTTTACCCGATTTGTCGCGATCTGATTTTTTGTCATGATTATGATTCCTATCATTGTCATTATCGATATCCACATCCACATCAGTTTCTGAAGTCTGACTGATCGAACTCGAACTTGATTGGGATTGACCCTGAGACTGAGATTGGGAATCTGATTGCGAACTGGACTGGGAGCCGGAATTTGAATCTTGCGATTGCGATTGCGACTGTTCCTGTGCCTGCGACTGGCCTTGTGACTGGCTATTGCTGCTATCAATAGTATTAGTATTTTCGTTGTCCACATTGATTTTAACATCAGCCAGCGCGGAGCCCACAAAAAAAACCATTGCCACCACCGAAGCAATCGCCGCATAAATAAAGCTTTTTTTACCCATATAATTTATTCGCTATGCCAAGCCTCCCTTGTCCGGGAACGCTTCAGCGCAGCATTAGATAATTGATTAATCGCCTAAAAATCTTTAACGTGCCAGTTTAGCACGGAACACAATTTTTGTCAATACCATCCCCAGACAAATAAAAAACATACAAAAAATGCACCCATTCGTATGTTTTTTTGTTTGTTTTGCTCAAATCTTATTACAATTGCACCGGGACTTTAATTTCTTGTCCATCGCGCAAGACTATCAACTCCATCTTGTCACCTTTCTTGTAGGAATACAATAGGTCGGACAACGGATTCTCCCGCGTGATTTCCTTCCCATCCACCGCCCGTATGATATCCCCCAATTTCAATCCGGCCTTTTGCGCCGGAGAATTAGCGATGATCGCCAAGCCTAGCTGGCCGGAAGCGGAATAGATCAGGGCGCCGGATTCAATATTGATATCGTTCTCAATCGCATATGTTTTGGAAATCGGCAGATAGTAGATGCCTAGAAAAACATTATTGTCCAATTCCTTTTTCACCGCCCGATCGATTACGGCCCGCGCCTTATTGGACGGAATCAGAAAAAAACTCTGCGCGTTATCCTTTTCGATAACCCCGACGATACCCACGACTTGCCCGTTATAATCGACCACCGGACCGCCGATAAAATATTTTTGGTAGTTGAAATCAGTTTCATACACGCCTTCTAATTTTTCCGAGGATGACAGGGCTAGTCCGGCCAAGTTGTAGGCAGGATTGAAATCGCTGATGAGTCCCGCGGCATATTTATTGGCATAGGAACCGAAACTATTGGACACTGCTATTACCTTCTCTCCCGGCTTGACGCTGCCGGAGTCGCCAAAAGACGCGACAGAAAGATTATTGGCATTGATTTTCAAAAAAGCTAGATTACTGTAACCGTCGACTCCGAGCAAGGCCGCATCATACGCGTTACCGTCATAAGTCATAACTTTGTATTTGGCATCCGCCTGAAGGTTGATGCCGGAAGCGTAGGCCATAATCATACCATCGCCCGTCACGATGATTCCCGTCCCGTTTTTTGCCGCGACCTTGGCGACAGCTGTCTTTTTGGCCGGTTGATTTCCCGCACTTTCCTGATAGGAAACGATGTTCACGATCGAGGACGAGACTTGGTTGGTGATTTTGCTGATGGAAGTTTCTTCTTTCACCGTCACTTGCTCGGTCTTATTTATGACCGTGATGGTCTCCGAACCCTTCCGCAAGAAAGCATATTTGGAAAAAGTCTTCGTAGCGCTGAGATATGGGAAAAGATAGCGGTCGGCGATGATACCTCCCAGGCCGCCAAATACCAGCAATATGGCCAGGAAGGCGAGTTTTTTAGCGATTTTTTTCTTCATACTATAAAATTATAAGTTAAACACTAAATTATAAATTACAAATCCTAAATAAATTCAAAACTCAAAATATTTAAATTCAAAACGATTTTAAATTTTTAATTTTGGTCATTGTAGTTTATTTGGGATTTGTAATTTTAGGTTTTGAATTCATACCACTGGCAGCCACTTGGCGCTCAACAGAACCAGGATTATCATAGCCGAAAAAAAAACCATATTGGCCACAACCCGCTTTTTGCTTAATAAATCAAGGAAGTAGCTCTGCGTCAAATCCCAAAGGACATAGTACAGTATAAGGGCGATTACCCCGGCCGTCAAATATCCGAACGGCCAGAAATTCATCGTCCAGACGATTTCCGACATAATGAGCGCCAGCAGAAAACTGTAGGTCCAGACGATTTTCCGCTCATCATTCTTGATAATCAAGAAATATTGATAGCTGACCAGGAATGTCACAACCAGATAAGTGAACATCAAATAATACAGCGGCACCAAAAAGTTGAGGTATAGCCCGTACGCGCCGGCATAAGCAAAAAAAATCGTCGCTGCCATCGCTGCCATATTCATCCCTCTGGCAGTTTTATCGCCGGCATAAATCCCCAAGCGGTAAGCGCCGAGCATCGACAGATAATACATTCCTGATGACAGCGCGATAAAGATCTGCTGTTCAAAACCAAGGGTTATCAAATAGAGCAAAGCGGCCGAAGAAGGAGTAAAAAAAATCGGCAAAACCGAAAAGAACCATTTGCCGCCGACTTTCCGTCCGCCATAAGCGGAAACCAGCAATAAAAAAAACAAGATCATAATGACCGAGTCCGGCTTGAATAATATCATTTCCAAACCGAAAAGGAAGAAAAGGCTTTGCAAGAGTGGTTGGAATTTTAGAAACATCCGAGAAAAAATAGATTACCCCTTATCCGCTCCATCATACCATCATTCCTATTCGAAAACAACTTTGCCGTTCCGGATATCCGCCTTGACCCTATCGCCCTCCTTTATAGTGCCCTCGACGAATCGTAAGCTTATCCATATCCATAGGCTTTTGGATCGCGTATTATTTCCTTTCCACTAACAATAGTGATACATCCCTGAGCTCGCCCTTATGCCAAATTTTCAGAATTACCGAGTCACCGACATTATGTTTGGCGACAAGTCCGCTGAGGCTGTTTTTTTCATCAATCTTTTCCCCATCGATTTCAAGAATGACATCATTTTCGACTATCCCCGCCTTATCCGCCGGCGAACCGGGGATGACTGCGAAATCCGTCACCCGATCGCCCCGCACCACCAGCACGCCATAACTGTAAGAAAAATTGAAAGCTTTTTTGATTTCATCGTCGATCGGTACATAGCGTACTCCGAGATACGGCGCAGTGATTTTTCCAGTCGTCTTTACCTGTTCAACAACCCGCTTGATCTGGTTGGCCGGAATGGCGAACCCGATATTCTGGGCGCCCTGCGCCATCGCCACGTTGATTCCCACCACTTCCCCGTCGATATTCAACAATGGACCGCCGGAATTGCCCGGATTGATCGCCGCATCGGTCTGGATTATATCACTCAGTTTCTCCGTTTGCCCCCGGCCGCCGGAAGCGGTCAGGCTTCGGCCTAAACCGGAAACGATGCCTTTACTGACAGTATTGGAAAACTCACCCAGCGAGTTGCCGATAGCGACCACGGATTGTCCGATCTTCAAAGAATCGGAATCACCCAGGTCCAGCGTCGGATAATCCTGGCCTTCGATTTTGATGACTGCGATATCATTGACCGGATCTACTGCTAAAATTTTTGCCGCGTGTTCCTTGTTATCGTTCGTCATAACCGTATATTCAGCGGTTTCATCGGAAACAACGTGCTTGTTCGTAACTACCATACCATCCGCCGTAACCAGAAAACCTGATCCGCCACCGACTTTTTTCTTCTGCTCCCCATCGGTCCCACTATTGCTTGAACCGAATTGGTCCGTACCTTGCCCGAAAAAATTCCGCAAATCAAATGGCAGCGATCCTTGGATTTGCGAAACATCTTTACTGATTACGATACTGACTACTGCCGGAGATTTTTTTTCCACCACATCGATAACAGCCGAATCTTCTTCCACGATCCGTTGTTTGATAATTTCCGGGTTTTCAATGCTGTTTGAAATACCAAGAAATCCAGTCAGCCTATCCGGCAAAAAACCTTTTGATACGTTTCCAGCTAAAAAACCGAAGGCCGCCCCCAAGACCGATGAGATAAAAATCGTCCCCACGATCAAAAAAAACATCCCGATCAGCAAACCGGTTCTTTTTTTCGGTGCCGGCTGATAGGCATCGGATTTGGCTTCATCCCGGATTGGCTCATCTATTATTTCCATACATATTGGCGCCACCGCGCATAATCGAAAAAACTATCCGCGGCAGACATTAATTGTTATTTTTTCGCGACAAAAAACGCTTTTAGGCTTGAAACGAAAAAGTGGGTCTTCTTGTCGATAGAAATCGAACTACTCGATCGTGATCGCGCTGACCGGGCAGCTATCAGCCGCCTCCTGGCAATCACAATCTCCACATTCATCCGTCAGGACGCGCGATTTTCCATCTTCAATCTTAAAGACTGATGGACAAAGCGACTCGCAAGTTCCGCACCCGATACACAAATCATCATTTACAACTGCTTTTGACATTTTTTTTGTTTATCCGTTTAAGTTTCCGCAAAGCTGGGCTTTTTCGGATCGGCTCAACCGGATTATTTTAATTTTAATTAATAGCCCTATTGAAACATCACTGATATGTCACCGGCTGAATTCTTATCCAGATTTTTTTCAAATTCATCCATCTCGGCATTTTTAAATCTGACGGATTCCGTTTCATCATCCCAATAATAATCTTTCAGCAACAGACGGACATCCATATCTCTTTCCTGCTCCAGCAGCCAATCGGCAAAACTCTTTGTCCGCACCAGGATTTGCCGGATCTTTACTTTATCGACGCCATCCTCAGTCTTCTTATCATCGATCCGGATAAGATGGAATCCGATCGAACTTTCAATTACATCGCTATAATCGCCTTTTTTCATCATAAAAGCCGCTACGGCGATTTCCGGCATCATCTGGTCGGCCGTAAACCAGCCTAAGTCACCCCCATTTTTCGCACTATCCCCTTCGGAATATTTTTCAGCCACTTCGGCAAAACCTTTGCCGCCATCAACCGCTTTCCGCGCTTCGGATATTTTAGCTTCGGCTTGCACGAAATTGCCATCCGTCGCCCTCCATTCCTTATCCAATTCATCCCGATACATATCCGGCTTGACGATCTTTTCTTTGAATTGTTCAATATCCCAACCGTATAAGCCATCCAGGGTTTTTTCAACTTCCGAACCGTTGCCATATTGGTCCATTTCTCTTTGTACATTCTGCGAAGCCATTTCTTTCGTTATGGTTATGCCGCGCTCCGCAGCCAAGCGCTCGATTATCCGATCCTCGATCAATTTGTTAAAAATATCCTTTTCTTTTATCTTCAATCTTTTTTGTCCATCCCCGGTCGTAAAATCAACCCTGAGGCCTATATCGGAAAAATCTTGGCTTTCATAGAACCGCTTGACTGCACTGAGATTATCATCCAATTCCCGCACAGTCACGAAATTACCCCGACCGACAATAGCCGCCGGAAAAGGCAAATATTTGACCGCGTTATCAACCAAAAAATTGCGCTTTCCGAATCCATACAGAAAAACGCAGATAACCGCCACATAAACCAGCACCATAACCGCTAAGGCATAGGCGAATGTCCGGGGTTTTATTTTTTTTTCCGCTTCGGCTTTCTTCATATCTTATTATTCCGATCAATCATCGCTTTGGAACCATCCTCTGGAATCAGTATTTAAAGAAATAGTTCCACCATTTTATATGATTGGCGACCGCCACTTTGACTTCAGGTTTTTCTACTTGAACCGACGGCTCAGCAGGAGCTTCTTTCGTCGCCATACTTGGCTTCACAATTATCACTTTTTCATCCGGGCTTTTCAAATTCAATTTGTCTTTGGCTTCCATCTCCATATAATCCTTACTTTGGAAATAAGCGATTTTATCCTGGATGATGGAATTTTTCCTGCTGATTTTATCGGCCTCTTCCCGCAACCGGTCAATTTCAGATTGTATCTGATTTTTTTTAATCGTCTCCTTATAGATCGCTGTGCCGACAAAAACCAGAATGGCGACTCCGGCCAATAATCCGATTTTTACGCTTATGGAACCATACCAGCTTTTATTGCCCATAATTTCCAAAAGTTATCGGATTATTGCGTATACAATAAAGCCGGAGCGATCGTAAATCCGATCATCGCCAAAACCGCCAATATGGAAATCAGCACCCATATCGTATGCATTCTCTTGTTTCTTTTTTTGATACTCATAGTGATATTTTAGCAAATTTTTACCATCCGGACAATATCGGCAAGAACCATATCATCAAAATATCGCTTTTTTAAAAGATTTCCTTGAATTTATCCTTAGGCGCTCCGCAAACCGGGCATTTTTCAGGTTTCGCGCCGATCTCTATGTGGCCGCAAACCTCGCAAACATAATATGCCTGCTCAGCGATGTCGCCATCCTGATCCAAGGCCTCCTGGAAAAGCCGGGCGTGTTCTTTTTCGATCTCATTAGCCCGATGGAAACTGAGCGTAGCCGCGCTGTCGCCCTCAGCTTCGGCTTCTTCGATAAATCGCGGATACATCTCAGTAAACTCATACGTTTCTCCGGCGATGGCCGCTTGTAAATTAGCATTGGAATCCCCGACTCCGCCTAAAACGCCCAAATGTCCGAGTGCGTGTATCGTCTCACCTTCCGCCGCTACGCGAAAAAGCCGCGCCAAACCTTTTTTACCGTCAGCCTCAGCCTTTTTGGCAAAAGCCAGATATTTACGATTAGCCTGCGACTCGCCGGCGAAGGCCGCTTGCAAATTTTCTTGCGTTTTCATTTTATTTATTGATTACTAATTACTTCTCTACTACAATTCCGGCAATCCGATATTCTTTTTTTAAAGCAGCTTGCCCGGATTGAGATACGTATCCAGCGTATAAATCCAATTCTCATCATTTTCGATGCCTTGCTCGCGGGCCATAATTTTTTGGTTTAACAACCAATTCAGATAGCCGGCATCTTTTTTGGCCACTTCACCCACTTTTTCCCCGTTGTATTTGCCGAAGTTGAATTTTTTGATCAGGATCGGCTTAGCTGAAATATCCAACATCTTGAGCAAAACCGCCTCTTCGCTTTCCGATTCCGCCAACATCCTTTGGAAATAATATTCGAACAATCTTTCCAAAACCCGAACGTCGCCCAAAGCGTCGTGTGCCGGAGCATTTTCCACTTCCAAATCCAAATAGTAGCGCAGATATTGCAAATTATATTTAGGGATCTCGCCGTCCGCATCCAGATCCTGGGCCACTTTATAAGTATCGATGATTTTTTTAACCTCGACTTGCTCGCGGCGCAACATTTCCGCGTCAAACGCGGCATTGTGGGCCACCAAGATATTATCCGCCGCGAAAAGAGACTGCAGCTCTTTTTTCATTTGCGAATCAGCAAAAGGCGCCTTGTCGGCCACCATCTTATTGGTGATGTGCGCCACCGCCATCGCTTCTATTTCAATGGGCACCGGCGGTTTGAAAAGGGATTCAGATTCCGTGCCGTTGAATTTATAGGCTACTTGGCACAAACGGCTGTCCGCGCCGGTGCCGGTCGTTTCCGTGTCCAAAAATACCAGGTTTGTTTTTTCCATATTTATTTTTTATCGGCAGAACGAATTATTTTTAATTTTTCTTCCCGGGATAATTTCTTGACGCGCGCCTCCTCTTTGGACGCATCTGAACGGTTTTTAAATTTTTCCGAATATGCCAGCCTGACCGGCCGGCGGGCACCAGTATATTTGGCGCCGAGCTTGGAACCGTTATGCTCCGCCATCCGTCGCTCCAAATCTACCGTGATACCGGTATATAGCGTGCCGTCCCGGCAAATGAGCATATACACATAATACATAGTAAGAAATGAAAAAAATCCCGGAAAAATCAACCCTCTTTATTTTAACACAAAACGAGCTGGCCCGCTAAAAATCCAGGTTTGTATTGACATAATCTTGACAAGCTCCCTACTTGTGGTAAGATTAACCGCTGGACCTTGATAGAAGATTCATTCACTTCACCGAAGGAGACGTGTTATGGAAATAAATTCAAGCATTCTTGTAGAAAAAAAGTTGCGCAACAGGACCACCATAACATTGGTAGCGGTTGATGAAATTTTTGCGGATGTCGAACCCGCCGAAAATACTCAGATAACCGCGTTCGAAGGGCAAATTTTTTTTGACGCGGTCATATTTAATGACCACGAGCTATGGCCGAAATACCCGCCTTTAGCAAGAATATTGGCAAGCTAAGCGAACGAGGATGGGCATAATCGACAATGCCCGTCCTCATTTTAATTTCAATGGTATTTTTAAATAAAAACTGTTTTCAAAACTAAACCTTCTCCAACATCAGAATCCTTTTTCTAAACCCGCCGTTTTTTTCAGCCTTAGATTGTTTGATTTTGGTTATTTCCTCCCAAGTCAAACTGTTCAAATCCAAAAGGCTGTCGAGCAATTCCAGGATATCCGCGGTTTCTTCCGCCAGATGTTCGCGCCCCTCCGCGTGCGCCAATTCATAGGCCTCCTCTTCGACCTTCTTCAGGAGAAATGCCAGATATTCCTGATCGTCAGCCAAAATTCGCGTTTTGACTTCCTTCCCGGTTTTTTGTCCCACGATTTCCGGAATATTGTCCCGCACCAACTTCGGATATATTTTCTCCTTGGCTAAATTCGTTTCGAAATGCTGTAATTCCATATTTTTAAAAAAATCGTTTATTATCCTCAAAATTTGATATCATATGATTTGAGCAGTGTCCTTATTTCTTCAGCATCTTTGTCTTCCTGGATTTTGGCCTGTTCATTTTTTATTTGCTTCACCCTTTTCCAAGTTATGCCGTTTATTTTCAAGATCACGCCGATCAATTTGACGATATCCGCGATTATTTCTTTCAATCTTTCTATGTCATAAGCATTGTCCAGGATATTGGTTTTTATCACCATCTTTTTCAACAAGTTCACGAATCCGCTAGCCAGGTCATTCGCCCCAAGATCCACGCTTACGCTTGATTGCTTATCCTTTGTCAATCTGATCGACATCCAATCCAATCCGTTGTTCTTCAAAACCTCAGTTAAAAGATCGGCCATCTTGGAAAGCTTCATAGCCAAATCTTCCTCGTCTTTGACTTCCAGCATATCAGCCGCCACTTGTTGGATGTCTTTATACAAAAACTCCAGTTGCCTGACCTTATCCCTTAATTGTTCCGCCTCATCCACTTCTCCATCCGGATGTTTCTGGTCATCGGCATACGAAACCAAAACGAATCCATTTTCCGGATTACCCTCTTTTTTGGATACCGGAGAATCACCCCGATATCCCACTAATTTATAATGTCCGGCCTTATCCGCGGATGCCGGCCTTTTATGTTCCAATAATCCAGCGCTTTCATTTTTCAAAGGTTTTGATTTATCCGAACCGGACCAGACTTCCATTTCTCCAAATTTCATAAACTTTAAACTAATTTTTTATCAAATCGATGCCTATTTGACTATCCGCATTTTCAAAATGAGGAAGTTCGGATGTTGTTCGACTTTCACAAATTCGACTTTTTTGGCGCTTAGCGCATCGAAACCGTCTCCGTCGACCAAAGTCGCCGTATTGCGTCCGCCTAAAATCAGATTGCCTATTTTCAAATCGATCTCATCCACGCAATCATTTTCCAGAAGCGAAGCGATCAGCTCCCCTCCACCCTCGACCAAAAGCGACTTGATGCCATCCGTATATAGGATATCCAAAGCTTTTCCGATATCCACCCGCGTTTCTCCCAATATATGCACCGTCGCTTTTTTTTCCAATTCCTTTATTTTTTCCGGGGAAGTCTTGGCAGTCGTAAAAATAATTTTTCGCCCCTCGCCTTTGTTGAAAAAATCCCCATCTATCCTGAGATTGTCCGCATCCGATACGACGACGACTTTTATCGGCTCGGCGCTCCTACACAAAGCGATCCTTTTTTGCCTGCGCTCATCCGTCTTGACAGTCAAGCTGGAATCATCCAAGCGCAATGTATTGGCCCCGATCATCACCGCATCCGCCACGACTCGATGGTCATACAACATCTCACGGTCATCGCATGACGAAATCGCCGAGCACTCCCGCTTGAAATTACTTATTTTACCGTCCACCGACATCCCCGCGCAAACGCACACGAATGGCCGTTGTATTTTTTTGCCAGTATTGTTATCCATATGTTTAATAAAAAATATTGAATCCTAACCAGGCTGTCCAGGCCGGAATAAATCATATTCATTTTAGCATAAAAAAGCTGTGGAAGGAAACCGATCCGGATGACGCCCTTGACCCTCTGGCAGTTTTTACATACCATAAAGCCAGCCTATGACGCGATTCCTATTGAACCAAGGAGAGAATATGGACAAGAAAAAGCTGGGGACGGAATGCAGTTCGGTCGACATCATAACCGCTATCTTGGTCTTTCTGATTATTGCGATAACAGTCATCGCCATAGCGCCATTTGCCAAAAAATTCGTTTCTGACGAAACCCAAAAAAACAAATGCGCGCTCACTGCCGATCAGATCACCAAAAAATAAGGCCTGGCGGCAATGTCCCCGGGCCTTAATCATTTATTTGATGCCGACTAAGACGATTCCCGCTTCGACGGTTTCCGGTTTGTCCCGCCGATACGAAAACAGGCCGGAATCGGAATATGTGCAATGGCTGCTGTCTTCTATGTTACCGGCTGGAATTCCCCGGCTGATGATTTTATTTTTAGCGATCCCTTTCAAATCGACGGAATACTTCCCATCTTTCTTTTCCACAAAATCAGCATAATCCCTGAAATTATCCAGGATGTCTTCCTTGATTTCAAAATGGCATTTCCCGATAGCCGGACCGATTTCCATATACAAATTTTCCACTGAACCTCCTAAGGAAACTATTTCTGCTATCGTATTTTCCACGATACCACTCAAAAGTCCGCGCCAACCGGCGTGCGCGATTCCAACGATTTTTTTCTCACTTTCAAAAAACAAGATTGGCAAACAATCCGCGACTGTCACTGAAAGAAAACAATTCCGTTCCGCCGTGACCAGCGCATCCGTGCCACTGATAATTCGCGGGCTATCCGCAAAAACTTTTTTCACATTATTCGAATGGGTCAAATCAGCGCTGAAAACCCGATCGCCTTCAATGCCGATTTTCGCGAAAAAATTATTTCGATTTCTAATATTTACCCCGCCCGGCAAAAGCTTCATCGAACCGTCAGCCTTTTTCGACATCACCGCCTTGATTTCCGGGAATTTTTTGAAAAATTCAATCATACTCATACTTTATCCATAAAAATTTCGCAATCGCCGACTATGCCGATTGATGTCCTCCGCTTGATTTTTTACGGCCCGCCAGATTCCTGTTCCAAACTTCATAATTTATCGCCAGATATGAAGCAGGATTGTTTTTCAGATTGTTTTCCGTACAATTGTTGACTTTCATAATCAATTTGTAATCGTCGTATTCTCCGACTTCGCCCATTTCATAATCAACTTTCTCTTTTTTGAACATTTCCGGATTTGATTCCCGCAGAGAAGCCAGCCGGCCCATCAGCCAAAGCATTTTATCCACATCCAAATCCACTTTGGATTCCTTTTTTTCTGGGGATCCGGATTCTTCCACACCGTTCGCTTCCGGCTTCGGAAACATTTCTATTATTTTCGCGCTCATACGTTTTTTAAATTATCCATTTGTTAATTTTGCGTCAAAACCAATTCCCTCATCAGGACATTCACGAAATCCATCGGAGCATCGTCCAATATCACGACATCAAAAAGATCGGCAAATGATTTCAATACATAGTCCATAGGACCATCGTTCAAGACCAACACATCATAGGAATCCTTGAACTTTTCCAAATCGACCGTCACGCCCTCATTCAAGAAGCCGATCTTTATGATATTGTCATATTCGAACCCCTCGATCATCGCCGCATCTCCTTCGCCATCGCCTAATAATACGATATTTTTCCTTGCCTTTACCTCACTGAAAAACTCAAGTTTTTTGACCGTTTCATAATTCTTATTGAAGGTATGGATTATAGGTTCTTGGACTCCTACAGCTTTTCCGTTCTCGTCCCATTTCAAAACATTCGAAACTATATGAATATTATCATACGAAACACCGTGTTTTTCCAAATACATCTGGATCATTTCAAATCCGAGCCCGGCCGCCGACAAAATTACCAGCGGTATGCCGTTCTTGCGCAAAAAATCCATGAATTCGACCGCGCCGGGACGCAGTGAGATTTTTTCCGATTGCGCCACCCGCGCCAGATCATTTTTAGCCAGGCCCGATTTGACGAGCAGTTCATAATGCTCGCTCCACCAGCTATGCATCAAGGTCTTTTTCTCCTCAAGCGGAATTTTAGGATCCGTCTCCAGCGGATGGTATTTATCATACAGCGCCTGCGCTTTTTCCGGATAATCCGGCGTCAGATATTTTTCGTCGCGCAGGATGGATATCAAAGAAACTATTTTTTCTCCGTTGACGAAACATGACGTCAAGGTCTTGTCGAAATC
>JAUXSK010000022.1 GCA_030679995.1 Candidatus Moraniibacteriota bacterium
AAGTTGATGGGGTTACGATTATCATAGCAACGCTTGAAGCAGCTTATTTTAATGGCAAGCTTGAAGATGGTGATTGTTTTGATGGCAAGGGATTAGCTGACTACACAGAATCTGGTGAATGGCGGTTGAATAAATAAAAAATAGATGAAATTAACAGGCGAAAAAATTTATCTGAAAGAAGGATTGGTGGAGGAAAATTATCCTCGGCTTTTGAGGTGGTTTCATGATTTGGAAATAATGGGCTACATCGGCTGGGTCAAGAAAGGATTGGCACTCAAGGATGTTTCGGAGTTAAAAGCGTATATTGCCGAACTTGAGGATGGGATTATCTTCGGCGTCTATGATTATGCGGACAAATTTATTGGCTACACTTCGCTTTCAGATTTTGTAGGGAAAGAGGAATGTGAATTCGGCATTTTTATTTTGGATAAAAACTATTGGGGGAAGGGCATCGGTCTGGAAATCACCAATCTTATGTTGGACTATGCCTTCAATGATTTGCAAATAAAGAAAGTCGTCCTGACGACGAGTGAATTTCACGATCATGCTATCAAACTCTATGAAAAAGTCGGTTTCAGAAAAACGAACCTGATTCCAAATGATCGGACAATATTCCACAATGGTGAATGGGTTTTGAGTGGGACGGTGGAGATGGAAATTAGAAACAAACGCGGTCAGTAGGTCAAATTAAACGGCTAAATTGGCGATGTATCCGTTAAGGTGATAATTATAAATTTGTAGGGGACGGGGAGGAAGTGAATTTATGAATAATGAAATAGTAAGTGCGTTGGCTGAAACGGCCTGTGCGGATTTGCCTTGACGGAAGAATAAAGTTGATATATACTTGATATATCAAGAATTAATCAACTAATTGGTATTATGAAAACAATCAGTCCATCATTGAAGCTATTTATAAATCTGGCAAAAATCCACACCGTCAGCAGTCGCCGTTTCAGCGGCGGCTTGGACGGACTTGGATTCAGCGAATTTACAATCGCATTCCATTTGATCCAGGCGGATTGTGAAAAAATGCGCCGGGTGGATCTGGCTGAAAAAATGGGCCTTACGGCTTCCGGGGTAACAAGGCTCTTAGCGCCAATGGAAAAAATAGGTTTGATAAAAAGAGAATCAAGCGAACAAGACGCCCGGGTCAGTTATGTCGCGTTGACAATCGCAGGCAAGCGGAATTTTACGGATGCGCTGGTAAAGGCGGAATTGTTCGCCCAAGGTATATTTTCCCCCGCTAGGATAAAAAAACTCGGAGCATTACCCGACTTGCTCGTAGAAATCGGCGGGAGCGTAAAATAAAATCTCTTTTGTTCGGTATGGATGGAAAGGAATCGAGATATTGGGGTCAGGATATTAGGGTCAGACACTTTTTTCTTAAAAAACAACCAAGGAATTAAAAATGATTTCACCGGGTTGGACCTTTGTCCATAGCCCCATTACTCGACCAGCAATGTTGACGGCCGCGGAACACTGGGAAATGGGGAGGGATAAGATTTAAAAGAGGGGTTTTTAATTTTCAGAAAGTAGTGCTAAAATAAAAAGGTAATCAATTATTTAATAAAAAAATATGACAACGGTAATTGGAATCGTGATTTTCGTACTGTTAATTTCTATTAAGCAAATCAATCAATACCAGCGAGGGGTCAAATTTACCTTAGGGCGATATACGGGCATCATGGATCCAGGCTGGAGAATCGTTTTGCCGGTGTTCCAAAGCTATCAAAAAATTGACATGCGCATCAAGGCGGTGGATGTCCCGAACCAGGAAGCTATCACTAAGGATAATATTTCCGTGAGTGTCAACGCGGTCATCTATTACAAAGTCAAAAGCGCCGAGAAGGCGATTATCGAAGTGGAGAATTTTTACTATGCCGTTTCCCAATTGGCCCAGACGACCATGCGTAATGTGGTCGGGGAAGTCAATTTGGATGAATTGCTTTCCAATCGGGATGCGATCGCTGAGAAAATCCGCTTGATCGTGGATAAGGCGACGGATGCTTGGGGTATCGAGGTCCATTCAGTCGAACTCAAAGATGTCACTTTGCCGGAAGAAATGAAGCGGGTGATCGGCAAACAAGCGGAGGCTGAAAGGGAAAAGCGTTCGGTCATCATCAAGGCGGAAGGGGAAGTTATCGCGGCGGAAAACTTGGCAAAGGCCGCCAAGACCCTAAGCTCATCCGATGGCGCTTTGCATCTGCGCACGCTGAGCACCTTGAATGATTTGAGCTCGGACCAATCCAACACGGTCATCTTCGCGATTCCAATCGAAGTCCTTAGGGCTTTGGATGGATTCAAAAGAAAGGAATAATGGGAGCGTTTGCAAGGCGTAATTCGGGATTGTTTTCATATCGGATCATAGGATAAAAGAGGGTGACCCAGAAAAGCGGTCCGCTTATGGAGGGAACCGCAAAAGATTTTGATTGCTTGATGTATACATAGAAAAGATAAAGCAGGGGAAACCATGTTTTTGCGTTAGAAAAATGAAATATCAATCTTCTCTAAGTGTATTATAAGAACGGAGTTGTAAATTAAAATAAAATAAATCCATATGCAAATTATTAGGACATTAGTAAATGTCATTTTTGGAATAATTGAATTCCTGCTGTCCCTGAGGTTTATCTTTAAATTTTTTGTGGTCAATGCGGGCACTCCTTTTGTAGCTTGGATATATGACGTAACGGCGACGCTAGTGAGTCCTTTCGCCAGGATCCTTCCGGATCTTAAATTTGGATTGTTTGTGGTAGATTTCGCCACACTGGTTGCGCTGATCGTCTACGTTTTTGTAGGCTATTTGATCCTGAATATATTTTCCTATGTTCAACCAAGGTACCAGTAGCCGTTCATTACCCTCGTTATTCTAACCCCGTTAACCCGGGGTTTTTGCAGCTTGAAGATGAGTGCTTGGAAACAGAAAATCCACATAATCCGACGACCGTCGGATTATGTGGATTTTTCCGGTCGTTTGGTCTATAGTGGAAATATGACAATTGCCAGAATTAAAGATGGCGGTATTTATTTTGGGAACCTCGATAAATTAGTAACAAAAAAGCGTATGAGCCAGCAAAAAATCGAAAAATTGGAAGAAGAGATTAAGGACTTGCATTATAATCCTCAAATTGCTAAGCATAGTTTTTCCGACCAGGATACGAAAGAGTTTTACAATAACTTTTGGAATATACATATCAAGCCAGTGATTGAATATAGTAAGCAGATGGCGGAAAAATATAATGCAGACAAAGAGGCTGTTTGGCTGGGAGCGATATTGCACGATATAGCCAGGTTAACTGACGAAGAACCACACGATGAAGTCGGTTCGGAAAAAGCCTATAAAATTCTTATGGATAAAGGTTTTGATAAAGAGTTGGCTGAAAAGGTCAAGGGTATAATCTTGACTCATCGTTGCCGGAAATATCCTCCAGAAACAATGGAACAAAAAATTGTCGCTTCAGCCGATGCAATGGCTCATTTTCTACCACCTTTCTATTTATGGATTGGAAAATACACTAGCAAAAATTTTGAAGAAATGATTGCAGGTAATTTGCGCAAAATTGAGCGGGATTATAATGAAAAGATATTTTTTGAGGATGAGAAGAAAATGGTGGAAGAGCAATATAAAATGCTTAAAAATTGGTTAACTTATAAAATATGAAAACAACATACCGTTCTTTCGTGTTATGATATTGCATATGGGTATGGAAATTAAGAAAATTGAAGATTTGGGATGGGATGGTTTTTTTGGATCCAAAAGGACGGAATTGGGATTGGATGATTTTGCCGTTGCCAGAGTTGCCGCCGAATATAAAGGGGCGTACAAGGTTAGAAATGAAAACGGCGAATTCTTGGCAAAGATGACGGGAAGGCAGATTTTCAAGGCCAGGTCGCAAGAAGATCGCCCTGCCGTCGGCGACTGGGTCGCCATCGTGGAGCTTGATAATGGGCAGGCCGTTATCCGGAACATCCTGCCGAGAAAATCGATAATCAAAAGAAGATTCGGCGATAAGAATAAAACCGGTGATAAAAACGATATCCAAATTATCGCCAGTAACATCGATGTCGCCTTCATAGTCCAATCTGTCGGTCGGGATTATAGCATCAACCGCCTGGAAAGATATTTGGCCATAGCCAGGGATTCGGCCATAAAACCGGTAATCATAATCAATAAGATAGATTTGATTTCCGCCGAAGAATTAAATTCCAAATTAACGGAAATAAACAATAGGCTGGGAGATATAGACGTGGTTCCTACCAGCGCAATAGACAATGAGGGTTTGGATAAATTGAAAAAATACATCGGGAGAGGCAAGACTTGCTGCTTTCTCGGTTCATCTGGCGTGGGAAAATCTTCCTTGATAAACAGATTGTTAGAAAAAAATGCCATAAAAACCGGGAGTATCAGCCAGTATTCTGAAAGGGGAAAGCACATCACGACCAACAGGGAAATGTACTTTTTGGAAAACGGTGGTATTATGGTGGATAATCCGGGAATCAGGGAGGTCGGTATGGCGGAGGATCGTGTGGAAATCGACAGTTTGTTCGGCGAAATAACTGCGTTGGCTGAAAAATGCAAATACGCCAATTGCACGCATATTCACGAACCAGGCTGTGGAATACTTTCAGCATTGGAAGACGGAAAAATAGATAAAGACAAATATTCGAATTATATCAGTTTGAAAAAAGAAGCTGGATATTACGGAATGAATGATGTGGGAAAAAGAGAAAAGAATAGAAATTTTGGAAAGTTTATCAAAAAGGCGAAAAAAGAATTAAAGAACTTCGGGCATAAAGATTATTAACTAAAAAAGTTAATCGCAAGGATGGTTTTTTTTCATCATTTTTAGTCCGTCGCTCCGCTGTGGTATAATTAAAAAATGCAAAATAAAACATCGATAAGTTATCATAACAAAGAGTCAAGTGAAATTTTCCAGGAATTAAAAACAGGCAAACACGGATTGACAAGGGGTGAGGCAAAAAATCGCCTTTTGAAATGCGGACCCAATAAGTTGCCAGAAACTAAGACTGACAATCTGGCAATCATATTCCTCCGTCAGTTCCAAAGCCCTCTCATTTTTATCTTGCTTCTTGCCGCCGCTGTTGTCTTTCTGACAGGCGAAAATATCGATGGATTCGTCATTTTGACGGTACTTATATTCAATGCCATAGTCGGAACTATCCAAGAGGGGAGGGCTCAGAATATCTTCGCAGCCCTTAAAAATTTCATCAAAACAAGCGCTTCGGTAATCCGTGAGGGCGAAGAAAATATTATTCCAGATGAAGAATTGGTGCTTGGGGACATTATTGTTCTGCGTGAGGGAGAGAAAGTTCCTGCTGATGCCAGAATCATAAGTTCCGAATCTCTTCAAATTGACGAATCAGCCCTCACAGGAGAATCCAATCCGAAATTCAAATTGGCAAACTCCATAAAAGAAGCAAATGTTCAGATTTCAGACCAGCGGAATATGGTTTTTAAAGGGACCACGGTCGTTTCTGGAAATGGTAAGGCAGTGGTAGCGGCGACAGGAAGTGAGACGGTCATCGGAGGCATTGCGAATAAAATATCCGCCATTGACGAAGAATTACCCCTGAAGAAAGATATCCGCTATCTCTCCCATTTCATAATTGCCACTGTCTGTGTGATAGGAATTGTCTTATTTGCAATCGGAGTCGGTTACGGACATCCCTTAAAGGAAGTACTCGCTACTATCGTGGCTGTTTCCGTTTCTGTCATCCCGGAAGGACTGCCGATCGCTGTCACATTGGTTTTGGCGACAGGCGTTTGGCGGATGGGAAAGCGCAATGTGCTAGTTAAAAGACTTCAGGCAGTGGAAGCCTTGGGCCAGACGGATGTGATTGCGGTAGACAAAACCGGAACGGTAACCAAGAATGAACTGGTGGTTAAAAATATATATGCGGATGGAAAATTATTTTCCGTGAGCGGAGTCGGTTACGAACCAAGAGGAGAAATTGAGCTGGATGGAAAAATCATCGAACCGCTCAATCATCCAGAGTTGTTGTTGGTTGGTAAAATTGGTGCTTTATGCAGTAGTGTTCACCTGGCTCTCGATAACGATCTGGGTACTTGGAAAATATCTGGCGACCCCACGGAAGGGGCGACATTGGTGATGGCGGAAAAAATCGGTTATAGCAAGGCTGGTTTGGAAAAGGAGTTTAGAAAGATCGAAGAAAAGCCGTTCGATTATAAATTGAAATATCATTCTATTCTCTACGAGGAAAACGGAAAGCATTTATTGATGATGGTCGGTGCTCCTGAGGAGATTTTGGATATTTCTGGTAAAATTTGGGGTTATTCCAGAACCCATATCCTTACTGACAGCAAAAAAGAAGAGTTGAAAGGAATATTTCTAAAAATGTCCGAAAGAGGATTGCGAGTGGTGGCTTTGGGAATGAAAAAAATGGAAAAGGAAAAAAAGATTCCTGAAAAATTGTCAGAAATTGAATTTGTCGGATTTTTGGGCATTGAAGACTCTCCAAGAATCGAGGTCAGAGAAGCGGTGAATAAGGTGGAATCGGCAGACATTAGATTAGTTATGATAACTGGCGACCATAAAATCACTGCCAGAGCCATCGCCAAAGAAGTCGGAATTTGGAAAGTGGGCGATGTGCTCCTGGAAGGAAAGGATATTGATAAAATGACCGAACAGGAATTGTCTGGACGCTTGGAAAATGTCAGTGTTTTTTCCAGAGTGACGCCTCTGCATAAACTCAAAATAATCAATGCCTATAAATTGGCAGGCAAAACAATAGCAATGACTGGAGACGGGGTGAACGACGCTTTATCATTGACTTCGGCCGATGTGGGCGTGGCAATGGGAAAAATCGGAACTGAAGTCGCTAAAGAGGCCTCCGACATCATTCTTTTGGATGATAATTTCGGAAGCATCGTTTCTGGCGTGGAAGAGGGGAAGAATATCTATAAAACCATCAAGCGAGTCATCTTATATCTGCTTTCCACTGGTCTGGGAGAAGTTTTAACCATAATTGGTGCGATTCTTTTGGGTTTCCCTTTGCCTATTTTGGCTGTCCAAATTCTGTGGCTCAATTTGGTGACGGACGGATTTCTTGATATGGCTTTGGCGATGGAGCCCAAGGGCAATAATCTTTTAGGTAAAAAATCCTCCCAGAGAAACGCTGGTTTTGTGGATAGAACGATGGTCTTTCGAATGCTTGTTATGGCATTACCGATGGCAATCGGAACGTTGTATCTGTTCAGTCAAAATTATGCGACAGACTTGCAGAAAGCATGGACAATTTCCCTTACGACCTTGGCAGTCTTTCAATGGCTGAATGCTTGGAATTGCCGAAGTCAAATTAAATCAATTTTCGCCTCTAACCCGTTTTCCAATAAATTTTTAGTGGGAGCCACCGGTGTTGTCATCGGACTTCAGTTATTGGCGGTCTACAATCCATTTTTTCAGAAAGTTTTGCGAACGGTTCCGTTGGATGGAAAAGATTGGATTGTGATTGTCTCCATTGCGTTTTCAATCATTATTATTGAGGAATTTAGAAAATTGGTGAAAAATAAGTTATTTGGCTAAAATAGGCAAAAATATTCCAAAAAGCTGGAAACTTTTTGCGTTTCGTGCTAGACTGTAAAAAGTCGGGAAAAATGAAATTGGGCGATTATAACGCAAATTTTCAGTAAGCGTTATTTTTTAATCCAGTATGCGCTGCCCACAATTAAACATTGTTTTACATAATATGGGTATCATCCTATTCTTCGTTCTCATCTTAATAGCCTCGGCTTTTATTCCCCAATATTTCATCATTTTCGTAGTCCTAAATCTTTTTTTAGGGCTTTTTTTGTCCTTCTTCCAAGTAGCTATCGCTTTATTGCCACATTTCAAGCCTAAACGGAAGAAAATAATAACACAGCCTTTCGTATCAATCCTTATTCCAGCATACAATGAGCCGCCGATCATTTTGATGCAGACACTGGATACGTTAGCGCAGCTTGAATATGAAAATTTTGAAGTCCTAGTAATAGACAATAACACGAAGGATATATCCGTTTGGAAACCAGTGGAAATTTTTACAAAAACGCTTGGGGAAAAATTCAAGTTTTTTCACGTCGACCCTCTTTTGGGATTCAAGGCTGGAGCGCTTAATTACCTTTTGGAGCGTTTGGACTCGAAGTCGGAATATGTGGCGGTTTTGGACGCTGACTATCTGGTCAGGTCCGATTTTCTCATAGTCGCTCTTTCATATTTTTCAGATGATGACATAGGCCTCGTCCAGTTTCCCCAGTATTATCGCAATCACATCAAACAAAACCAACCGATTGTGGATGAATACCGCCATTTTTTCAGCATCTATATGAATATGGCAAATCATTTGGATTGTGTCCCTTCGACTGGTACGGTCAGCGTGTATAAATCAAAGATTCTTGAGCAATTAAAAGGTTTTAGAGGGGAAGCGTTAACGGAAGACGCAGATTTGGGGCTTAGGATTTATGAGGCCGGATACAAGGGTATTTATGTGGACCGTCCGATGGGTTATGGCCTGATGCCATATGACCTCGAGGCGTATAAACATCAAAAATGGCGCTGGGCTTTCGGTAACGCCCAGTCGCTATGGACATTGTTTTCTATGTTTGGAAAAATAGCATTCAGGTCTTGGTTCGGATTTTTACTGCACCTTACTGCTTGGGACCATATGAATTTCTTGCCATTTGCTGTGATTGCCGCCTACGTTGTCGTGCTTTTGCCGTTTGCTCCGCTAACGGATCAACATCGCCAGCTTTTTGATATAGCTTCCATCTCGCTTGTCGCCACTTTGGCCTGCAAATGGATTATTTTTTGGGTATCGCTTAGGCACCAAGAAAATTCGTTCAGGCGTTCCTGGCGAGCGTTCCTGGTGCATATGGGTATGACGTTGACCTACTCGGGAGCATGGTTGGCGTTTCTTTTCCAGACCAAATCGGTTTTTGAACGCACCAATAAATTCATTCTGGCTAAAATGCCGAACTTGTTCAAAAATACCTACAAGGAACTTTTTTTGGGAATCTGGTTTCTGGGAGGGGTTATCGAGGCGTTTTTTATGGGTGGAAGAATCACGACCAAGTTGACATTCCTCGTCGCTTCCCTCATTTTGTTTTGCGTCTATTATGTCAATTGGAAAATTTATCCGACCAAGGCTTATTCAAAAAAAATACTTGCTGATATAGAATCGAAATATAAACCATATCTAATTGAAAACAAATCCGTAAAAATTTTATGAAAATAGCATTGCTTGCGCCGTTGTGGAAAAAAGTCCCACCGGAAAAATATGGTGGCTCCGAATCGGTGGTCGCCAATTTAGCTAAGGGATTGACCGAACTTGGCCATAATGTGACTACGTTCGCCTGCGGAGGATCAGAGGTGTCTGGTAAATTGGTCCCGGTCATTGAAAAGCCGATGTATGATTTAGTCGGTGGTTTCGATTGGAGCGGTATTAAGCAATATGAATTTCTTTCCTTCTTTGAATTGGGTAAGCGCATAAATGATTTTGATGTCGTCCATAACCATATGGGATTTCATCCGATTGCCCTAGCTCCATTTATGAAAGCTCCTTTTATAACAACGCTCCATAGCAGCTTGCCGCCGGACTTTCCATATTTAGCGGAAGCGTTCAAGGAATATCCATTTGTGTCTATCAGTGACGCGCAAAGGAAATTGACGCCTGAACTAAATTATGTTGATACCGTATTTCATGGGATAGATGTAAAAGCGTTTCAGCCTCGCTTGGAAGGAAAGGGAAATGGATTTGTATTCGTGGGAACTCTTTCTTATAACAAAGGAATCGATATAGCGGTGAAAGCGGCGAAAGAAATCGGAGTAAATTTGACAATTGCCGGAGAAATTCGTGAAGGGGATAAAAAATTTTTAGATGAGGAAGTTTTTCCTTTTATCGATGGAGAGCGGATAAAATTTATCGGTGAGATCGGGCATGAAGAAAAAAATCATTTGTTTTCCGAAGCGGACGGCGTACTTTTCCCATCGCGCTGGAATGAGGCATTCGGATTGGTAATGGCAGAATCTTTGGCTTGCGGAACTCCGGTTGTCGCTTTGGATAACGGAGCGGCTTCCGAAATTTTACGCAACGGAGAGACGGGATTTATCGTTAAAGATGGAATATCTTTTGCTGAAGCGATGAAAAAGGTTGGCGGTATTTCACGAGAAAAGTGCCGGTCAGAGGCTGAAGAAAGGTTTGATATTTCGATTATGGCGAAAAATTACGAAAAAACTTATAACAGATTGATAATGGAAAAAAGATCAGGAATTAAGAGATGAAATAAATAATTCGAAGAAAGAAAAACCTTTTGATCTTCGATAGGAAATAAATGAAAATAGCTATTGTCGCGCAGGTTATGATTCCTATTCCACCAAAGAAATATGGCGGGATAGAATTAATTGTAGATGAGCTAGTTCACGGTTTGGCTGAAAGAGGACACGAGGTAACGGTTTTTTGCTCTGGAGGGTCAACCATTTCTGGCCATAATATCATTCGCATAGAAACGTCACCTTATCCGACTCGAGAACATCCTGCTGAAAATCGTGAATGGGAAAGAGCGCAACTGCTCGAAGTGTTAAATCATCAACACAATTTTGATGCGGTTCACCTCAATTACGAACCAATCATTTGTCGTTTTGATGTGAATGGGAAAATTGTGAATCTGCTTGATTTTTTTGAAGTTCCGGTGGCGTTGACGTTTCACAATATAACAAATATTGCAGAAAATATAGCATATTACAAAAACACTCCTTCTCTCCATCATCATACTATGATTTTTGTGAGTGAAAACCAGCGTCTTCCCGTGTCTTTTTTCCCAAATTCAAAAGTTATCTACAATGCTCTTCCAATTGAGAAATTTCCAGTCGAATCCAAAAAAGAAAACTATTTGCTGTTTCTCGGAAGAATCACTCCTGTCAAAGGAATATTGGAGGCGATTGCAGTTTCTCAGAAAACCAATATCCCGTTGGTCATTGTTGCCAAAATTGATTCGGTGGACAAAGAATTTTACGAAAAGGAAGTGAAGGATAAAATTGACGGAAAACTTATTCGCTATATGGGTGAAGCGGATTTCGCTGGAAAAATTGAGTATTATAAAAAAGCGAAATGCTTGTTGTTTCCGATTCTTTGGGAAGAGCCGTTCGGGCTGGTGATGGCGGAAGCTTTGACTTGCGGAACTCCTGTGGTGGCGTTCAGGAGAGGTTCGGTCCCGGAAATCGTCCAGGACGGAGTCAATGGGTTTATTGTCGATGATGTCGATCAAATGGCCGAGGCGGTCGGAAAAGTTGGAACAATTTCAGCCGATAAATGCCGGAAAAGCGTGGAAAGCAGATTTTCAGTAAAGAAAATGGTCGATGAGTATGAGTCGGTCTTTGAAAAAATTGCCCGAAGAAAATAAAGCTGTTTTTAATTCCTCCTGCGCACGGGGAGGATTTTTTTGGTATGATAGGGATATGGAGCGGGATAAAAACAAGCAAGTTATAGGAATTTACAATAAGATCGCGAAGAAATACGCGGAAGCTTTTGACAATGACAGGTCGGATGATCGCTATGTTGACAGACTACTGGCTTGTCTGGGTAGGAATGGCCGGATTTTGGATCTGGGTTGCGGGACGGGAAGATTGGCTGGCTATATGCAGGCCAAAGGTTTCGAGGTGGTCGGAGTCGATTTGTCGGAAAAAATGCTTGAAATCGCAAAAAGGAAACATCCCGGAATAGGATTTATCCTGGCTGATATGCGCGAATTGGAATTGGAGGAAAAATCCTTTGATGCGGTCTGCTTGGCATATTCCATTTTCCATTTTGAAAAACCGGAAGCCCGGGAAATATTGAAAAAGGCCAACGTGTTTTTGAGGCCCGGAGGTTTCCTGTTTTTGATCGTGCAGGAGGGAGAAGGGGAAGTTTTTGAGAATGATCCGCTTTTTCCGGAAGATAAAATATTTTTAAGCCTGTATTCGGAAAATGAGATGGTCAGAATCGCGGAAGACTCTGGATTCGGGGTGGTGCGGATTGAAAGATGCGCTCCGGCAAATCAGGATGTGGAGTTTGATTTCAATAAACTGATCGCGATTTGCCGGAAGGTATAATTTTCAATTTTTGGGAATCCAGCCAGGATGGGTCAACGGCGATCGCTTGACGCGGCAATTCGGTTTTGCTATGCTGGATAACTATGTTTTTTGTTTTGGATCAGTGTCGGGGTGTGGCTCAATAGGTGGAGTGCCGGAGTGCAACCCGGAGATCGGAGGTTCGAGTCCTCCCATCCCGACCAACCCTTCCATCGGAAATTTCAAAATGACATAGGCGGTTTTTTACAAAAGGTCCCGGAATACGCATAAACGTTTATGCGGAACCAATTCCGGATTGCAAAAAAATATTTCCAGGAGGATTGTGATGCAAGTAGTGATTCTGGTAGGCAGCAGCTCGGATGTGCCGAAGATGCTGCCGGCTAAAAAATTGTTGGATGATCTGGGTGTCGAGTGTGAGATGCGCATAACGAGCGCCCATCGCACGCCCGAGCGCACCGTGATGCTTGTCGATGAGGCGAGAGACGCCGGATGCCAGGTGTTCATATGCGGCGCTGGTATGGCGGCCCATCTGGCTGGGGCGGTGGCCGCTCAAACGACCAAACCGGTCATCGGCGTGCCATTGACTTCGAGTGCGTCGCCGTTGGGTGGGGTGGATGCGCTGTTGGCTACGGTACAGATGCCCTCCGGCATGCCGGTAGCTACGGTAGCTATCGACGGAGCCAAAAATGCGGCGTGGCTGGCTGCGCAGATTCTGGCCCTGGTCGACCGGAATGTCGCATTGAAGTTGCATAAGGCCAGGGAATCCGCCGCCCGAGATGTCGTGGCGGCGGATAAAAAGTTTCAGGCGGAGTCGGGCGGCAAAGCCGATTGATCCCCTGGATTACATAGTGATTCATCCCTGTGGGCGGACTATCCGTCCCGGGGATTTTTTTAAGTGGCTATCGGAACTGAAAATAAGCATTTTCGCGCAGGCAAAAACCAGCAGGGCAAGTTTTGTGATATAATAAAAATAAGATGATGTCAAAAATCGCGGCATCTGCCTGACAGCGGTTGCTGGCAAATAATCGGCGTCAGGTTTTTTTGGGAACGACATAATTAATTTTTTTTAATCCAAGCTATGCCGGAAAATATCAAAAGCTATCCCGAATTCGCAAACGGTAAAACGGAAGAAAACAAAGAGGAGATAAACTATAATCTCTGGAAAATAGATGTGGCCATAAAAGAATCCGAGGAAGAATTAAGAAACGAACGGGAGAAATTGAAGAGAATGTCGGAGGATAGGAATGTGGCGGATAATTATCCGGATGGTGGGGATGCTGAATATGCGGAACAGTTGCGGAAGCATATTGAGGAGTCCGAAATACTGCTTGAACAGACGCGCATCCTGAGGATGAAATTCCAGGACTTGCTTGGAAAATATGTACGGCAAGATGAAGAGGAAAAAGGGATATTGGAAGTTTTTGAATCGAAAAATATCCAATGAAAAAAAGTCTGGCAAGCGCGCTGTTTTTTTGTGATATAATCAAAGTGTAATTATTTAATAAAAATAAAAAAATGAAAAAAACATTGGTTGCCGTGTTCGCTTTCGTGTTTTTGCTTGGCGTAATGGGAGTGGCGGCGCAGGAAAAGGGGGCTGGAAAATTTGACAAGCCGAGCAAGGCAAAAAATGTGCAAATTTCGAAAAAACAGGTTCTTTCTGAAAGCGATCGGAAAAAACTGGATTCTATTGAGAGCGAATTGAAGGGCAAGCCAGTGAAAGTGTCAACGGTCGTGGATCCTTCAGTAGGAGGAGTGACAGGCGCGTTGGGCGATGCGATACCGTCCGGCGGCAAGAAATATGCCATTCTGGTCGGCCTTGCCAATTATCCCGGGACCGTCAATGATCTTTGTGTCGTTGATGCCAAGACCGGAGAGAATTATCCGACAATGGAAGACGGATTGGCGTATTATTGCAAAGATGAAGATACTGTGCATATGAAGCAGGCTTTGGTGGATGAATATGGTTATGACGCGGAGAATATTTACACCTTCAGCGATGCGGGCGCGAATTTTGATTCGATAAAGTCCCGGATTGATGAATTGGTCGGCACCGAAACGGCTCCGGGAAAATTGACGGCTGATGACGAATTGGTATTCTTTTTCAGCGGACACGGTTCGACTGGAATCGCTTATGATGGGACTGGCGCGGAAGAACTTAGCAAAGATGAAGATTTAGATGAGGCTATCGTGATTTATGACCAGGAATATGACGAGAATGCTTTTTTGAATGACCCCGCATACGCCGCAAGCTATGTGGCGGGAGATTCAGCTTTCATTTGGGATGACCAGCTTAGGGCTTGGTTTGCGAATTCTCTGACTGACAGAATTTTTTTCGCCTTTGATACTTGCCGGGCCGGAGGGATGGATGATCTCCAATCTGCCGGACGGGTTTTGGCGATGTCCAGCACTGAATCCCAGAGTTCCTATACTTACTACTTGGGCGGAACGCAGACGGATGTGGATGTGATCCAGTCGAGCGAGGGATTATTCGCCCATTATTTCGTGCGGCGGGCAATGTCCGATGAGCTGGGGGATGGCTCCAATCCGCTCAGCAAAAAAGATCCAACAAAATATGATGGAAATGTGGCAGTGGAAGAAGCCTTCAGTTACGCATATCCGATTGTCAGGACGGCCACCGGCAATAGGCAGAATCCAACTTTAAATGACAAATTCTTTAATGATTTGTTGCTTGGTTATCAATTGGACTAAGGAGTTGCAGTACCTTATGCTTGATAGCAAAAACCGCCATTCCTGGCGGTTTTTGCATAGCGGCATCAGTATTTTTTGCGGACTTCGTTTTTCCGTGCTATAATCAAGCCAACACCTTGGATATTATGGAGCGATAAAGTGGCAGGTCCTCAAGTGAGGCGCTGTATTGCGAAGAAGTAATATCAATTAAAACCGGTTAATTTTTTAGCCGTTTTTTTATTTTAATCCAATAAGAATAAAATTTTATGGAACTTATCGATTTCATCCTCCATGTCGACGTCTATTTGGGTCGGATCATCGCCAGTTACGGGGAACTGACTTATGCGATTTTGTTCTCTGTCATTTTTGCGGAAACCGGGCTGGTGTTCACGCCGTTTCTGCCTGGGGATTCGCTGCTTTTTTCCGCCGGTATGTTCGCGGCTTTGGACGCGTTAAATATCTGGACCTTGTTTTTTCTCCTGTGGGCGGCTTCGTTTCTGGGAGATAATGTCAATTATTGGGTGGGCTATTATTTCGGACAAAAAATAGTGGATAACCATCGGATTCCTATCAACCAAAACCACATTGATAAAACCCGCGATTTTTTCCGGGAGCATGGCAAAAAAACCATCATCTTGGCCAGGTTTATGCCGATTGTCAGGACATTCGCACCTTTCGTGGCTGGGATAGGCAAAATGGAATATGGAAAATTCGTACCTTTCAGTTTTTTAGGCGGTCTCGCTTGGGTGGTCATTTTCGTTTTTGGCGGATATTTTTTTGGCAATATCCCATTGGTCAGGGATAATTTTTCGACCGTAATTATGATTATCATTGCCGTATCGGTTTTGCCGGCGCTTGTGAAAATCATCGGGAATAAATTAAAGAACCGATCGAAAGAGGGAAGATAAAAAATCAGGGCTTTGCGGTAAAATAGATTAAATTATTAATCCATAATAAAAAAATATGAAGTGTCCAATGTGTAATGTGAATCTGCAGATGACCGAGCGGCAAGGAATAGAAATAGATTATTGCCCGCAATGCCGAGGTATCTGGCTCGATCGTGGCGAGCTGGATAAGATTATCGAGAAATCAGCGGCCAGCAGTCCTATTCTAGGGAGTAATGTGGAAATGAGGACGGATAATCAGAGGGAGCATGATGACCGTGGCGGGCATTACTCTGGCGATGGATATAGGTATGGTAAAAAACACAAAAAAGAGAGTCTATTGGGCGAACTGTTTGATTTCTAGGTATTGTTGCCTGAATGATTTTATCTACACGCATTAAATTTTCCGTGTATGATTTTAAATTGTGCTAAATGATAATATCCGATAGATGGCAGCCATTTGTTTTTTTAGGTGCCAGATAATTTCGTTTTTCGGATGAAATATGCTATAGTAAATGTGTTAAATTAATTATTAAAACAAATCTGATGAAAAAAACATTACTCGCGGCGCTGGTGCTGATGTTCGGATTCGCCCTTCAGGCCCAGGCGGTAGGTACGAATTCCAATCAAGGCGGAGCCAAACCTGAACAAGCGGATGTCGTGGCGCCGGGCAATCCGGTGGGAAATGCCGTCGGAACGCAAGAACAAAACCAAGTTATGAACCAGGGAGAAAACACTCAGATCCAAACCCAGGAAAAAAACGCGGTGGAAACGCAAGATGGAGCAAAGACGCCGAAAGGAATTGCCGGCTCTTCAGTACAAAAAAGAAGCCAGGTAGCCAATGCCGTGCAAGCGATGCTTCAGATAGCGGACAGGAATGAAGGTATTGGAAAACAAGTGCGGACCATCGCCCAAAACCAGAATCAAAACCGTGATAAGTTAGAGAAAAATATCGAGAAAATTCAAAGCCGTGGCGGATTTGCCAAATTTTTTGTCGGACCTAATTATGGCGAAATAAAAGATGCTCAGAAGACTTTGGAACAGAACCGGGAACAGATCCGTCAGCTTAACCAGGTCAGGACCCAGCTTTCCAATCAAGGCGATCAGCAGCAGCTTACCGAGCAGATTATGATTTTGGAACAAGCTAACCAGGAAATCAAAACTTTGCTGGATGGCGCCCAAGGCGGATTCAGTCTTTTTGGCTGGTTGAATAAATTGGTTTCATAGATTCTTTTGCCATAATGAAAACCGTCAGGAATGATGGTTTTTATTATGCTTTTTTACCGGAAAACGTAAGTCGCACCAAACAGTTTTTTTTGCTATGATAAAGATATAAGCATAAAAAAATAATGCGATGAAGAAGATCAATCTAGCGGTCATATTCGGAGGTAAATCCAATGAGCACGAAATTTCCTTGAAGTCGGCCAATGAGGTGATAAATAGTCTCAATGCGGATAAATATGATATTATTCCGGTCGCAATTGCCAAAAATGGGCAATGGCTGATCGGCGGGGCCGGCCAGCGTTATATGGAAGCCAATCTGCCGAAAACTGTCCAAGAAGGCGGGGTGGATGCGGTTGTGATCGAATCTGGCGCGGTTATCTTTTCCGGCGAAGAATTATCCAAGATGGAAATCGACATTGTCCTGCCAATCGGACACGGCGCTTTTATTGAGGATGGTAAATTGCAAGGTATGTTAGAAATGCTGGATCTTCCGTATGTTTTTTCCGGAACTTTGGCGAGCGCTTTGGCGATGAACAAACAAAAAACCAAGTTGGTGGCGAAAAACGCCGGACTCAAGGTGGCGAAAGAAATCGTGCTGAAAAAAGGTAAAAAATATAATGTTGGAAAAATAACCGCCAAGCTCGGATTGCCAGTGGTTGTCAAGCCGACGGAGTCCGGTTCTTCGGTAGGCATCAATATCGCCAAAACCGCTGAAGAATTGGCGGGCGCGATCGAAGCAGCTTTCCGTTACGGACAGGAAGTGATGTTGGAGCAATTCATCGCGGGGCGTGAATTGACCGTGGCGGTTATGGGGAATAGAAATCCGAAGGCTTTGCCGGTGGTGGAGATTATCCCGAAGATTTCCACATTTTTTGATTATGCCGCCAAATATCAACAAGGAGGAAGTGAGGAGGTTTGTCCGGCGGATATTCCGGAGGATATCAGGAAGAAATCCCAAAAATATGCAGTCAAAATTTTCCAAGCCTTGGGTTGCCAGGATTTGGCGCGGGCGGATTTTATCTGGAGTGAGGCTGACAATAAATTATATTTTCTGGAAATCAATACGATTCCTGGTATGACCGGCACCAGTTTGGCGCCTAAGGCGGCCAGGGCGCAAGGCTTCGGATTTTCGGAATTTTTGGACAAACTGATCGGCGAGGGGATTAAGAGATATAAACTTAAATGAGAATGAAAAATAATGCAATCCGCATCGATGAGATAATTCTTGGCTTGGAAGAAGACGAGGCGGTTTTAGCCGATAAAATAACAGCGATTTTAGGCATTGAGGATGAAGGTATTTTGGATTATGAAATCGTGAAACGGGCGATTGACTCGCGAGACAAAAAGAAAATCTTGTTCGCGTACTCGGTTGACGTGGCGATAAAAAATCCGGAGAATTATCTGGCCGGGACTTCCGCACTGGTGAAGGGTAAGATGAAAAGGCATCGTGTGCGTTTACAGGTGCCGTATGTCTATCTGATCAAAACTGTGCCAGTCGATGAAAAGAGATTGCGGCCAATCGTGGTCGGCAGCGGACCGAGCGGTTTGTTCGCGGGTTTGTTGTTGGCGCGGGCGGGTTTGAAGCCGTTGATTATTGAGCGCGGCAAGAATGTAGATGCGCGTATTGAGGATGTAGAGAAATTTTTCGCCACTGGTGAGTTGGATATGGAATCCAATATCCAGTTCGGCGAAGGCGGGGCGGGTACTTTTTCGGATGGAAAGTTGCACACTTTGATCGATAATCCGCGCAAGAAATTCATTTTTGAGGAATTGGTCAAATCCGGCGCTTTGCCGGAAATCGCTTTTGATGCCCAGCCGCATATCGGGACGGACAAGTTGCGGCAGATCGTGAAAAACATCCGCCAGAAAATCATCCGCTTGGGCGGGGAAGTGCGTTTTGAAACATGCTTGACTGATGTTGAAATCGTGGACGGAAAAATCGTGGCAGCGGTTTTTAATGGGCAAGAAAAGGTTCCGGTTTCAGAATTGATTTTGGCGACAGGACATTCGGCGCGCGATACTTATGGGATGCTTTATGATAAGAATCTGGAAATGAAAGCTAAGCCTTTCGCCATCGGCGTGCGCATCGAGCATACGGCGGAAATGATAAGCCGGGCGCAATACGGTGAATTTTTCGCGCATCCGAAATTATCGACAGCCCGTTATCGGTTGGTGGCGCATTCAGAGAAGAACCGTTCAGTTTATTCTTTTTGTATGTGTCCGGGTGGTATGGTCGTGGCAGCTTCCTCTGAAAAAGGAAGATTAGTGACCAATGGGATGAGTGAGAGCGCCCAAAACGGTCAGAACTCCAACAGCGCGCTTCTGGTGAATGTCCTGCCAAGCGATTTTCCTTCTGAGCATCCTTTGGCCGGTATCGAGTTCCAGCGGAAGTGGGAAGAAAGAGCCTATTCGGCCGGTGGCGGAGGATATAAGGCGCCGGCCCAACTGGTCGGTGATTTCTTGCAAAACAAGCCGTCCAAAAAAATCGGCGGCATCACCCCGACATACGGTCCGGGCGTGACGATGACGTCGCTTGAAGGTTGTCTGCCGGAATATGTCCTGACCAGTTTGCGTGAGGCTTTGCCAATTTTGGACCGCAAAGTCAAAGGCTTCGCCCATCCGGAGGCGGTTTTGACGGGGGTGGAAACCCGCAGTTCCGCTCCGGTCAAGATCGTGCGCGGTGAAAATTTCCAATCGAACATTGCCGGCATCTATCCGGCCGGAGAAGGGGCAGGTTACGCCGGTGGCATCGTTTCCGCGGCGATTGACGGCCTTTTGGTGGCGGAAGCGATTGTTGGAAAATATTATCCGGAAACCTGACATATTTTTTCTTGTTGAAAAATTATTTGCAGATTATTGTATTACAGTAGGATTGTTATAGCAGGATAATAATTTATCTTTGCGTCTGGTTGTTCTTTAAAATATAAAAAATGAGAAGTAATATGGGAAATATATGGATAAACGTGCAACGGCACATAATGTTTATGGAGGATTTTAAAAAATGAAAATTTTATTCGTTGAAGATGAACCGGCTGTACTGGATGTGTTATCAAGGATGCTGGAAATATTTGGAAAACATGAAGTCATTGGCAGGACAAGCAGTACGGAGGCTCTTAATTTGTTTTCACGAAATCCGGAGTTGTTCGATGTGGTAATAACGGATCAGACGATGCCGAATATGAAGGGGACTGAATTGGCACAAAGAATTCTTTGCGTGCGGCCTGCTATGCCGATCATACTGTGTACGGGGTATGATACGGAGGATCTTAAAAAAGAAGCGAATGCGTTGGGAATTCAAGGGTTCGTTTCAAAACCTTCAACATTTATGGACATATTGAAAATAATTGATGATGTTGTTAAATGAGGTAATCTATTTGCAGATATCGGGATGTCGATTGGATAACCTCTTCTTTTTTATGAATCCCGGGTGGATCGCTTGATAAGGTTGTTGTATTTAAGATGCGATGACGGGGTTTTATAAAAACTTTATAAGGCCGGCTAGAACCAATTAGCCGGCTGTTTTTTTTGTTGCGAATGGGCTTGCTTCGCGAGTCCGGAAGTTTTTCGAATAAATAATAAAAGGGGGTTGGGAAGCGCTTGCGCTTCCCAACCCCAGGGGATCAGTGAAGACGGGCACATCCGTCTTCGTGGTGCCGGAGAAACGGAGGAGAAACTCAGGCACCACAAGATACCATAGCACATCTATGCGGAATCTTACAAGTTTTTAAAATAAAAAGGCACGTTTTTTAATTATACATCAAAAATGATATTTTGTCCAGAGTAGGCCTTTTTAGGTTTTATCCGAAGCCCATTTGGCAATGGAAAAATTGGCGGGAAGAACGGGTATTGCTAAATAAATGATTCGGTGGTTAGATTGAAGCAGTCGCTTAATAAATAAAAAATAAAAACCAGATAAATTTTTATTAAAACAAAACAACAAGGGAGGGAGAGATGGATTGGTGGTATGCGGGCGTAGGAATTTATTTTTTCATCGGTTTTGAACTGGGCATTTTAGTAGCAATTTATTTTTATATCAATTCTGAAGGATTGCGCAGGATGATTGCAGAAAAATATCCGGAAACAGGACGTTTTTTTATGTGGCTGGTAGTATCGATGATATGCGGAGTCATCATTGTCTTTTGGCCATTCATCCTAGCCATTCTTGTCGTCAGGCATATGTTTTGCGATAAGCGCTGCAAAGAGGCGTGAGGAGTATGAGTTTAAATGCCAGCAGGGATCCTTCCTGCCGGCATTTTTTAATCTGGCTGAGGATGGATGGGTTTGGCGTGCGTAGGGAGTGTTTTTTAAAAAAAGTCCCCGCGAAGCTTGCGCTTGCGGGGGTCGTGGATAAGGTATGATTGCTTTCAGAAAATCGGCACGCCGACATCGAGAAGCAAGTTGTCATATCTTTTAGGTCTCGGTAGCGACCCGCGTGTTGTATGCCATTTTTTCAGGGATTCGCCAAAGATCCAGTTTTGTCCAAGGAAGAATACCATATATTCATACGGTATTCCCGAAAGATTTTCGGCATTGATCTGCTTGCAAGTTACGGCGGCGATTTCGCCGATTTCGGATTCCTTGTCCGTAACCATCTCGATGGCAGCTGCCCATTTAATGGCTAATCTGATAGCCGTGGGAATCAATAATCCTCTGTTTTCCGCGGCTTGTTTGGCGCGTCTTAATGTTTTGGCTGATACCTTGGCAGCCACTGTCGGTGTCGCAGACATATTATTTCCTCCGTGTTGAATTTTTAACAAAAAACTATCTCAGACATTCACATTGGAATAGCGTAACAGGAACAGTGCTAAATTGTCAATCCGTGGTATAATGGCTCCATATGCGGATTATCCGGTAAATATAAAATATCTATGGAAAACGAAATCATAAAAAAATTAGAAGAACAGGACAAGAAAATCGAGGCGATTTGGGTCAGTGTGGAGAAAACCCGCAAATATTTCCTGGCAACGATCATCATCACGGTCATTATGACCGTCTTGCCCTTGATCGGATTGGCTATCGTCATCCCGATATTTTTGGGCACGCTTTCCAGCTCGATGGGCGGCTTGCTGTAGGGATGGTGAAAACAAACGGCTTGGATTGCGTACTAGTTGTATAAGATTATGGCTGAGGAAAAAGCGTTGACAGACGCGCATTTAGTCGAATTGGCGAAAACCGACCCCGAATCTTTCGGGCTTTTGATGGAGCGCTACCAGGGCCAGCTGTCCGGCTATATCAGGCGTCTGACACGGTTGTCGCCGGATGACGTGCAGGATCTATTGCAGGAAGTTTTCATTAAGATTTATCAGAACTTGAATGCCTATGACAGAGATTTGAAGTTTTCCAGCTGGGCCTATCGGATCGCACATAACCAGGTTGTGGACTATTTCCGGCGTTCCGGCGCCCGGCCGCAAACCGACGTGTTGGAAGATTATGAATGGGAAAAGATCGTGGGCGGCGGGATCCAACTGGAAAAATATATCGTAAACAAAGATTGCGCGGAGAAAGTCAAAGCCTGTATCGAAGACTTGCCTTTGAATTATCGGGAAATCTTGATTTTGCGCTTCGTGGAAGAAAAGGAATATGAAGAAATTATGGATATTTTGAAAAAACCCAAAGGTTCCGTGGCTACTCTCATCGCGCGCGGTAAGGAGATACTCCGGAGCAAGATGGAAGAACGGAATATTAATTGTTTTTAATGTTATGAAAAATTTAATCCAAGACACGCTTAGTAGGATAAAGACCGAACATATCGCGCCGGAGCCGAAATGGAAATTTTTGTTGCGGAAAGCCGGGGCTTGGGTCTTGGTCGGCGCGGTGGTTCTTTTGGGTGCCGCGGCTATCGCGGCGGCGTATTATCTGATTTCACAGCTGGACTGGGACCTGTACCGGTTCACCCGCCGTTCTCCGTTCGCCTATGTATTGCCGATGATTCCATATTTCTGGCTTATCTTACTGGGCGCATTTATCCTGGCGGCATTTTTCGGGGTGCGCCGGACGGAAAGCGGCTATCGTTTCAGCGGATTATGGGTCGTCGTCTTGGTCGTCGTGGGCATAGCGTTGGCGGGATTTTTGATGGCACGCGCCGGATTTGGCAGTCGCTTGGATGCTATGATGCGTGGCGTGCCGTTTTATGAACGAAGCATTGAAACCCAAGAGAAACAATGGATGCAGCCGGAGGAAGGTTTTTTGGCCGGCACGGTCCGGTCCGCTTCCGAAAACGCGATCGGTCTGGATGATTTGGATGGAGAGCAATGGAACGTGAAAGTGGATGAAAAAACGCTCGTGCGCCCCGCGGCCGATGTTTCGACCGGACAGATGATCAAAATCATCGGTACCAAACAATCCGCGCGGGACTTTTCAGCCGCGGAAATCCGTCCTTGGATGGGGCACGGTATGGCGGGTGCTGGCAGCGGCCAGGATAACGGCTGTGGCGCGGGAAAATCCGGTTCCTGCGGTAATCGCGGAAATATGATGCGGGGGCGGTGAAAACTTTCCCGGACCGCTTGCGTAGTATATTGTGCTAGCGGCAACTAATTAAATTAAAATTTAAAACGATGATTACAAAAAATATCATATTGGGATCCCTCGGTTTGGTAGCGCTGGGCGCGATCGCGACAAGCGCGTATGCCTATCAGGGAGATCCGGCCAAATTCGGACCGAATTATACCCCTGAAAGGCACGAAGCGATGGTAAAAGCTTTTGAAAATAAAGATTATGCCGCTTGGAAATCCCAGATGGGAGATCGCGGCGTGGCTAACAGGGTGACGGAGCAGAATTTCGCACGCTTTGCGGAAATGCGCAAGCTCAGACTGGAAGGAAAAACCGCCGAGGCTGACGCGATCCGCGCCGAACTTGGATTGGGACAGGGCCAAGGCCGGATGGGTGCGAACCGCGGACAGAATGCGGGCGGAAATTTCGTCGATAAGAACGGGGACGGGATTTGCGACCGTATGCAGTAGGAAATTGAAGCCATAATCAAATCGGGATATCTTCGGATATCCCTTTGGTTTTTTATAAAGTTAATAATTTTTTAAAATGATATGAAAAACGAAGGTCCTGTCGAGCGGGGAATGCAAACGGTAATCAGTGCGGCCTTGATGTTGTCGGCTATATTTTGGCTGGACGGCATCTGGGTCTGGGTGGCTGGAATTTTTTCCATCGCGATCCTGGCGTTCGCGAGCATAGGTTTCTGTCCGCTGTACGCAGTATTTAAAATTAAAAAAAATGAAAATGAAAAATAAAATAAAATTGCGGACGCTGGCGCAAGTCGCGGTTGTTGGTATCGTCTTGTTTTTGACCTTGAGCCATCTGAGATACGGCATCGAACAGGCGGCGCCGATCGATGCTTATTGTCCACTGGGGGCGATCGAAGGGTTTCTGACTTATGTTTTCACCGGCGAATATTTGAAGCGCATTTATGCCAGTTCTTTCATTTTGATGGGTATCTTGGTTGTGTCCACATTATTGTTCGGTCGGGTCTTCTGTTCCTATTTTTGTCCGCTGGGGGCGATCCAGGAATGGATGCGGGCCTTGGGTCGCAAACTTGGTATTGAAAAAGATGTCGAACTTCCGAATGGGTTGGATGCGGTTTTGCGGTATTCCAAATATCTTGTCCTGGCGGCGATCATCTATTTTTCCTACCAAGCCGGCGATTTGGTTTTTCGCGCTTACGATCCGTTCAACGCTTTGATGCATTTAGGGGAGGAGTTCGATGAGAAAGTTGCGGGCTATTCGATTTTGGGAATTTTGGTATTGGTGTCGATTTTTTCCAAAAATTGGTGGTGCCGTTATTTTTGTCCGCTGGGCGCGGTTTTTGCGGTTTTTAAAAAGATCAGCCCGTTCAAGATTTCACGCAACGCTTCGACTTGCGTCGGTTGCGGAACTTGCTCGCGGACTTGCCCGGCCGGATTGCCGGTCGAAAATCAGATGAAAACGAAGTCTGCCGATTGTATCAGTTGTTTGGATTGCGTGAGTGATTGTCCGGAAGGCAGTTTGAAGGCGGAAGTTTTCGGACGGGAAATTTCCAAAAGCAAATTCAGCTTGGTTGTGATCGGCGCATTTTTCCTGCCACTCTTGATTTTTATGGCGACGCCGTTGTGGCAGACCAAGGCGCCTTCCAATATCGTGAACACAGATGGGGAGATTGATTTGGCAAATTTGCGCGGCAGCAACACTTTGCAGTACTTGATCGACATAACCGGAATCCCACTAGCGGTTTTCCAGGAAAAACTGCGCCTGCCGGCAGAAGTCGATACGCATCTGAAGCTTAAAGACATCGGTCCGGAATATGGAGTCAAAAAAGAAGACGGCAGTTATCTGGAAGCGGAAGATTTCCGCGAGGTGGCGGAACAAGGGAAATAAATTTAGCGGCGGAATGAAAAAGCTATCCACGCGGATAGCTTTTTTTCCTATTGACAACTTTCCGATTCGAGTGTATACTAAAAAGCTAATAATTTTAACAATATCGCTAAATCCATATAAACAAATGAGATAAGAAACCCGGTAACCATTAAGCGCAAATATATGAACAGCTCGATTAAGGCATTGCGATCCACCTTTAATCTGATGCTGTCAATCGTTGAGCTGATGATCGGGTTGAGTTTCGCGATAAAAATCTTCGGTTCTGACATATCTTCCGATGGCGGATTAATGGAATATAGCGGGGATATCCTTGACCGGATGGGCGGAAGCGCGTCATCGGCCTTGGGCAATCTCGATATGTCCGGCCCATTGGCCTTCTTGTTGCTCATACTCGGCTTTATGGTATTCAGTTTTACGCTAGTCGCCCAGATTCCAAAAATAGTACGGCAGGGCAAAGGAAAATTAAGGATTGAATCGGAATGGTAATAGGCCGTATTTCTTACAAAACAAGCGCTCAGTAGGCGGATGCTTGTTTTGATTCGTGTGCTGTTTTTTTGACTGATGGCTTTTAATGGAAGAAATAAAAAACAGCCAGTCCGTATGGCCAAAGGCGGGTGTCGCGTTCCTGATAACCGGACTATTGACAAATTCGCCAGATATACTGGGCAAATTTTCAAAGGTGGTGTATAATGATTAGTAGAAATGCGCCTAAGCCACCATGTCGCGGTGTCAGGACGCAGATTAATAAATAATAATTCAAAAACACTATGGCAAAGATGACAAAGTCACAATTGCTCGTTAGTCTATCTGAGCAATCGGGACTAGCAAAGAAGGATGTGAAAAACTTTTTTGATGTGCTGACCGCGTTGGCATACAAAGAGGTGAAGAAGAATGGAGAATTCGTCCTACCTGGATTCGGAAAGATGGTAAAAGCGAAAAGAAAGGCGCGCACCGGAGTTAATCCTGCGACAGGAGAAAAAATCCAGATCGCCGCTAAGACCGTCGTAAAATTCAGATTGGCTAAAGCTGCTAAGGACGCGGTTTTATAAGAAGTATCGCAATTTTAAAAACACCCCGGGCCCGGGGTGTTTTTTTATGCGCGTCCTCATTCAATGCTGGTCGCGTTCTGGACGTATTCGATGCGGATTTCCACTTTGTCTGCCGCCATCCTTCCGGCTTTTTTCGCGGAGATTTTTTTACCGCTGGATTTTTTGAAGTAAGTTATCTTTTCAGCGATATCATTCTGGATCTTATTTTTATCCTCGACCTTTTCATAAGCTATGAAAGGTTCCGTGGGATAGTCATCCAGGGCTTGGGACATAAATTTGTTCCAAATCGGAGCCGCTACATAAGATCCATCCGCGCCGGCGCGCATCGGACGGCTATTATTGTTACCGACCCAAACTCCGGTAACGAGATGCGGTGTGTAGCCGACCGTCCAAGCATCTTTGAATTCGGAAGTCGTGCCGGTTTTGGCAGCGACGATCTTGCCGGGTATGGATAATTTATTGTTGGGACCGAAAATCGGAATGCGGGCGGCGTTATCGGAAAGGATGGAATCGATTTTGCGGGCGATTTGCGGATCAAGTACGGGCGTGTTTTCGGCGGTCGCCGTATGGATGGTTTTCCCATGGCTGTCGGTGATTTTCAGGATTGAAACGGGCGGATTCTTTTTTCCATCATTGGCGAAAACCGCATAGCCGGCCGTTTCATCCAACAGCTTAACTTCGCCGCCGCCCAAGACCAAAGAAAGCCCATAACGGCTGGTGTCATTCAGGGTGGTTATACCGAGGCGGTGGGCGAGATCTATGGTGGCTTGCACGCCGGCCAAGGAGAGTGTTTTAACAGCCGGGACATTGAGCGACATCGCCAAAGCCTGGCGCATCGTGACGACTCCGTGGAACTTGCCGTCATAATTGCGCGGGACATAATGTTTGCCGGAACCGTCAGCTCCGAAATCAGTTTGGATATCTAATATTTTCGTTTCCGGCTGAAAGCCCTTTTCAAAAGCGGCGGCATAGGCGAAAGGTTTGAAAGAAGAACCGGGCTGACGGGGCCGGGTCGCCACGTTGACTTGACCGTCAATCGAGTCGTCGAAATAATCCCTGCTGCCGACCATCGCCAGGATCTGTCCGTTTTTCGGATCAAGCGAAACCAAGGCGGCGTTGGAAGCGCCATATTTTTTCAGGTTAGCAGTGCTTTCAGTAATTATTCGTTCAGCTGATTTCTGTTTTTCATAATCCAAAGTGGTATAAATACGCAAGCCTCCTTCTTCGATTTTTTCTGATCCAAATTTTTTTTCCAGCTCTTCCCGGACGTAGAAAACGAAATGCGGGGCATCGATCGCATCGGAAAAGGGGATTATTTTTCTAGCGATGGGTTCTTGTCCGGCTTTTGCGACCGTGGCTTGATCTGCCAGTTGCAGTTTACCGATCTGATTAAGAATCATTTTTTGGCGCAGGAGCAAGCCGTCCAAATGGTTGCCATAAGGCGAATAATAACTGGTAGCTTTGGGTATGGCAGCCAATAAGGCGGATTCGTCAAGAGTCAGTTCTTTGGCATTTTTTCCGAAGAAAGTTTTGGCGGCGGACTCGACACCATACGCGTTCGAGCCGTACGGAATCTCATTGAGATACATATCCAAGATTTGGTCTTTGGTATATTTCCTTTCGATTTTGATGGCGATGATCAACTCGGCTATTTTCCTGCGGATGGTTTTTTCACGGCTCAAAAAAGCGTTCCGGGCCAATTGCTGGGTGATGGTCGAAGCGCCTTGATCCATGCTGTTTTTTTGGAGGTTATTTCTCAACGCCCGCAGTATGGCAAAAAAATCAACGCCGAAATGGTTGTAAAAACCGGCATCCTCGGCTGCTATGGTGGCGATGCGGATCGAATCCGGAATCTCATCGTGGGAGAGTATTATGCGGTTTTCTTCCCCGTGGATTTCGTAGATGATATGCTGGCCTGTCCGGTCATAAATCAGGGTGGTTTGCGGCAAATCGCGCTTAGTCAAAGTGGCCGCAATCGGCGCTTTGATATAAGCATAAACTAAAACGCCGGAAGCGATGGCACCTAGCATTAAAAAAACATTGAGCCCTATGAAGGCTGATTCCTTGATGATTGTCCGGATGTCCAGTTTTAAATTTTTTTTGAATGATTCCATACCTTTATTACACAATAGCATAGTATTTTATTTTATAATGGCGGCTGGCTGTCAATTTGACAGAATATGTGATATGACTTATAATATGTGCATTGAAGCGAATGGGGGAATGACCGGTCGATCTTCCGATAAACCCAGCGTTTTAAAAGAGATAATAATTCAAAGAAATTACTAAAATGACAGAAATCATACAAGACCGAGATTTCGTCGAGTACGTTGTCAAACAAATCGTCAACAACCCGGACGCAGTCAAGGTTGATAGGAAAATTGATGAAATGGGTGTTCTTATCACGCTGGATGTAGCTCCGGAAGATATGGGAATGGTTATCGGTAGGGAAGGAGCAACAGCGAAGGCCCTTCGGACTCTCTTGAGGGTTATCGGAGCGAAGAATAATGCTCGCGTCAACCTAAAAATCAACGAACCGGAAGGTTCGACACGGGAACCTCGCGAAAACGCGACAAGAAAGAGCATCGATGAAGTTGTCGGAGATATCCAAATATAGTATGTCTAGTATTTTTATACTTGCTTCGCCTCGCGGTGAAGCTAGATAGCTTGCAAAAAAGACCATCTGATGGTCTTTTTTGTTTCACTTTTGTATGATAGTATGGATGTGATATGAGATTTGATATAATTACAATTTTTCCGAAAATATTCGACGCGTATTTTTCCGAGTCGATTATTAAACGCGCGCAAGCCGGAGGCTTCGTGGATATCGATATCCATAATCTGCGCGATTATGCCCCGGATAAGCATAAGACGGTCGATGACACTCCCTATGGCGGCGGAGCCGGGATGGTTTTGAAAGTGGAGCCGATATATGGGTGCTTGAAAGCGATTAAGGGATTGTTGGCGGAGGACGGCCTGGATTCCAAAACGAAAATAATATTGTTTTCAGCTAAGGGAAAAAGATACACCCAGCGTGATGCGGAGAGATTGGCGGGATACGGAAGCTTGATTTTATTATGCGGACGCTATGAGGGGGTGGATGAACGGGTGGTTGAAAATTTGTGCGATGAGGAAATATCGCTGGGGGATTTCGTCCTGACTGGCGGAGAAATACCGGCTATGGCGGTCGTAGACAGTATTGTGCGTCTTATCCCAGGCGTTTTAGGTAATAGCGAGTCTGCTAAAACTGAATCGCACAGTGAAGACGGCTATTTGGAGCATCCGCAGTATACCAAGCCGGAAGATTTTTTAGGTTGGAAAGTGCCCGAAGTCCTTTTGAGCGGCGACCATAAAAAAATCTCGCAATGGCGGGAAAAAAATCAAGGCAAAAAAAATTATGAATCTTAAGAAACGCCTGGCAATAGGAAAGACAGGAGGAAAATCCGATATGATTTTGCTGTACTCGGTTTTCGGACTGATAATTTTCGGCTTGATAATGATTGCAAGCGCCGGCGTCGGTTATTCACGCGTGCGTTTCGGCGATGAATATTTTTTCTTCAAGCGCCAATTGCTATTCGGCGTATTGCCCGGACTGTTCGTTATGATGATCGTAAAAAATATCGACTATAAGATTTGGAAAAAGTTATCCGTTCCCTTTTTCTTTGTCAGTATGGTATTCCTGATACTTGTGTTCGTTCCCGGAATCGGAACTAAAATATATGGAGCCAGCCGCTGGGTCCAGTTCGGCCCGTTTTCTTTCCAACCGGCCGAGATGCTGAAAATTTCCTTGATTATGTATTTGGCAGCATGGCTGGAAGGAAAAAAGGAAATGGTGGATGATTTATACGAGGGGTTAGTGCCATTCGCGATAATTGTCGCGTCAATCAGTTTCTTGCTCATAAAACAGCCCGATATCGGAACTTTGGGCGTAACTATCCTGATCGCGATGTCGGTTTTTTTTGCTTCCGGAGCGAAGATATCGCATATGTTCCTGATGGGTGCCGCCGGAATAGCATCGCTTTTCGCCCTGATAAAATTCGAGTCTTATCGGATGAACCGGTTGCTGGTCTTTCTTAATCCGGAACTTGATCCGCGCGGAATCGGCTATCAGATCAACCAGGCGCTTTTGGCGATCGGATCAGGCGGGATTTTCGGGGTAGGTTTGGGACATAGCTTACAGAAGTTCAATTATCTGCCGGAGCCGGTAGGGGATTCGATCTTTGCCATTATCGGGGAAGAATTAGGAATTTTGGGCGAGTCAGTATTGATATTCCTATTCATCGCGTTGGCGATGCGCGGTTTCAAAATAGCCAAAAACGCGCCGGATGTATTCGGCCGCCTGACAGCCGTGGGTATAGTTTCCTGGATTATTTTCCAAGCGTTCATAAATATCGCGGCAATTTCCGGACTCATACCGTTGACCGGGATTCCTTTGCCGTTTATCAGTTATGGCGGGACCTCGATCGTTTTTTTGTTAGCCGGCGTCGGGATATTGTTGAATATTTCCAAACAGACAAGCTTGAATTAAGAATTTTTAATTTCAAATTTCAAACCATATGAAAATAGTTTTGACAGGCGGAGGCTCGGGCGGTCACTTGATGCCGCTTATCGCGGTAGCTGGGAAAATAAAGGAAGGATTTCCGGATGCTGAATTCTTCTTTATCGGTCCAGGTGGAAAACTGGAAAGGGACATCATAGGCAAGGAAAATATTCCTATGTATGACATAATGGTCGGAAAATTCCGGCGTTACTTTTCATTTAAAAATGTGGTCGATTTTTTCAAAATCCCTGTCGGTATAATCCAGTCGATGTTTTTGCTTTTGAAGATAATGCCTGATGTGATTTTTTCCAAAGGCGGATATGCTTCATTGCCGGTGGTTCTGGTGGGTTGGATGTACCGCATCCCGATAATGATCCACGAATCGGATGCGGTGCCGGGGATGGCCAATGGGGTGCTCAGTAAATTCGCTGACAGGGTCGCCGTGGCATATCCGGAAGCTGAAAAGGAATTTCCCGAGGCCCAAGTCGTATTGACCGGCAATCCTTTGCGGAAAAATATAAATCAGGGAAGCGCGCAAAATGCCCGGGAGAAATTCGGATTGATCGGATCAAAAAAACTGATTTATGTGACCGGCGGATCGCAAGGAGCGCAAAGCATAAATACCAAAATCTTGGACATCCTGCCGGAGCTTTTGAAAAAATACCAAATCATCCATCAAACGGGGGAAAATAATTTCGACGAGGTGCGCCATCGGGCGGGCGAAATGGGTGTCAAGCCGGGCTATGGCGGCTACCATATCGTACCGTTCATCTATGAAGGTATCGCGGATATTTTTGCGGCAGCTGACCTTGTGGTTTCGCGTGCCAGCGCCAATACTATTTCAGAAATCGCCGCCAATGGCAAGCCGTCAATTCTGATCCCATTGCAAAACGCAGCCAATGACCATCAGCGGATGAATGCATACGCACTGGCAAAATTCGGCGGCTGTGTCGTACTTGAAGAAAATAACCTAGGTAAAAACCTCTTGCTGAGCAGGATCGAAGAAATTATGGAAAGCCCGGAACTGCAGGAAAAATTATCCCGCAACATACGGACATTCTATCATCCGGATGCGACGGAAAAAATCGTCCAGGGAATTTTGGGGATGATAAAAAATTGATTTTTTAAATTTCTAATTTTAAATCATTAAATCAGAATAATTCATATGGTTATGGACCTATCAAGGATTAAAAAAACGCATATCATTGGAATAGAAGGCGCCGGGACATCGGCTTTGGCTAGGATTTTGAAATTCAAAGGGATCGATGTCAGCGGTTCGGATGAGGGGGATCATTTTTACAACAACGTCCTTGAGAGCGAAGGTATCACGGTGAGGCAAAAATTCGATAAGGACAATATCCCGTCCGATGCCGATATGGTAATTTACGGCTCATCCTTCAGGCCGGAAAGCAATGAGGAATTGAAGGCGGCTTTCGAATCCGGTATGGCTGTCTTTACATATGCGGAAATGCTTGCCGGATTATTCAATGAAAGCTATGGGATCGCGGTTTGCGGGACCCATGGTAAAAGTACGACTTCGGCTATGTTGAGTTTCGTGTTGATCCGCATAGGATTGGATCCAAGTGCGATCGTCGGAGCCAAGATACCACAGCTCGGCGGCAACAGTATCAGTGGGAAATCGGAGTATTTTGTCATCGAGGCGGATGAATATCAGAATAAGCTAGCGCTCTATAAACCTAAGGCGGCCATCTTGACGAGCGTTGATTATGATCATCCTGATTTTTTCAAGACCTTTGGAGACTATAAGAAGGCTTTCAGTGATTTTGTCGCTAAAATTCCCAAAATCGGATTTTTGGCGGTATGGGGCGATAGCGTGGCGACCAATGAAATCGCTTGTAGTTGCCAAGGCAATATAATCAAATACGGTTTTATGGAGGATAACGACATCATCATTAAAAACCATTCGTTCATTGGAGCACAACAGCGGTTCGAGATTATTTTTTTAGACGAATCATTGGGATTTTTTGAAATAAAATTGCCAGGCAAGCACAATGTCTTGAATGCGGCGGCGGTAATTGCGGCTTGCCACCAACTTAATGCCGATTTGGAAAAAACGCGTGAGGCTTTGCGGGATTTCGAAGGCACTTCCCGGAGATTCGAAATGATCGGCGGGCGCAATGGCGCGATTTTAATCGATGACTACGCGCACCATCCGGAAGAGATCAAAGCGACATTGCGGGCTGCCCGAGAAATATATCCGGAAAAGAACATTATCGCCGTTTTCCATCCCCACTCATTTTCGCGGACCGCAGCGCTGCTTGAAGATTTCGCGCAAAGCTTCGATGATGCGGACAAAGCGATCATACTGGATATTTATGGTTCCGCCCGGGAAAGTTCTGGCACGGTTTCTTCGGCGGACTTGGTGAAGTCGGTCAATAAATACAGCCGGGATAAGGCGGACTATGTTCCGACCATCGCTGAGGCCGTGGAATTTTTGCAGGACAAGATCGGCGGAAACGACGTCATCATCACGATCGGCGCCGGCAATGTCTTTGAAGTGGCCAGGAAGTTGAAGCAATAATTTTTTTTAACGTCCGGATATCGGTTATCCGGGTGAAAAAATAAAAATGGCAAAACAAAATAAGAATATCTATAACCTGTCCGTTGCGGAAGTTTTAAAAAAGTTTTCCTCGACAAGCGACGGACTTTCGGAAATTGAGGCAGAAAAAAGATTGAAGGATTATGGCTATAATGCCCTTCGTAAAAAGACGAATTGGAAATGGCTGAGATTGATCTGGAGTCAGTTTAATGACGCGCTAGTTTGGATTTTATTGGTGGCGGCTGGATTGGCGGCGGTTTTCCAAGAATGGCGGGATGTGACGATTATTTTGATCATCGTGGGCGTCAACGCTTTAATTGGATTTTTTCAGGAATTCAAAGCGGAGCGGATTTTGGATCAAATCAGAAATTTGACCACGCAAAAGGCGCTGGTGTTCCGTGACGGTGAAAAAAAACAGATCGCTACGGAATTACTGACCGCAGGCGATGTGGTTTTCGTGGCCAGCGGCGACAAGGTCCCGGCTGACGGTTACATCCTGGAAAGTTACGGTTTCAAAGTGGATAGTTTTATTTTTACTGGCGAATCCAAGGCAGAAGCCAAATCCGCCAAAGTGATCGCGGAAACAGACGTGGTTTTGGCCGATATCGACAATATGGTTTTTATGGGTGAGACGGTCGCGACCGGCGAGGCTAATTTCTTGGTGACCGGAATCGGAATGGATACGGAACTTGGCCGGATCGCTGATCTGACCCAGGAAATAAAAGAGGAATTGACGCCGATGCAAAAACAGATGCGTTCGCTTGGGCGTGACGTGACTATTTTGTCGGTTATAACCGGAATCCTGGTGATGATCGCCGGGCAGTATTTCCAGATGTCACTCTATCATAATTTCCTGTTCGCCTTGGCACTGGCGGTTTCTGTGGTGCCGGAAGGTTTGCCGGCGGCCATTTCCGTGGCGCTTTCTCTGGGAATGAAAAGGCTTCTGAAAGATAATGTATTAGCTAAAAAGCTCAATGCGGTCGAAACTTTGGGATCGGTCGATGTGGTTTGTACCGACAAGACTGGTACCATTACCCGGAATGAACTGATGGTCACTAGGGTCGTCGTGAATGCTCAAATGATCGAGGTAGGCGGTAACGGCTACGCCCCAGTAGGCGGATTTTCAATAGCGGGACGGGCGATCAAACCGCGGGAAATCGCAAATTTGGAATTGTTGTTCAAAATCGGCGTGTTATGCAATGATGCAAACTTGGTCAAAGACGGAAATAAATACAGGATAATCGGCGACCCGACCGAGGGGGCGATTATCGTAGCTGGAAAAAAATTCAATGCAAAAAAAGGATATTTCGAAGTGGGCGAAAATAAAATAAATGAATTCCCATTCTCATCCGAACGGATGAGAATGAGCGTGATCTTCAAAAATAACCAAACGAATTCATTCATAAAGGGTTCCCCGGATGTGTTATTGGATTTGTGCGCGTATAAAATCGTAGGAGATGAAGTGACGAAATTTACCAAAGAGGAAAAAGAAAAGACGCGAGCGATGTACAATGCGATGTCAACCGAGGCCTTGCGGGTTTTGGCGTTCGCCTATCGGGATTTGGACGGTTTTCCAGCGGACAGATATCCCGATGAAGCTGAAAGGGAGCTTGTCTGGGTCGGAATGATGGCGATGATTGATCCACCGAGGCGCGACGTGGGCGAGGCGATAGCGGAGTGCCGGAAGCTTGGCATAACGGTGATTATGATAACCGGTGATTATGAGATTACGGCGCGGGCGATCGCTAGGAACATCGGCCTTATTGATGGATCCGCTTTAACGGAAGATGTCGGTCAAGGGCCGGTTATTAATGGCAAGGCGTTGAATGGGATGAAGGATAGGGATGTTTTCCAGAAAATCAAAAACGGGGTTTGCGTTTTTGCACGCATCGCGCCGGAACAGAAATTACGGATTGCGACGATTTTGAAAAATAACCGGCAGGTCATCGCGATGACGGGGGATGGCGTGAATGATGCTCCAGCCTTGAAGAAGGCCGACATCGGCGTGGCGATGGGCATAATCGGCACCGATGTCTCCAAAGAGGCGGCGGATATGATCCTTTTGGATGATAATTTCGCTTCGATCGTGAAGGGTGTCCGCGAAGGACGGACTATTTTCGCCAATCTTAAGAAATTCGTGCACTATGTCTTCACTTCCAATGTTGGCGAACTTTTAACCGTGATTTTCGGAGTCATTCTGCAAATCCCTGCTCCGATTTCAGCGGTACAGATTTTGGCGGTCGATCTTGGAACGGATATTTTTCCATCTTTCGCTCTGGGGCTTGAACCGCGGGAGCCTGAGAAAAAAAACAGCCGGCAATCCGGAAGGAAGGACGGGATTATGACAATCGAAGGTTTTCGGCGGATTTTATATCTAGGCATCATAATGGCGACTGGAGCGGTCATTGCTTTTTTGTGGTCGATGTCGCGCGGCGGCTGGGAGTTCGGGCAAAAAATCGATTTAGATGGTATCTTGTATATAAAATCGACTACGGCGGCTTACGCGGTGATTTCGATGACACAAATGGCCAATCTGCTGCAATCCCGCAGTGAAAGGTTTTCGCCGTTCCGTTTAGGATTTTTTAAGAATAAATATGTCTTGTTCGCCATCCTGATTTCGGTTATAATGCTCTTAGCGTTTATGTATTTGCCGGTCCTGCAGAAGTATCTGCATATGTTGCCGATCGATGGTCGGGATTGGCTGGTCGTCTTAGGTTCGTTCATCGCGGTATTCCTGTTCGAGGAAGCTAGAAAAGGCGAAAAACAATAAAATTATCGGATTATGTTGGATATCAAACAGGATATAATATTGGCACCATATACTACATTTCGGATCGGCGGTCCGGCGAAGTTTTTTGTGGAAGTGGTCTCAGAAGATGAGATCATTGAGGCGCTGAAATATGCTGAAGACAATAATCTGCGGTTTTTTGTGCTGGGCGGCGGGAGCAATGTTATAGTGAGTGACAATGGTTTTGACGGACTGGTCATAAGATTGATATCCTCAAATAATTATGTGACAGAGAATAGCAGTATTGTTTCTTGGGCAGGTGAATCCCTATCTTCGGTTGTGAATTTCGCCCGAGACAACGGCCTTGGCGGATTGGAGTGTATAAATGGAATCCCAGGGACATTGGGGGGCGCGGTCAGGGGAAACGCGGGCGCTTACGATATTAATGAGATCGGAATTGGCTCTATGGTTGAGAGCGTAAGGGCATTGGAAACTAAGAGTAATCCAAAAATCGTAGAATATACGAAAGCTGATTGCAAGTTCGATTACAGGATGAGCGTTTTTAAAGGTAATCCGGAGTTGATAATCATATCTGTAAAATTGGCGTTGTACAAAAAGGACAGGGAAACAGTTGATGCGAAAATGAAAGAAATTACCCAGAAAAGGATCATTGAAAAGCCCAAGGGTTGGGTGGGAAGCACGGGCAGTTTTTATAAAAATCCAAAGGTCACAGATCTGAAATTAGTCGATATCTTTGAGAAGGATACCGGGCGGAAAGCGGTCGATGGCAATGTGATTCCAGCTTTCTGGGTCATTTCAGAAGCCGGTTTGAAAGGGAAGGAAATCGGTGGCGTCAAGGTGAGTGAGAAGAATGCCAATTTTATTATGAATATGGGTTCGGCCACGGCTGAAGATGTTGTCATTATGACCAGTTTCATCAAACAACAAGTGCGTGGCAAATTCGGCATCCAATTGCAAGAGGAAATCCAATATGTCGGATTTTAGGGCGCTATGTTCCAATGTGATGAGAGAAAAGCGGGATAATGTTGTAATAAGATGTAGGGTTGCTAAATCAGCTAAATAATTATTTAAAAATAATATATGACTGTCGCTAGTGTGAACAATGTGCGTTTTATGTACAAAAACATCAAGATCGATGACAAGACCAAAGAATATATACTAAAGAGGCTGGAGGGCGCTGATAAGGTGATTGATGGCATCTTGCATAAAGAAGTTGAGATTGATATGGACAAAAAAGGGAAATTCAGAGTGGAAGTGATGATTAAGACCCCATATGATCTCTTTCGGGCTGAGAATACGACTGAAAGCGTCGAAGGCTCGATTGACCTGGTGATGGATGAGCTGAAAGTCCAGGCTATCCGTGAAAAAGACAAGCGGAAAACCTTGGTGAAGCGCGGCGCCAGATCGATCAAGAAAAAAGCGGTGGTGGACGGCGCGGCGCGGTTCTGAATCTAATGGATATCAAAAGAGGTTTCCTGGTTGGAGACCTCTTTTTTTATTGGGAAAAGAGGTGTTTTTAGGCGTCGATTTGCGCCGAAATCAAGCCATATATCGTTCATATCCTCGCAATCCTTGACAATTTCCTTTTTTTATGCTAGGATAGTTAGTTATGAAAAAATTACTAACCACAATTGTCCAAGGGGTGACTAAGACGATCGTGATCGCGGCCGCTCTTATCATCGCTTTCAATCTTGGTAGCAAAGCGGTAATATTTTATCAGTACAAAGATTTGATCGGTGCTTTGGAGCAAGCTAAGAGCGCCACCTATTCCGACAAATACCAATGTTTGGATTTCTCTAAGGACTTGAGTCAGAAACTGGCGGCTATTGGTATCGGTTCCACCATCGAAATCGTCCAAACGGAAAAGCAGAATGAATACCACGCTATCGTTTCTTTGCAAATCGACCCCCAGACCGGCGAGATGGTGAATTATAAGACAGTCGACAATTGCGAAGTCAATGGTGATACGATTTCCTGTAACAAAGGCAGTATTGAAAACAAGAATCTGTATATCGCCTCGAGCAAATAAGCCGAATGATATTTTAGATAAAAAAGCGCCCTGCGTAAGCGGGGCGTTTTTTGATTGCCGGCGCAATCGGTCACTGCGTTGTTTCGCGGGTGTCGATATGGTAGGATATGTCCATAGCCAGGCTTTGTTTCGTTGGAATTGCGGAACAGATTCGAAAATGAAGGCTGGATTGGCGGAAAGGATAAAAACCGGTTAGCGGGAATAATTTTTTATAATCTGCTCAATATGGAAAACATACCTAAGGTCGGAGTGATAACTTGTGTCATAAAGGATGGCAAGGTATTACTCGGTAAGCGGAAAAATTCTCCGGGAGCCGGGACATGGTGCCTGCCTGGCGGCCATTTGGAATTAGGCGAGTCTTGGGAGGAGGGCGCCCGGCGGGAAATTTTTGAGGAGACCGGACTTGGCGTAGAGAACATACGCTTGTGGACCGTTACGAATGAGGTTTTTCCGGAGGAACGGGAATATTATGTGATGGTATGGATGGTGGCGGATTGCGGTTCCGGCGAGCCGCGTCTCAGAGAGCCGGAAAAATTCGAATGCTGGGGTTGGTTTTTTTGGAACGAACCTCCCCGGCCGTTGATGAAGCCCATAGCCGACCTTATGAAGCGCGGTGGCAATCCGCTTGATGCGAGGGGATTATTGACGGGTCGGATAATGGATATATTGTGATGATTCGGTATTATCCTCCCGGAAGGGTTCTTTGTTTTGACTCAGGAAGTCTTTCTTGTTAGAATTGGAAGACCAGGAGGCTCTAAACAATACCCCGTTTGAAGCGGGGAATTTTAAAAAAATCAACCAAAATTATGGGAATTTTCAGTAAACTGTTCGGTTCGAACCAAAGGGAAATCGCGAAGCTGATGCCAATCGTGGAAAAAATCAATTCCTTGGAAGCGGATATCCGCCGCCTGTCGGATGAGGAATTGCGGGCCAAGACGCAGGAATTTCGGGATAGGATTGCTAAAGGCGAAACCCTGGATGGACTTTTGCCGGAAGCTTTCGCGGTAGTGCGCGAAGCGGCTGACCGTGTCAACGGCACGCGGCCGTTCGATGTGCAGCTTATCGGTGGCATCGTCCTGCATCAGGGCAAAATCGCGGAAATGAAAACAGGGGAAGGAAAAACTTTGACATCCACGTTGCCGATCTATTTGAACGCGCTGACCGGCAAGGGTGTGCATGTCATCACCGTCAATGATTATCTGGCCAGGCGCGACTGTAATTGGATGGGTTCAATTTTCCATTTTCTGGGGATCTCTACGGCCTGTATTATCCATGACGCTTCGTATATTTACGAACCGAAAATTATGGATACGGATGAGGTGAGCGTGGAAATGGAGAATCTTAAATTGGTGGGTCGTCGGGACGCCTATGGTGCCGACATTACCTATGGGACGAACAATGAATTCGGTTTTGATTATTTGCGCGACAATATGGTGCAATCTTTGGCCCAGATGGCGCAGCGGAAATTGAATTATGCTATCGTGGACGAAGTCGATTCGATCCTGATCGACGAGGCCCGCACCCCGCTCATCATTTCGGCGCCGGATACGGAATCGACCAAGATGTACCAGCAATTCGCGCAAATCGTGCCGAAGTTGAAAAAAGATGAAGATTATGAACTGGATGAGAAAATGAAAGCGGTGATTATCACGGATGCTGGGATTTCCAAGGTCGAGCAGATGCTGGGATTGGGCAATCTGTATGAGACCGGCAAGATGAGTTATGTCCATCATTTGGAACAAGCCCTGAAAGCGCAGGTCATCTTCCAACGCGACCGTGACTATGTCGTGAAAGATGATGAAGTGATTATCGTGGATGATTTCACTGGCCGTTTGATGCCGGGCCGGCGCTATAGCGAAGGCTTGCATCAGGCGATTGAAGCCAAGGAGAACGTGAAGGTGCAAAGGGAATCACGGACTTTGGCGACGATAACCTTCCAAAACTATTTCAGGATTTATGAAAAATTGGCCGGTATGACCGGAACCGCGCTGACTTCGGCGGAAGAATTTTTCAAAGTGTATAATGTGGACGTGTTGGAAATCCCGACCAATCGCGTGATGCAAAGAAAAGATTTGGCGGATGTGATTTATAAAACTGAGAAGGGTAAATTCGACGCTATTATGGAAAAAATCAAAGAAGTGAACAAAGCCGGACAGCCGGTCTTGGTGGGCACGATTGCGATTGAGAAGTCCGAATATCTGAGCGCGCTTTTGCAAAGGAACGGCGTGCCGCACGAAGTCTTGAATGCTAAGAATCACGAACGCGAAGCATCCATCGTCGCCAAAGCCGGGCATAAAGGCGCCGTAACGATTGCGACTAATATGGCTGGACGCGGAACGGATATCAAATTGGGTTCGGGGGTGAAGGAAGTCGGCGGTCTGATGATCATCGGAACCGAAAGGCATGAAGCGCGGCGTATCGACAACCAGTTGCGCGGCCGGGCTGGACGGCAGGGTGATCCGGGCGTTTCGCAATTTTATGTTTCCCTGGAAGATGAATTGATGCGCCGTTTCGGCGGTGACAAATTGAAGAATATGATGGACCGCTTAGGATTGCCGGAAGACCAACCGATTCAAAATGTCATTATTTCCAAGTCGATTGAAAATGCGCAATCGAAAATCGAAGGCTTCAATTTTGATATCCGCAAACACGTCTTGGATTACGACGACGTGATGAATAAGCAACGCGAAGTGATCTATAAGAAGCGCCAGGAAATCCTAGAAATGAAAGATACGAAAACTGAGATGCTGACCTATATCGGCGAGGAAATCGAAAGGATGGTTTCTTTTAATTGCATCGGCGAAGAAGGCGAGTGGAATATCCAGGAAATCAATGATGCTTTCCGGGGGGTAGTTTTCGTAAATGGTGATTTTACGATCAGACTGGAAGAAATCAGAGGTGATAGTCGGCATAATTCGGCTGAAAAAATCAGCAGTATGGTGGAATTTTTATTCGGTGTCGCTAAGGAGGTCTATAATAAGAAGGAGAGTGAAATCGGGGAGGGACAGATGCGGGCTATCGAAAAGGCGGTCATTTTGCAAACGACTGATATGTCTTGGATGAACCATCTGGATGAAATTGATTATTTGCGCGAAGGCATCGGCCTGCGCGGTTACGGCCAGCGCGATCCGCTGATCGAATACAAACGCGAGGCTTTCGCGATGTTTACGCAATTGATAGAGAGCGTGCGTTCAAATATCGTCAATACGATTTTCCGGGTGAGCGCGACTTCCTCCCAAAAAGAAGTCCCGCAGGAAAAATTGAATTTCAGCGGTGCCAGCGATGAAGTCGAGCAATTCGGGGCGGCGAAATCAGGCGAGTCGGACGAAAAAAAACAGCCTAAGCAATCGACTATTATAAATAAAGACAAGGCTGGTCGCAATGATCCTTGCCCGTGCGGTTCGGGTAAAAAGTATAAGCGCTGTTGTGGCGCTTGAAATTCCGTCACTCGTCCCAAAAGAAAGTAAACTTTTTCTTGTGGACTCGCTAGGAATTATAAGAAGTGTTGTGGGAAGTAAGAATATTAAGGAGGATATCAAAGACTGATGAGGACTACAACTACGCTGTGTACCATATATAGGCATCCGGACATCCTTTTGGGTATGAAAAAAAGAGGATTTGGCGCGGGCCGCTGGAACGGTTTCGGGGGTAAGTCGCATCCGGGAGAATCGATTGAAGATGCGGCCATCCGGGAAGTCCGGGAAGAGTGCGGCCTTAGAGCGGATCGGATTGAAAAAGTCGGTTTGATTGAATTTACCTTTGAAAAAACCGGAGACATCCAGGAAGTCCATCTGTTCTTATGCGAAGATTTTGCGGGTGAACCTGTGGAAACGGAAGAAATGGAACCACGGTGGTTTCCGATCGCGGAACTTCCCTATGCCGATATGTGGCCGGATGATAAATTTTGGATGCCGCTCTTGATCGGTGGAAAAAAATTTGCGGGAAAATTCATCTTCGGGGAAGATGGCCGGATAAAAAACCATACTTTGGAAATCATTGATTAAATATAATGGGTATATCATTTGAAAAATCAGTCGGAGCGGTCGTTTTCCGCAAGAAGGAGACTGGCGGAAAAGAATTTCTGCTTCTGCACTATCCGTCCGGCCACTGGGATTTTCCCAAAGGACATATTGAAAGCGGTGAAACCGAAGAGGGGACTTTGCGGCGTGAAGTCGAAGAGGAGACCGGCCTCAAAGATTTAAAGCTATTGCCGGGCCACCGGGATAGTATGTGGTATTTTTATCGTGCGAAAGGCAATGAGAGACGGGAACGTGAAAAGGATAAACGCGGCATCAATGTTTTCAAACGGGTCGTCTATTATGCGGCTGAAACCGAAGAAAGGAAAATTGGGCTTTCCTACGAGCATATCGGATCCGTATGGTTGGATTATGAAGCGGCGCTGGCCAGGCTGACTTTCCCAAGCGGCAAGAAAATCCTTCAAAAAACCCATGGTTTTCTAGACAAAATCCACTGATTCCCAACCCTGAGTCGACCTTGGTTGCGCAGTCTTTTGGGATATTGTAAAATGGACTCAGTATGTTTTACGGTGGGGCTTCGCTCATCGCCAAAGTTTTAATTAAATAAAATCGAAGTTTTAGCGCTATTTCCTATGACATTCCGACAAAAAATTTCTGTAAAGTTCGCTTCAGTACTAATTTTAGCAATTGTGGCAGGGCTTATTTCTTACCCGGAAGCGGTTTCCAAAATCACGCCGCTCTATGACACCCTGAACAAGCTGAAAATAAACCTAGGTCTTGATTTGCAAGGCGGTATCCATCTTGAATATAAACCGGACTTAAGTAAAATCGATTCGTCCAAGGTCGATGAATCGATGCAGGCCGTGCAAGATGTGATTGAAAGGAGGGTCAATGCTTTCGGCGTGGCTGAGCCGACGATCTATACGACGAAATCCGGTACCGAGCGCAGATTGATTGTGGAATTGGCCGGGGTGAAGGATATCAATCAGGCTAAGAATCTGATCAAGGAGACGCCATTTTTGGAATTCAAAGCCGAGGGTCCAGCGGACACTTCAAAAGACATTCCTCAGGAAATGCTGGATACGCTGAATAAACAGGCTAAACAGAAAGCGGAAGATTTGTTGAAGAAAGCCCTGGCTGGTGAGGATTTCGCGCAACTGGCCAAGGATAATAGTGAGGATCCCGGCAGTAAGGATGATGGCGGAGATTTGGATTTCGCGAAGAAGAATACTTTCGTACCGGAGTTTGACAAGGTGCTTTTTGAAGGCGGATTGAAAGACGGCGAGGTATATGGCCAGCTTATTGAGACGCAGTTCGGCTGGCACATTATCAAAAAAATCGAACAAAGGGGGGAAGAGGATGGTTTGGAAATCCATTCGGCGCATATCCTGATCGCTAAAAAAGCTAATCCGGCGCCTAAAGTCAATTATGTGGCTACCGGGCTCACGGGCAAAAATTTGAAGAACGCGACAGTTGATTTTAATAGCCAGGGCCTTTCAGAACCTCAGGTAGCGCTGAAATTCGATGACGAAGGTACTAGATTGTTCGCCGAATTGACCAAAGGTAATATTGGTAAGAGCATCGCGATTTATTTGGATGGACAGATAATTAGCGCGCCGACCGTGCAGGCGGAAATAACCAATGGAGAAGCGGTGATTACCGGAAATTTTTCAGTTGAAGAGGCGAAAAGTTTGGTAAAAAGATTAAATGAGGGCGCTTTGCCAGTGCCGATCAATCTGATTAGTCAGGAGAGTGTGGACGCATCTCTCGGAGGAGAATCATTAGCGACGAGTTTGAAAGCGGGTTATATCGGTCTTGGCTTAGTGGTGATATTTATGCTTTTGTATTACAGATTTTTGGGATTAATCGCTTCTTTCGCGCTATTGGTTTATACCGGGCTGATGGTTTCTATCTTTAAATTGTCGGGACTGACGCCGTGGCAGATCACTTTGACTTTGCCGGGCATCGCCGGTTTTATCTTGTCGGTCGGAATGGCGGTGGACGCCAATATTTTGATTTTTGAACGGACTAAGGAAGAAATCAGGAAGGGAAGGACTATCCTAGGCGCATTGGATGAGGGATTCAAGCGGGCTTGGACGTCGATCCGCGATGGCAACGTTTCTTCTATCATCACGTCGCTCATTTTGATCGAACTCGGAACCGGTTTCGTAAAAGGCTTCGCCGTAACCTTGATTGTAGGTGTCTTGCTTTCGATGTTCACGGCTGTCACGATTTCACGGACTTTACTGAAATTCATCTTGGGCGAGTGGGTCTCCAATAGGCTCTGGCTGGTCGGGGTGAAAAAGAGCGAGATCGCGGAAGTTAATAAAAAATAATATACCGAAAATGTATAATATCATTTCAAAAACCAAATATGCCTATGCCGTTTCTATCGCGCTGACCATCCTGAGCGTGCTAAGCATCTTTGTCTGGGGGCTGAAATTCGGCATTGATTTTACGGGCGGAACGGTGATGGAAATCAGATTTTCCCAAAACTTGCCGACGAACCAGGAAGTCGTGGAAATTTTAGGCGGATTGGACCTCAATAGCTTGACTGTCCAGGGCAAAGGGGGTAATTCTTTGCTGGTCAGTTATGCCTCGGTCGATGACAGCGTCAATCAGGAGGTGTGGAAAAAAATCAGCGGGAAGTATCCGGAAGCGACCCAGTCCAAGGTCGATTATCGTGATTCTTCGGTTTCGTCCGAGTTGAAGAAAAATTCCCTCTGGGCGCTTTTTTGGGCGGCGGTCGGCATAATGGCCTTCATCGCTTTCGCTTTCCGTAAAGTTTCCCGTCCAGTCGAATCTTGGAAGTATGGTGCTGGAGCGGTCATCGCGCTTATCCACGACGTTTTGATTACGGTCGGCGCATTTGCGATCCTTGGCCATTTCAAAGGGATCGAGGTCGGCGTGCCTTTCATCGCGGCCTTGCTGACCATCCTCGGTTTTTCCGTGCATGACACGATCGTGGTTTATGACCGGACCCGTGAAAACCTTCTGAAAGGTTCGGGCAAGGAAGCTTTTCCGGAAGTAGTTAATCGCAGTCTGAACGAAACCTTGGTGCGCTCGATCAACACTTCGATGACGGTAATCATTACCTTGCTGGCGATTTATATCTTTGGAGGGGAATCGATTAAAAATTTTTCATTGGCGCTTTTAATCGGCGTATCGTTCGGAACCTACTCCTCGATTTTTATCGCGTCCGCCCTATTAGTTACCAGCTACAAATTGCAAGCCAAAAATTAATTTTTTACTAAAAACTAAAAAGATGTGGAATCCATTCAATAAAAAGAAAAAAAATCCGATAACCGGTGAAGTGGAGATCGAGGAAAGCGCGCCAAAAATGGGAATGTTGCAAAGTTTGGCGATGAAAAGACTGGCCAAGATGAGCCCGCAAGAGCGTAATAAGATGATGCAGGAGGCTCTGAAGCCGGAAAACCGCGGCAAGATAATGGATATGATGAACGCAATGAAAGCTTCCGGCCAAGTGAATGACGCGCAAATCGAACAAGCTAAAAAGATGCTGGGGTTGTAAAACCGCAGCCTTTTTTATCGGCTATGCGGTGAGGAGTTTCCAATCAGTGTCGGATAAGTTCGCATATAAACGAGTTGTCGAAAATTGAGCTTTACCCTTGAGTATCAAAAAATATGTCCGCAAAAATATTATTTTGGGTTTTCGTACTTTTTGGAGCTGGTTTCGAAATTGTAGGGGATGTCTTCTTTAAAAAATGGACGGTTGAAAATAAACCGCTTTTGATGTGGGCTGGGTTTATCATATATTCCATTGGCACTTTGTTTTGGGCTTTTTCATTGAAATACGAAACATTATCAAAAGCTATCTCGATTTTCACAATTCTAAATTTGGTAATAGTGGCGCTGATTGGAATAATATTTTTTAAAGAAAACATCTCGGTCATCAGCAAGATTGGTATAGTTTTGGGCATAATAAGCATTGTGCTTATAGAAAGAGGGTGAAAACTCAACATCCGACAACATGGTATATCTGGCTCAAAAAATTGGCACATTTATATTTCAAAAGGAAAACCAATTTTTCTTGACCCAAATTTTTGTTTCTTCTTTTCCTTTGTAATATAATAAGGAAAAGAAACAAAAACTTCAGATGATGCCGAAACGTTATACAAAATAATAATAAATTATTTATCTAATAAATTCTATGAAATTAGTTCACACAAAACAACTCCCCGAAGTGGGTGTAAGTCACAATAAAGATATAAAGAAAAAAGTTATTATTGAAAAAGGGTGCATCCCTAAGCTAGGGACGTTTGGCTTGGCCACATTCAAGCCTGGACAATCCGTTCCTGCGCACAAACACGATACGGCGTTTGAGGTATTTTACATATTAAGCGGAAAAGCCGAATTTATAGTCAATGACGAAAAAATTGAATTAACAGCTGGTGACTGTATTACCATTGAACCAGGGGAAAATCATCCACAAAGCAATCCATACGACGAAGATGTAACTTGGTTATATTTTGTAATTACGACTGACTAAAAAAACGATAGAAAAAAATTATTATTACATCGCCCAAAAGCGCGTATCAGGTTTAGGAATTTTTCACGATTATATTTTATAAGGCAATAAAAATTACCTCTCCCAATTTTTTCCGCTATCGCTGCACAAAAACTGTGGAACGAATAATAATACTTATATGCAATGGATACTAGCGCATTTTGCTGAAATCGGCGCAATGCTACCATGGAATGCCTTTGGAAAAAACGCAAAATAAAAATTAGCGCTATGGCTAGGACACGCGCTGGGATTATGGAGGATAACGGACGACTGAGCCGTTCCGGATCGCACTAACGGATTTTTAAGTTTGGTGTTATAATAAAAGCATAAGCGTCCTATTTTTTGCTAACATTGGAAATGATAAAAGATACTTCCAAAACTTTTTTTCGTTGCAAACGCCCGTGGGCGTTTGCAACCCTTGCCGTTATGCTGGTGGCGATGTATTTCCAACATTTGCCGGTTTCCCAAGGTGCGGGTTTCACATTCGCTCAAACGGATTGGAGTGGGGGAGCGACGGCCGATACGGCGACCCATACCGCTGACCAGACCGGCTGGACCGAATTCAGTCAGAGAGATTCCGGCGTTTCCGCTACTGCCGTCGAAGCCACATTGGGTCAGGAGGCGATCGGAAAAATATTTTCTACGGATACCGATTTCAATGGCGGCGCTAATTCCAATATCGATGTGGTTGGGGTGGATGAGGCAGCGGCAGTCGGCCTTTTGGGCAGCCAAGTGACCCAAATTGCTTCCGGCGGCTATCATACCTGCGCCCTCAAAAATGATGGCACGGTTTTTTGTTGGGGATCCAATAGTTACGGCCAGTTGGGTGATAATTCTACGACACAAAGGCTTGTGCCAGTCCAGGTTGTAGGGGCGGGCGGCGTCGGTATGTTATCGGATGTGAGCCAAATCGAGGCCGGATATTATTATACCTGCGCCCTCAAAAATGATGGCACGGTTTTTTGCTGGGGGTATAATGGAACGGGACAATTAGGGGATAATACTATAATTCAAAAGCTCACCCCGACCCAAGTTTTAGGGGTGGGTGGCGTCGGCACATTGGCGGATATCAACCAAATCGCGATTGGAAATGCTCACACCTGCGCCCTCAAAAACGACAATTCGGTTTTTTGTTGGGGGCAAAACACTGATGGTCAACTCGGTGACAGTACGATCGTTCAAAAATTAACGCCGGTCCAGGTGCTGGGAGTTGACGGCGTCGGCACATTGGCGGATGTGGAAAAAATCGAATCTGGATACGTGCATACTTGTGTTGTTAAAATCGACGGCACGGTTTTTTGTTGGGGGAATAATGCTAACGGCCAATTAGGGGATAATACTATTACACAAAGAACTACTCCGATTCAAGTATTAGGCGTGGATGCCGTTGGCGTATTGGCGGATGTAAATCAAATCAAGGGAGGGGGATTATATACCTGCGCCCTCAAAAACGACAATTCGGTTTTTTGTTGGGGGTATAATAATCGCGGACAACTTGGAGATAATACTTTAGTGCAAAAGCTTACTCCGATTCAAGTATTAGGCGTGGGTGCTGTTGGTACTTTGGCGGACGTGGAACAAATTGAAGCAGGATATGCACACGCCTGCGCTGCTAAGACCGATGGCTCGCTTTTCTGTTGGGGGTATGGTAGCTTCGGGCAAATAGGCGATGGTATGACCACGAACAAATTGACCCCGGTCCAGGTCCTGGGGGTGGGTGCAGTGGGTACCTTGACGGGAATTACCCAAGTCAGAGGGGGATATGCCCACACCTGCGCCCTTGGAACCGAAGGCGCGGTTTTTTGCTGGGGGTATAACGGAATGGGACAATTAGGGGATGGTTCCACTGTCCAAAGAACGGTGCCGATCCAATCGCAAGTCAGTCTGACATATCTCACCCCCGGCATCTACACCTCCGTCGCCACCGACCTGGCCGAAGCCAAAGATTTCACCACGATCGCTTTTACTAAAACCGTTCCCGCTAACACTACCCTCACGGTCGATGTCCGTGCCGGCAATGTCGCTGTTCCGGATGGCACGTGGACCGCTTGGCAAAATGACATCGCTGACGGGGGAAGCCTAGATGGTTTGGATGGCAACCGCTATGTCCAATTCCGGGCCAACCTGGCTACCACCGACATATATGCCACTCCAACACTGGAAGATATCACTTTTCGTTTTACCGCCAGCCAAAACCTGATTTCTTCCGCCTACGATAGCGAAACTGCCGGCGCCAGCCTCACCAAACTCCAATGGTCTGAAACCCGTCCTGCCAACACTGACGTCCTTTTCCAGCTCAGGACTTCTAGTGATGGCGTCGCTTGGAGCCCGTGGTGCGGACCGGATGACGGCATCGCCGGCACTTGCGACAGCGCGACGTATTTC
>JAUXSK010000028.1 GCA_030679995.1 Candidatus Moraniibacteriota bacterium
TAAATTATAAATTTCAAAATTCAAAACTGTTTTTATATTTTGGATTTCGGTAATTGTAATTTATCTGGGATTTGTTATTTTGGGTTTTGAATTTTTAAAAAATTAGTTGGTTGTTTTATTTTTTAACCGTATTTCTTGGAATAGCTCCCCTTGCTCCACATCAATTATCCGCTGCTTGACCATTTCCAGCATAGCCAAAAAGGAGAGAATCACATCTATTTTTTCCGTCGCTCCGATCGTCAATTCAGAAAATGACATCTCGATTCGCTGGCGCAAGGTGTTCTGCAAATCATTGATTTTCTCTTCCAACGTAATAACCTCCCGGACCACCTCTTCATCCAGCTGTTCGACAATCGGAATTTCCGCCAAAACTAATTGAAAATATTTCCGCAAATCATAGGCATTGATATCCTCCGGCGGATAAAAAATGGCTTGTACTCCGGCATAGCCCGGCCGTGCATAGCTGATTCTGCCGGCTTCCGCCAATTTCCCCAATATGATCGAAGCCTCCTTGAATTTTTTATATTCCTCCAGCTGCTTAGCCAAGTCCTTGATTTCTTCCTCCTCCTCTTCCGTGAATTGCAAAAGCGGTAAAAGCGCCCGGGATTTTATCAAAATCAATTTGGCCGCTACCGACAAGAATTCGGCTAAATTTTCCAGTTTTATGTCCGCATTGGCCCGGATATGCTCCAGATATTGGTCAGCCACATGCGCCAGACTCAGTTCGGTGATATTCAACTTTTCTTTTTCGATCAGCTCCAATAACAGGTCCATCGGTCCCTCGAATTTCTCTATTTTTACGTTATACGCCATAATTCAAATTTTATGCTTCTGCCCCGCCACTATTAAAGCCGTCAGTCCGCGCTTCCTACATATTATCACTGATTGTTATTTTTTTCAAACAAAAAAGTGCTCCCGGTTTCCCTTCGAGCCGCTCAAACCCTGGCGGTTGCTTTGGCACGCATTTCTTTTTCACTTGCGTTATCTACCAGCTTAAATGCCGGATAGAGAGCTGACAGGACGACCAGTCCGGTCAGAATGAAAGTGAATTTTATCGGCGCGAAAATCAACACCACGGATGAAAGGGCTGCGGCCATTATGTTGGCTGCCGGCACGGATGTACGGAAGAAATTGATAAGATCCACGTCGGCCGCGTCGATTTTCTTAAAAAAATACGAATCCCGCAGGATTTCTATCAGCGCCGCCCCGATTCTGGTGGCGAACAGGACTATCGCCCAAATAGTCGCCGTACCGGTGCCGATGAAATATATAGCCGAAGTCGAACAAGCCATCAGCAAAAGCGCCACAATCAAAAATTCCTTCTCGCCGGTTTTTTTGTCCGCTAAAATCCCCATCGGATATTGCAAGACCACAAAAGGCGCCAGCATAGCCGTAAAAATCCAGCCGATATTTTCCCAGGAGTATCCCAGATTCCGCAAATAGATCGGGGTATAGATTATCATCAAAGCATAAAAAAATTCCAAAACAAATGAAATATAATATATGCGCATTATATCCGCCTGGCGGCGCACTTTCCGCAAGATATCCATCACTTTCAATTTCTGCTCGAATTTATGATTGATATTCCTGAAACCGATCAAGGCGAAGATAAACACGAAACAATTGAAAATCAAGGCAAAAATGAAGATGCCTTGGAAATCCATCCGGTCCAGGATGTAGGTCGAAGCGAAGGGTCCGAACATAAAACCGGCATTAAGGATGGTCAGATGCAAGCCGCGGATCCTGCCTGACATCCTGTCTACCGAAAAACTTTCCACGATCACATCCAGCGCCACCCATTCGATATGGCCCAAAATTATATAGAGCATCAGCAATGCGACGCCGATCATCGACGGCTGGGCGAAAATAAGCAAGGTGATTACGACGATATTGGCCAACAATGAGAAATAGAAAACGTTCGATTTTCCCCAAAGCCGGACCAATTTATGCAGATTTAACAAGATAAGCAGGAATATACCATAAGAAAACGCATAAAAAACCCCGACATTCTGCATACCGGTGGCCAATTCGAAATATGAAGACATCACATAAATTAGGACGGCTTGTGAAAAACCCATCAAGAAAGTCACGAAACTTGATAGGCGGAGCCGCGTCTCATCCAATCTCTCATTGTGCTTGTTTTGCTTCATTTGTTTTTACCAACCCCCAAGAAAAACTTTCCGCGCAAGCGCGGGACAAACCGATCCTGGCAGGCGATTTTATTTTTATATCCGATCGTTTTAAAAATGCTACGGGGTCAACCTTTTCACATCGCGCGGAAAAAGGATTGCTTCCTTGATGCTGCCAAGACCGAGAATTTTCTGCACGATCCGCTCCGAACCGAGCCCCCAACCGCCATGTGGCGGAATGCCATATTTGAAAATATCCAAATAATGGCGGAATTCTTCCGGATCCAATTTATGTTTCTTCATACTGGCCACCAATTGGCCGTAGTTATGGATACGTTGTCCGCCACTGGCAATTTCCACGCCCATAAACAAAAGATCAAATGTTTCAGTATATTGCGGGTCAGGACTCGGCATCGAATAGAACGGCCGGATATTGGTCGGGTAGTGCGTCAAAAACACGAAATCGGAATTATGATTCTTCTTGACCCACTCGCAAATCAGACGCTCGCCTTCCGCATCGATATCCACCTCATCCATCTTTTTGCCATACTCCTTATCTAAAATATCCAGCGCTTCAGTCAATTTCATTCTGGGAATTTTTTCCACTGGCATAATTTGTGCGCCATATGCCTCCAATTCATTCTGGCAATTTCGGGAAACCTCGACCATGACATAGGCCATAACTTTTTCCAACTCAGCCATCACATCTTCAAAGCCCCCAATAAATCCCATCTCAGCGTCCAATCCGATATATTCGTTCACATGCCTGGTCGTGTAATGCGGCTCCGCCCGGAATACCGAACCGACTTCGAAGACCCTTTCGAAAATCCCTACGCCCGCCTGTTTATAAAATTGCGGACTTTGGGCCAGATAAGCATCTTTATCGAAATATTTGATTTTGAAAAAATTAGCTCCGCCCTCAGTCGCAGAATCAAGAATTTTAGGAGTCTTAATTTCCAAAAATCCTTCCTGTTTCACGATGCGCGCATAAGCGCCTATCATCTCGGCATAAATCTTGAAAATAGCCTTGACTTTTTCATTCCGCAAGACCAGCGTGCGATTATCCAAAAGCGTATCCAAGTTCAAATTAAGTTCCTCAACCGATATATCGACCGGTAGCTCGACTTCTGGTTTGGAAATCACATCCAGCCTCTCCACTTCTATTTCCACTCCACCAGTCGGAATCTTTTCATTTTTCGCCCCGCCCGGTCGCGCTTTCACCAAACCCTCGACTTCGATGATATATTCGCTGCGTATTTCCTTAGCAGCCCTGTGCGCGTCTTCTTTGTCGGGAATTATCACCATCTGGATCTTCCCACTCCGGTCGCGCAAATCGATAAAAATAAGCTTGCCGTGATCGCGGCGGATATTGACCCAACCCTGCAACTTCACGACTTGGCCGATCAGTTTCGGCGTCTCATCAATTAAAATTCTTTCCATAAATTTATTTCCCCGTATTATTTAACCTTATTTAAATCTTGGCGACTTTACACCAGATTTTCCGAATTATTGGCGTTGGAAATAAGTTTCTTGATTTCCGCCACCAGTTCGCTCGGACTGAATTCGGATTTAGCCACGAAACCATTGGCCCCCAGCCGGATGGCTTTGTCCCGGTCATCCTTCTGGCTCAAATTGCTTGCCACGATTATTTTCATATCGGAATCGTATTTTCCATTCCGCAACTCCGAAATTAATTGGAAACCATCCATCTTCGGCATAATCAGATCGGTCATAAGCACGTCTATTTTTTCCACTTTGGCGATGCCGAGAGCCTGCTCGGCCGTAGTCGCCGGAAAAACCTCGAACCCCGAATCGGAAAATTTCTTAAGATAGATTTCAGCGATCATCGGATCGTCCTCGACAATAATGATTTTAACCATAGCTTAGAGAAAAGAAACTTAAGTTTATTTTTGAATCATACAGCATTCAAGCTATTTTTACAACCTTCCAGGCGCGCGACTACCCTTTCGATTATCCAGTCCGGAGTGGAAGCTCCCGCCGTCACCGCCACCTTTCTAACTCCTTTGAAAAATCCGCATTCCGGCATAGCCTCGTCACTTTCGATAAAAACCGATTTTTTATTAAGGCTTTTGGCGATTTCATACAGGCGCGTCGAATTGGCGCTCTCCGTCGAGCCGATCACTATCACGGCATCGTTCTCGCGGGCTATTTTTTTGACTTCTCCCTGCCGTTGATTGGTAGCCAGGCAGATCGTGTCCGCGATTTCAGCGGCCGGATATTTCCCTTTCACGAACTTATATACTTCATCCACGAAATCCTGGCTCTGGGTGGTCTGAGAAAGGATGATGATTTTTTCCGATTGCACCAAATGGATATTTTTCAAATCCTCGCGATCAGAAACGATAGTCGCCCGGCCATTTCCCCACTCAAAGATGCTTTTCACCTCCTTATGCTCTTTGTCGCCCACCAAGATGATGGCGTAGCCCCGCTTGGAATAGGCCTGCGCCAGCCGCTGGACTTTGATGACTTTCGGACAAGTCGTATCGATGACGTCGATGTTTTTTTCTTTGGCCAATCCATAGATCTGCGGTCCGACTCCGTGCGCGGTAATGATAACCGTACCTATTTCCCCCTCCTTGGCTCGCATAAACCATTCTTTATCTATTTTCTTTATACCCTTCTCTTCGATCCGCCTGACCACATCCTTATTATGGACCAAGGACCCCAAAACAAAAACCGGCTTCTTAATCCTGGCATCCTCTAAGTTATCCACGATATCGAAAGCCCGGCGTACGCCGTCGCAAAACCCCGCGAATTGACTCAATGTGATTTGCATAAGCGTATTTTTATACCCTTTATAAAATTCCTAAAACCGAGTTTTAGGAAAAATTATTCTTCGATTAAATATCTTGCCAATTCTTTTTTACTTCTCACATATGAAGAATTTTTAGCTAGAAATTCCATTTTATCATTAATCCATTTTCTCCATTATTCAATAATTTCATAGCCAACACAAACCTGTCATAATCCTTGGCGTTGCAAAATATTTCGCGCTTATCCACGCCACGGTTAAAAATATGATAATATTCCCCATTGGCAAATTCCGTTTTTCTCATATTTTTATTCTATCCTAAAACCCGGCTTTAGGAAAATCAACCTGCTAATGTTCAATGATTTCCAATTTTATTCCCTCATCCTTGGCTATTAATTTAACCATGCCTCCGATAGGAAAAGTGATCTGCGGGGTCGTATGTCCAAAATCCATTCCGGCAATGATTGGAATTCCGGAGAGTTCTTTTTTGGATTTAATGATACTTACAAGCTTATCCTTGGTCATATCAGCCCCCTTTTGAAATCTTCCGATAATAATTCCTCGCACATTTTTGAAGTCCGGCTGATGAATAAGCGATTGTAAATCACGATCGAAATTTACCGGAAACATTCTTCCAAGCATATCATCATCTTCTAAAAACAATATCGCGTCCTTCAAACTAGGCATAAATTCCGTCCCTTGTAAAAGATTTAGGGTACAAAGATTACCACCTATAATCACACCCACTGCCTCGCCAGCATTAATTACCTGAAATCCCTCATTTTTAATAAATTCCCTGTTTTCCTGATCCAGATACCAGGCATCATCACTCCATTCATCTGACGGTATAATTTCAAACTGGCTTTCTTGCATCAAACATTTTTCGAAATATGCGCTTGTATATCCAATGCCCTTGATCATACCGAAGGTTGAAAAGTGCGGCCCTGAATATGCAACTAATCCGGTTTTTGCATAAATCGCATTCGAAAGCGCCGTTATGTCTGAAAAGCCGCAAATAATTTTTGGATTGTTTTTTATAAGATCATAATCCAAATATTTTAAAATTTGATTGACATTAAAACCACCAATAACCGTCAAGATTCCCTTTACGTTCTTATCGGAAAATGCTTCATGCAAGTCAGCTACCCGCGATTCAATCGAAGATGATCGGAATAAATCAATTTCTTCCGAATTTTTTGCATATGAAACCCGAAATCCCATGCCCGCCAATTTTTCTTCAGCAATTTTTCTGATTTCTTTCGAAATTATCCCCAAACTTCTTGATGGCGCGATAATCCTTATTTCATCACCGGCTTTAATTTTTTTTGGAATCATATATTTGAATTAATATTCCTTAAACTTTCCTAAAACCCGGCTTTAGGAACATCAGTCCACATCCCCCATCTGTTGTAATTGCAATAATTTCTGATAGAGGCCGCCATCCAGCTTAGCCAGTTCGTGGTGGCTGCCGGATTCGATGACTTTGCCTTTTTCCAAGACGATGATCTTGTCCGCTTTGCGGATAGTACTCAGGCGGTGCGCAATCAGGATCACGGTGCGGTTCTTGCAGATTTTGTCCATCGCGTCCTGGATCAGCTTCTCACTATAAGAATCAAGGCTGCTTGTCGCTTCGTCAAAAATCAGAATCCTCGGATCAGCCAAAATGGCGCGCGCGATACCGATCCGTTGCCTTTGACCGCCGGACAATTTGATGCCGCGTTCCCCGGCCAGCGTATCATAGCCTTCGGGAAATTGCGCGATGAATTCTTCGGCGTTGGCCACGCGCGCCGCCGCCCGGATTTCCCGGTCGGTCGCGTGCGGTTTGGCATAGCTGATATTGTCGCGGATCGAAGCGCTGAAAATTTCCACATCCTGCGGCACGATCGCCATAAATTTGCGAAAGCCTTTCAAATCATAATCTTTGATATTCTTGCCATCCAGCAACACTTCACCGCTGGTCGGATCATAATGACGGTAGACCATTCTGACCACCGTAGTTTTGCCGCCGCCCGACGGACCAGCCAGGGCCGTCACGCAATCTGACTGTATTTTTAGATTGACTCCATCCAACGCCTTGAGCGAGCTGTCAGCATACGCGAAATCCACACCCTTGAATTCGATTTCCCCGCGCAAAGATTTGGGTTTCAATCCGTGCTTGGGATTTTTGATATCTGATTCTTCTAATGACAAATAGTACAGGCGGTCCACCGCTTCGGCGCTTTCCATTATGCGGTCATATAATCGGGAGATGCGATAGAGTGACAGTAAGGCTTTCTCCGAAATGGTATAAACAAAAACCATCGTGCCGATCGTGATGTTGCCTTGGTAGATAAGATACATCCCGGAAATGAGGATAAAAGCCCGGCCGGAGTCGATTACCAAATTCCTTTTCAGGTTCTGCCGCAGAATTTTGCCGAATTCGAACAAAATCTGTTTGCGTATTTTGTCGCGGATCATTCCGAAAAATCCGATTTCCCGTTCCTCTTGCACGAACGATTTGACAGCGTTGATATTGATGATCGCCTGCGTCATATTGCCCGAAGCCTCCTCTTCCATTTTGAACCTGGCTTTGCGAAACGGATAGACAGCTTTATTGATCCCGATCGTCAACAGCACGAAAACTATGGCAAAAACCACGATTACCAGCCCGAAACGCCAATCGATAACGAACAGTGTAATCGCCGTGAAGATCAACTGTAGACTGGTCGGCGCCACTTCCCAGAAAAAATTCCCCAAAAGCTCGTCGATTTTGGTCAAGCCTCTTTGGATCTTGGTGATTTTGTTGCCGGTATTTTCCTTTTCATGGTAACCCAGACTCAAAGACATCATCTTTTTGAAAGCATCACTATACAAATATACTTCGACATCGACCAATATCTTGAAAATTTTCTTATCCTGCAGGAAAGCCAAAAGCGAAGTGGCTTGATTGGCTAAAAACATCCCCGCCACATACGCCAGCATCAGGCTGGCTTCGGCGGCTGAAAAATTCGTCACCAAATCGATGATTAATTTCAAGATATACGGCCCGACCAGGCGCATCAATTCCAAACAGAATGTCACGGCCAAAAGCCGCCCTATCTGCTTATGTGAAGGCTCTAATAATTTCCAGATGCGGACCCAAAAACCGTGGATGTCATAACTTTCGATTTTTTCCGCTGAAAAACCTTGTTCTTTTGCTTTACCCATATTCCGTTATTTTAACACACTGAATCAATAACCGCCCCGTTTTAGCGGAGCGGAAGAATTTTTTCTTGGCCTATTTGTTTTGGAAATATCCAAGTATTTCCAAGTTGTCCAAAGATGCGTATTCGACTGTTCCGTTTTTCCTATTTTTAATTTCCACGCGGTTATCCCGCATATTTTTTTCGCTGACCACCAGCTGGTATGGCAGACCGATCAGATCCGCGTCGGCGAATTTCACGCCGGGGTTCGCATCGCGATCATCAAATAAAACTTCAATTCCGGCCGCCGTCATCGTTTCATAAATTTCCGCCGCCTTCTCGTTCTGGCTCAAGCTCAGAAGATGGACCTGGAAAGGCGCCACGGTTTCCGGCCAAACGATGCCCTTTTCATCGTGATGCACTTCCACGACCGTGCCCATAAGCCGGCCCAAACCGATACCATAGCAACCCATAACGATTTCTTTGGTCTCGCCTTTTTCATTTTTAACGGTCAAACCGAAAGGCTGCGTGTATTTGGTCATCAATTTAAAAATATTGCCCACCTCGATCGCCTTTTCTTCCCTGAATTGCGTATTTTTGCATTCCGGACATTCCACAACCTCCGCTTTAATTTCCTTGTTGACCGCCAAACCGCATTTTTCACAAACGTAGATAATGTCCTCTCCGGCCGGCGTGATGGCTTGGAACTCATGGGAATATTTGGAAAAAGATCCGCCGGAAGCGAAAGTCAGATGCGTCACTTCCTTGAGGCCGGCGCGCTCGAAAATTTTGAAATACGTCGCTTTTGATTTTTCATAATACGCATCCAAATCGGCCTCGTCCAAATGGAAAGAATACAAATCTTTCATAATAAATTCCCGTCCACGCAATATGCCGGACTTGGCGCGCAATTCCATCCGGAATTTGTTTTGGAATTGATAGACGGAAAAAGGCAAATCCTTATACGAGTTGATGAATTTCTGCGCCAACGGCACCACGATTTCTTCGTGGGTCGGTCCCAATGCCGCCTCGCGCCCGCTGGCATCTTTTACCTTGTACAAATCGTCCATACTGTCCCAGCGCCCGGTCTTCAGCCAATTTTCTTTCGGTTGCATCGACGGCATAAAAATTTCCTGCCCGCCCAAAGCGTTGATTTCCTCCCGGATGATATTCTCGATTTTATTCATCACGCGCAGTCCCAATGGCAAAACCGTATAGACTCCGGCCATTTCCTTATCAACGAATCCAGCCCGGATCAAGAGCTGGGCGTTCACGCTCACCTCGTCTTTCAAGGCGTCTTTCTGGGTTTTGGTGAATAGTTGCGATTGTTTCATAAAGTTTATTTAATGATATAAGTCTATTACAAAAAGCTTCTTTTGCCAAATTCAGTAGGGAACGCTTTCTTTTTTCAGAAAGCGTTCCCTGTCCCTCACACGCAAAACCGGGTTCCGAAATTTTTTTCCCACAGGATGGTCCGCAGGATAAAATTTTTTTCCTTGGCCGGTGCCAGATGCGCCTGCGTGCCGGCTTGCGCCAATTCAGCCAGAACCAGAACTTTGGTCCGCATACCGTTTTTCCCATGCCCCAAGATACTTCCGCCCTTGGCACATTTCAGCACCGTTTCAATTTCGGAAACATTGATGTAATGCATCACTTTTCCTTTCTGATCGAGAAATCCCGGCTGATCAAAACCGATAATCGCGATATCCGCTCCGACCAAAAGACACGTCAATTTAAACAACCGGTCATTGTCCGCGCAATGCTCCAACGCTTTGATTTCTTCATTATCAATGACGTCGTTCGCGTTGATGATCGGAACCACACCCGCGTTGAAAGCTTCCAGCATCGTTTTTTTAGTCAGACAGGTTTTCGGATTTTCCGCGTCGATCAGATATTCATCCGTCAGCAGCATCTGCGCCGCATCGACGCCTAATTTTTCTAGCTCCATGGCGTACCGGTTCACAATCCGGATCTGCCCGACTGCCGAACGCAGGTTTCTGGAGCGTTTTTCATTAGGATCACTGGCAATCGCCCCGGAAGTTACGCCAAAAACTCCGTTGCCGTCTTGGACGAGCGCCGCGATTTGTTTGCAGACCCGCCGGATCAATTGCCGGTTGATTTTATTCTCAGAAACCAAAACTGCCGAACCCAATTTGATACCGATGATTTTCTTCTTTTCCATCTTGATTCTCCCCTTCTCTATAAAATTAAACAAAGAACTAAAAAAACAGCCTATTCATTAGGCTGTCCCGTGTCTATCTAAAATCTTTTTATCTGTTGATTTCAAACACACATAAGCAGCCTAATTGTCTAGGTCGCGGGTCTGCCGGGATTGAATTTGCGTATTTGAAATTATTCATATTCCTATCATAGCATTTTTATAAATTTTGTCAAAAAAGAGGGATGCCACATCGTGACACCCCCAGGGTTGGTTTTTTCGCCAACCAATCTTCAGGCCGTTCCCCAGCCGACCGATCTGACTTTTGCCGTTTTTTTCGGATTATCGTTGATAATCTGCTTTTGTTCGGACCGATTGTCCGCAGGCCTTATCCGCACAGCGATTTCTTGCCCGCATTTCGAACAGAAATTCTTGCCATTCAGACGATTTACATCCGCAAAACAACATATGCTTTTATCCATTATGATATGCCTCATTTGTTAAAGTTCACCAAAAAAACAAAAAAACTCCCCGTCTTTTCACGCAATAAAAAATTGCGCAAAAGGACGAAGAGTCTTGATAGACTTAGTGCTTCGTGTTGCCACCTTTTTTCTGGAAATAAAAAAATCCTGCGGAACAGGACCAGAATTTCCACTCATCAACGCCTCGAAAGGAAATTGATTATCCTATGATTACGGAGGATGCCGGGTTTCCACTGACGCAGAAACCGCCCTTCCCGACGGGCGGGACGAACCGGACCCAACCCCGCTCCACGCAATGTAGACGGGATCCAGCTCATAGGCTTTGTGATTGTCAAACTTATTCCAATTTTAGCAAATCGCCGTAAGTTGTCAAATCCGGTCGGATTCCGGTCCTATCTGATATGCTCCGGCAATTCCCCGACGGAAGAAAGCATCGGAATATCGATTTCCGCCCGATTTTGCAACTGCCAATTATCGTCGATTTTCAAAAGCAATTGGTTCAATTCCGGATATTCCTGGCGCGCCTCGACCGCCTCTTTCCAAGTATCATTCACCAACCAATCGCCGGCTTGCGGTTTGATTTTTTCCAACTCCGGCAATTTTCCGCCTTGGCAGATATGGATTTCGTCGAAAAAAACATCCAATCCAGATTTTTTGATTTTGTGCGACTGCAAATCCGGATGGCCTCTGGTCAGCAAAATAAGCTCAAAACCCTTATTTTTAAAACCTTCCAATACCTCAAAAACTTCCCGATCGACATACCGGGTGAAATCGCCCCGCAAAAAATCTTCCCATTCCCGCACCGCGCCTGCCTTTTTAAATCCGGCCGCATTACCATCTAAAATATCCGCATGCGCCACGAAATCATACGCACCTTTGACTTTGTCCCGGTAAACCTTGTATGTTTCTAGGACGTCTTCCCGGGAAGCTCCGTTTTTTACAAGAATATCGAACAGATCTTCCTTAAAAAGAGCCGCTTTGAACAATGTGTGATCCAAATCGAAAATGATTTTCATAGGCTTATTCTAGCAAAAATAGGGCTGATGGACAAACCCAGCCAGCCGGATTAAGCTGGAAATATCGGCCTTTATTGCCATATCATCCGCGATGGATGCTGGAGCCAGGATTTGCAAATCCAGATCCCCTGCCTTCCCCATCCGCTTAATCTTGTGTATTATCCGACAAATTAGTATAATAAATCCATTGTTTAAATTTTAATCCAACTTACACGAAAAAGAAATGAATGAACAACCTGTCCTCAGTGAACGGCAATTCACGGAGCAAAACTATTGGGGGCTTCTCGCTTCCGTCAACCTTTATGGCTGCGATCCGAAAATGATCAG
>JAUXSK010000030.1 GCA_030679995.1 Candidatus Moraniibacteriota bacterium
GGCGAGACTCGAACTCGCATGGCCTTGCGACCGGGGGATTTTGAGTCCCCTACGTATACCAATTTCATCACTCGGGCAAATGTGCTATACTTTACTTATTATGGCGAAAATAATTTCATTAGTCAACCAGAAGGGCGGAGTGGGCAAAACCACCTCGGCTATCAATCTGGCGACCTATCTGGCGGCGGCTGGCAAGTTCGTTTTGCTGGTGGATCTTGATCCGCAGGGAAATGCCTCTTCCGGGCTCGGAATCGACATCCATCAGGTGGAAAAAAGCCTCTACCACTCGATGGTTCTGGGGGAGCATCCGGCCAAAATCGTCATCCGCACCGAAAAATTGGGGCACGACATCATCCCGTCCAACCAGGACTTGGCCGGCGCCGGCATTGAGATGGTGAATATGGAAAATCGGGAATTCCGCCTGTATAACGTCCTGCGGGAAATCCGGACCAACTACGACTACATCATCATCGATTCGCCACCGAGCCTCGGACTTCTGACAATCAACGGATTAGTAGCCAGTGACGAAGTCATCATCCCGGTCCAGACGGAATATTTCGCGCTGGAAGGGTTGAGTCAGCTTCTGAATACGGTCAATTTGGTCAAGGAAAATTTGCAACCGGATTTGAAAATTATGGGCGCGCTTTTGACGATGTATGACAAGCGGAACCGCTTGTCGCGCCAGGTCATCAAGGAAGTGCAAGACCATTTTCCGGGCCATGTTTTTGACAGCATCATCCCGCGCAGCGTGCGCCTGGCGGAGGCGCCGGGATTCGGAAAATCCATCCTGGGTTTCGACGCGTTTTCCAAAGGCGCCAGATCATATAAGAATTTAGCCCGGGAGATAATCGAGATGGACAAGAAAGAGGGCGAGAAAAAGTTTACGGTATAAATAATTTTAAAATTCTAAATTCTAAATTTCAAATTCTAAATAAATTCAAATCACTAAAATTTAAAAAATTCAAAACAAGTTTTTGATTTTGATAATTCGAATTTAGATATTGTTTGGGATTTGTAATTTAGTATTTGTGATTTTATAAATTTATGGCTCAAAATTATGGACTTGGCCGCGGACTGGCTTCGCTCATCCCGCAAAGCCGTTCAACCGGCCAAGGCAAAAAAATATCGGAACCGAAGGGGGACTTCAACTATTTCGGAGCGAAGCCTGGCGCTGCCGACGTCGCACCTGGAAATAGCCAGGCGCAAACGGGCGTGCAAGAAATCGAAGTGGTCCGGATCGTGCCTAATCCGCATCAGCCGCGGTTGCGTTTCGACGAGGAAAAATTGCGGGAGTTGGCTGATTCTATCAAAGAACATGGCGTGATCCAACCGTTGATAGCGACGAAAAACGGCAACCAATATGAGATTATCGCGGGAGAACGGCGTTTCCAAGCTTCGAAATTGGCCGGCCTTAAGACCGTTCCGGTGATCGTGCGGGACGCCACTGAATTGCAGAAATTGGAATTGGCCATCATTGAAAACATACAGCGGCACGATTTGAACGCGATTGAAGAAGCCAAGTCATATTTGCGCTTGGCGGACGAATTCGATTTGAATCAGGATGAAGTGGCCAGGAAGATGGGCAAAAGCCGCAGCGTGGTGGCTAATAAGTTGCGCCTGCTGCATCTGCCGGTTGAAATCCAAAAATCCTTGATCGAAGGCAAGATAACCGAGGGCCATGCTAAGGCTATCTTGGCGATTGAAAATCCGGAAAAACAGCGGGCCTTATTCGAGATGATTTTGAAAAATAGCCTGACCGTGCGGCAGACCGAAGATAAAACCAAGGAGATTTCAGTCAAAAAACACACGCGGCATGTCGTAGTCGATTTGGAAGCCAAAAGAATCGAGGATATGCTGGCTGGCACGTTAGGAACCAAAGTGAAACTTTCCAAATCGGGAACCGGCGGAAAAATAGTGATCGATTATTATTCGCAGGAAGAATTGGACAACATATTATCCAAGGTCCATATTTAACTTCTAAGAGCTTTCTTTATCTGGCTTTTCGCCAAAGAAGTCCTGACAAACCTCAGCCAATCCTGGCTGGGTTTTTTGTGTTCCCGGGAAGTCAGGATTTCTATCACTTGGCCGTTTTTGATTTTGCAATCGATGGTGGCCATTTTGCCGTCGATTTTAACTCCGACGGCGCGGTTGCCGATTTCACTATGCACCTTGTAGGCGAAATCGATCGGTGTGGCATCTTCGGGCAATTCTATGATGTTGCCCATAGGCGTGAAAGCGAAGATGTGGTTTTTGAAAAATTCGATTTTCAAGCCTTCCATAAATTCGGCGTTATCGGTGCCCAGGTCATTCTGCCATTCGCGCAACTGCTTGACCCAGAGCAATTCTTTCTGGGGGACTTGGATTTTTTTGCCGAAAATAAAATTTCGCAAGCTTCTTTTTTGCTGTTCGTTATAGATCCAATGGGCGGCGATTCCGAATTCAGCTTCGTCGTCCATCTGTTTGGTGCGGATTTGGACTTCCAAAATCTTTCCTTCATGGCCGAACACGGTGGTATGGATCGATTGGTAGCCGTTCGGTTTCGGCAAAGAAATATAATCCTTGATCCTTCCGACCAGCGGCCGGTATTTCCTGTGTACGATGCCCAGCGCTTCATAACAAGCGGAGATGTCCGGGACGATGATACGGATGCCGACCAAGTCGTAAATCTTGTTGATATCCATATCGTGCCTTTTTAATTTCTGGAAAAGGCGATAGAGGTGTTTGGCCCGGCCGAATATGTCGATCGTCTTGATGCCTTCAATTAAAAGTTCTTTTTTTAATTCCACGACAGCGGTATCCAGATGGCGTTTCCGCTGGGTGTATTGTTCTTCCTCGAGATTTTTGACATATTCGAAATTTTCCGGATCGAGGTATTTGAAAGCCAGATCCTCAAGGCTGCCTTTGATTTCGCCGATTCCGAGCCGGTTGGCGATCGGCACGAAAACCTCCATGGTTTCCCGGGCGATGCGGATCTGCTTGTCGGGCGGGTTGAATTCGAGCGTGCGCATATTGTGCAGGCGGTCGGCCAGTTTGATGATGATGACGCGGATGTCGGAAGCCATGGCGATGAACATCTTGCGCATATTTTCCAGTTGCAATTCTTCCTGTTCCCCGCGCAATTTGATGCGGCCGATCTTGGTCACGCCATCCACTAAAAAGGCGATTTCTTCCCCGAATTTTTTTTCAACATCTTCCAGCGTGGTCGCCGTATCTTCCGGGACGTCATGCAGGAGCCCGGCGGAAATGGTACTGGAGCCCATTCCGAGCTTGGCCAGGATGACGGCGGTTTCGACCGTATGCGTGATGTAATCCTCCCCGGAACGGCGTTTTTGTCCCGTATGGGCTTTTTTGGCGAATTCGTAGGCAGCTTGAATCAACTCTTTCCTTTTGGGAGTTGCCGGCAGTTTCATATTCCGGATGATGTTGTCGACTGGATTTTCCATAATTTTAGCTTACCCGAGCCTTTTTATCCCGGATAATTCCTATTGTTGAATTATAGCACTTAATGGGAAAAATAAAACCACCAGCGATGCTGATTGGTTATCATAAACAAAACATCCCGACGGTATTGTCAGGACGTTTTGATAAAAATTGTTACATAACTAGTTAAGCAACAAATCTATTTCTCAAACTTGCATTCCTTGTCGGAACACTTGGTCTTGCCTTTGGCGGCGAAGACCAGGAGGTTGCCGCATTTGGGGCATTTCTCGCCGGTCGGTTTGTTCCAGAGGGCGAAGTCGCATTTGGGATAGGTGTTGCAACCGAAGAAGACGCGGCCTTTTTTAGATTTCCGTTCTACGATTTCACCTACTTGGCATTTCGGGCAGGTGATGCCGGTTTTGTTCTCGATGCGTTTGATGCCTTTGCATTCCGGATAGTTGGAACAGCCGAGAAACGTTCCGAAACGTCCGCGTTTCACGAGCATCGGCGCGCCGCAAATCTCACAGACTTCGCCGGCGTGCTGTTCGTCCACTTTCTTTTCCGATTCGGTTTTTTCCGTATATTTGCAACTTGGATAATTGGAACAGGCGATGAATTTGCCGAAGCGGCCGAATTTCATAACCAGATCCCCGCCGCAATCCGGGCATTGGCGATCCAGTTTTTCCTGCAAGTCTTCCTTCTTGATTTCTTTGGTTTTCTGTTCCAAATTTTTATGGAACGGTCCGTAGAAATCGCGGATGACCGGCACCCATTCCTTCTTGCCTTCCGCGATCCCATCCAGGTTTTCTTCCATTGTGGCGGTGAACGTGTAGTCAACGATATCGGCGAAATGTTCCGTCAGGAGGTCGCAGACCGTGAAGCCGATTTCTTCCGGGAAGAGGCGCTTGTTTTCATCCTTGGCGACATATTTGCGGTCGATGATGGTCGAGATGGTCGGCGCATAGGTGGACGGCCGGCCGATGCCCAATTCCTCCATCGCTTTGACCAGGGCGGCTTCGGAAAAACGGGCCGGCGGCTGGGTGAATTTCTGTTCGGATAATAATTTCACCAGATCCAATAAATCCCGCTCATCCATTTCCGGCAGCAGGTTTTCCGCGACCGGGATTTTTTCTCCATAAACTTTCAAGTAACCGTCGAATTTTATCGTGGAACCGTTGGCGCGCAAAGTGTAACTATCTTTGGAATCTTTTTGGGTGGCGGCAATATCCACGGCGACGGAATCCATCACGGCCGGTGCCATCTGGGAGGCGACCATCCTCTGCCAGATCAGCTGGTATACTTTGTATTGCTTCGGATCCAAGAATTCCTTGATCGACTCCGGAGTCTTTTCCGGAAAGGTCGGACGGATGGCTTCGTGGGCCTCCTGGGCGCCTTTAGATTTGGTCTTGAAAAAGCGCGGGCTGTCCAAAGCATATCCCTTGCCGAAATTTTTATCGATGGTTTTTTTGGCCGAAAGCATCGATTCCATAGACAGGTTGACGCTGTCGGTCCTCATATAGGTGATAAGGCCGATAGAACCTTCCTTGCCGATATTGACACCTTCATACAACTGTTGGGCGATCATCATAGTCTGTTTGGAGCTATAGCCCAGCTTGTTGTTGGCATCCTGTTGCAAAGTGGAAGTGGTGTACGGCGCCAACGGATTTTTTTGAACCTCCTTTTTGATTATCTTTTCGATTTGGTAGACAGCTTTTTCTAAGAAGGCCACGGCCTTATCAGCATGCTCTTTGTTTTTTATTCCAAGTTTCCCTAGGGCTGTGCCATTTTCTTTGGCCAGTTTCGCTTCGAATTCGGATTTGGGGGTTTTCAGTAGCGCGGAAAGCGCCCAATATTCTTCCGGTTTGAAATTTTGGATTTCCCGTTCTTTTTCCACGATAAGGCGCAGGGCGACGGACTGCACGCGTCCGGCACTGAGGCCGCGGCGGATTTTTTTCCACAAAAACGGCGAAAGTTCATAACCCACCAATCTGTCCAGGACCCGGCGCGCCTGCTGGGCGTCCACCAAGTTGTAATCGATGGCGCGCGGATTTTCCAAAGCGTGCTTGATGGCTTTTTCGGTGATTTCGTGGAAAGCGATCCTTTCGATCTTATCCAATTTCAAACCCAGTGCCGCGACCAGATGCCAAGAGATGGCCTCCCCTTCGCGGTCTTCATCGGTTGCTAGGATGACCCCGTCCGCTTTTTTGGCCAGCTTTTTCAATTCAGCCACGCGGTCGATATTCTTGCTAGGGATTTCATATTCCGGTTCGAAATCATGTTCGATGTCGATACCCATTTTTTTTGTCGGCAAATCGCGGATGTGGCCATAAGAAGATTTGACGGTATATTTGCCGCCTAAAAATTTGGAAATAGTTTTAGCTTTGGTGGGGGATTCGACTATTACGAGTTTCATAAGTTTTATAAATTCAAAATTTAAAATCACAAATTCCAAATAAATCACAATTTTTTAAATTCAAAAATTTAGAATTTAAAAAATTGTGTTTTTTTGATTTATTTAGAATTTGTAATTTAGAATTTGTTATTTTAGATTATTATATAGTTCTGCCCGCCGATATTCCGCACCCAGCCTTTGATTTCCATTATGGCGAGCGTGGAAGCGACAGTGGCAGTTCCCAGTTTAGAGGCTTTTGAAATATTGTCAATGTGGACCGGATCGCCTGATAGGATATGCAGGATGGCTTCCTCTTCTTTGGAGGATGGTATTTTGGCCGGGACGGGGGACTTTTCCGATCTTGCTTCCAGATCCAATTCCTCTAAAATGTCCTTGACGCCGGTGACGGTTTTGGCGCCTTTCCTGATCAAATCGTTCGTACCCAGGGATTGCGGGGAAAAAATCGATCCCGGTACGGCAAAAACTTCCCGGTTGAATTCCAGAGCCAGATTGGAAGTGATGAGAGTGCCGCTTTTTTCGCCGGCCTCGATGACGAGAGTGCCGGAAGACAATCCGGCGATGATCCGGTTGCGGGCGGGGAAGTTTCCGGGAATGCCGGCCGGCGTTTCAATCGGATAATCGCTGAGCAGGCAGCCGCTGGCGGCGATTTCTTGGGAGAGGCGGAAATTACTGGCCGGATAGATGTTTTTGTCATCCAGGCTGTCGCCGAGAACGGCGATGGTTTTGCCGCCGCCATCCAGCGCGCCGCGGTGGGCGATCGAATCTATGCCATAAGCCATGCCGCTGACCACGGTGATGCCGGCCTTGGCCAGGCCCTTGGCGAAAGCGTAGGCGGCTTGCGAGCCATAGCTGGTATGCTTCCGGGAGCCGACAATGGAAACCATCGGCGCGTTCAGGTCGATCTCGCCCTTCATATATAGTATATAGGGCGCGGTGGGGATTTCCTTCAAGAGGCGGGGATAGGCATCGTCAGTTTCAATGATCATCTGGATATTTTCTTTTTCCAGTCGGAGCCATTCTTGTTCCGGATCGATTTTTGATCGCTGGGCGGAAATCTTGCCGGCCAACGCTTCGCCGACACCGCTGGCGGCCAACGCTTCCGATGGAGCATTCCAGATTTTTTCCGGCGAACCGAAATGCGCCATCAGCTTGCGCATTTTTTGCGGGCCGACGCCGTTGATCTTATTCAAAGCATTGAGATATGCAAGTTTGTTTTTATCGGGCATACCGCCATAGTAGCAATATTTTCCGCGGCTGACAAAAAATAGGAATAATAGTATGATATATGTAGCGGAGTAAATAATAAATTAAGTGAAAAAAATATGCGGACAGAAAATGCGATCCTGATGAAAATGGCCCGGGAATCTTTAAAAGGCAAATGGGGTTTGGCTATCGGCGTGTCCGTAGTCTATTTCCTGCTTGTGGCGGGGGTTCAGATGATTCCGCGCGTCGGCTGGATCGGATCCGTGTTGATCACGGGCCCGATGATCCTGGGGTTGGCTGTTTTTTTCCTGGCATTATCGCGCAACCAGGATGCCAAGCTGGAGCAGATGTTTGAAGGCTTCAATAATTTCGGAAATTCCTTGGCGGCCTATCTGCTGATATCGATATTCGTCTTTTTGTGGGCGCTGCTTCTGATCGTGCCGGGAATCATCGCCGCGTTGTCGTACGCGATGGTTTTCTATATTATGGCTGACGACAAATCGATCGGCGCGACGGAGGCGATCGAGCGGAGCAAAAAAATGATGGACGGATACAAATGGAAACTGTTCTGTTTGAAATTCAGGTTCCTGGGGTGGGCCTTGCTTTGCGTCCTGACTTTCGGAATCGGATTCCTTTGGCTGGCGCCCTATGTCGATACCAGTATGGCGAAATTTTATGACGACATAAAAGACGGGCAAACCGCCGCGGAAAACGCGCCGGAGCAAGCCACGGCGTAATGCAAAAAAGCAATCCGAGCTAGAGCAAAGAGGAGGGCCTAAAAAAGGTACCTGGTTCCAGTTATCTATTTTTTTTAAAGATAGTTATTGTTAGTTTAATTTGAAATAAAAAAAATGGAAAGAAAATTCGGCATTGCCACGAAGGCGATGATAAAAAACACCGAGGGTAAATATCTGGTTTTGTATAAGAGTGAAACTGAAGAAATAAATCCTAACGAGATAGACATTCCGGGTGGCAGGATGAAATTCGGCGAAAGCGCTGAAGATAGCTTGAAGCGGGAAGTTGAGGAAGAATTGGGAATAAATATCGAAATAGGACGCCCTTCCAGGATATGGGGTTTCGTAAAAGACGATTTACATCTGGTGGGCATAACTTTTCTGGCTGAATATGCCGGTGGCGAGTTGCAGTTGAGTGGTGAACATATCAAGCACGAATGGATTGATAAGGATGTAGTTCTGGCGGGTGATTACCCGAAGTGGATCAAGGAAGAATTTAAATCGGTGTAGGAATATTACAAGATAACGGGGTCAGGAGCTTTTTATTTCAATAAAAACAATGGTATGATAATTTCATGCCAAGAATAAATTGTCAGATTTAAGTTGTGGATATATCAATGTCAGGCGTAAATTGCGGGAGATCGGCTAGTTGCTAGTTAATCTCTCTTTTCTTTTACAATAGATATGCTATCCAGAGGGTATATTTGACCATTCAGCCATTTATCAAGAATGAGTTTTGTGCGAAGTGAAACAAAATCAGAATCATCCATATTGGCTATTTCTGATTTATTGAACCATCTCATTTCGGATATATTTTCATTTAACTTTTCTTGAAAAGCCTTATTTTGAATCCCAATATCCCCTGAGGCGATACTTGCTAGAAAGTTAAATTGAACTCGGATTGATCCGTCTTCTTTTGAAACAAACATGCAATTTAAAAAGGATTCTATGTTAACCTTGATAGATGCTTCTTCAAAACATTCTCTCGT